>DASSZQ010000331.1:0-68337 GCA_035702755.1 Solirubrobacteraceae bacterium | reverse complement strand
CCGGCTCCTGTCACCAGATCGGTTCCGGCCTGTACTCGCGGCCGGATCCGAGGTGCACGCCCGGGGCGCTCAATCCGCAGGTCACGCCGGCGACGATCGGCAGCACCATCTGCGCCGCCGGATGGACCGAAACGGTGCGCCCTGCGGAATCGATCACCGAGCAGGAGAAGGCGGCAAGCATGGCGGCATACGGCGACGGCGGCTCGCTGAGCGCCTATGAGTACGACCACTTTGTGCCGCTGGAGCTCGGCGGCGCCACCAATGACGCCCGGAATCTGTGGCCGGAGCCGGGAGGCTCGCCCAACCCCAAGGATTCGGTTGAGAACGAGCTGCGGCGCGAGGTGTGCGACGGGCAGCTGTCGCTGCGCGTCGCCCAGCACGCGATCGTGGCCAACTGGGTCGCGCTGGCGCGGCACGGCGCCGCATCCCCACCGCCGCCCGCGCCGATCACCACCAGCCAGTCGGGATCCAGCCCCAACACATCCGCCGGATGCTCGGTCACCGCCTCCTACAACCCGCGGTATCACGACTACGACGTCTACGTCCATTCCAGCGAGCCGGATCAGCCGGTCACGGTGAGCGACTCGGCCGGTCATTCGCGCAGCTGGCACACCGACGGTGCGGGCAGCGCGGACGTGTACTTCGACGGGGCGGGCGGGGAGCAGATCACCGTGCACGTCGGCGCCGCAACGTGCACCGGCACCCTCTGACACGGCGGGCCCCGGAAACCGGCAGGGAGCGGTGCGGGTGCGGCTGAGCTCGACGAGCGCCTCAACCGCTGCGCCGGTCAGCGCCGGCTCGGATCCGGCCTTGACGACGAGGCCGATGCGGCGCTCAAGGATCCGCCCAAGCTGACGACCTGATGTGCCCCGGCCCCCCAAAAAAGAGCAGCTCGCGGCCACGAGGGACCAAAGGATCCGTTGACGTCATGCGTTAACTGAAGGACACTCAACACGGCAGTCTCGGGGGCAACCGAGATCCATTGTTCTTTCAGGGAAGAAGGGCCCATGGTTCACGCAGTGAGGGGGCCGGAGCACGGTCACGTGCTCGCGGCGGCGGCCACCGTTGGGGCGGTGGCGGTCCTACAGGCGCCGGCGCGGTTCGTCGCCTACGCGCTGCTTCTGCGCCGGCTGCGCCACGCGCATCCGGAGCTGTTTGACGGCGCCGCGTGCGTCAGGTCGATCAGCGCGTGTCTGGAGGAGTACGAGCGCGAGCTGAGCCCCGGCGGGCGCATGTAAGCCGCCCCCGTCAGAGTCGCTGCCACCGGGCCCGTGCTTCCCCGGGGGCGCTGCAGGGAAATCCGGATGCCGTCCCCGGCGGCGCGGCGTACGATCGAAGCAGGACCATCCCCAAAAACCTGCATGCGGCTGCGCGGCAAGCCGCTGTCGCGCCCGCGAAGGAGAGTCATCATGAGCGCTACAGCGGCATCAGCACCGACCGCGGAGGCCTCGGCGCTCCGCCTGTCGACCGCAACGCAGACGCTGGGGGCGATGATCCTCAGCCTGGCGGACCGTGACGGCACGGCCCTCCGCTACAAGGCCGAGGGGGCCTGGCGGGATCTCGGCTACCCGGACTTCGTCACCCAGGCCCGCGGGGTCGCCAAGGGCCTGATCGCCCTCGGCATCGAGCCGGGCGAGCGGGTGTCGATCCTGTCTGACACCCGGCCGGAATGGACGATCGCCGACGCCGGCAGCTTTTGCGCCGCGACCGTCGTCGCCCCCATCTACCAGACCAATTCACCGGAGGAGTGCGAGTACGTGCTCAGCCACTCCGAGGCCCGGGCGGTGTTCTGTGAGGACGCGGCCCAGGTGGCCAAGATCACCCAGATCCGCGACCGCTGCCCGGCCCTTCAGGACGTGATCTGCCTCACCGGCCCGGCGCCCGGGGCGATGAGCCTCGACGATCTCGTCCGGCGGGGCGACGATGTCCCGGACCACTGGATCGACGAGCGGGTGGCCACGGTCAGCCCGGACAGCATGGCCAGCCTCGTCTACACCTCCGGCACCACCGGGCCGCCCAAGGCGTGCATCCTCACCCACCGCAACTTCACCGAGGCGGCGCACGGACTGGAGGAGCGCCTTGACCTGACGCGGACCCAGGCGCCGATCGAGTTCTTCCTGTTTTTGCCGCTGGCCCACGTGTTCGCCCGGATCGTTGAGGTGTTCGCGCTTGATCTCGGCGGCATGATCATCTACTGGCAGCGCGACTCGGCGCGCCTGCTCGACGACCTGCGCGAGGCGCGCCCCACCTACTTCCCGTCGGTGCCGCGGGTGTGGGAGAAGATCTACACCGCCGCCACCGCCGGGATCGCCGATCAGCCACGGCTCAAGCGCGAGCTGTTTCGCTGGGCGCTGGGGGTGGGGCACCGCGTCCGGGAGCTGGAGCGCATCGGCGGGAGCCCTGGGCGGACGCTCGCCCTCCAGCACCAGATCGCCGACCGGTTGGTGCTCGCCAAGGTGCGCGACCTGTTCGGCGGGCGCCTGGAGCTGGCGGTCACCGCCGCGGCACCGATCGGCCACGACGTGCTGGAGTTCTTTGACTCCTGCGGGATCCTGCTGCTGGAGGCGTGGGGCATGACCGAGACGTGCGCGGCGGGCACCATCAACACCGACCGCGAGATGAAGATGGGCACGATCGGCCGTCCGGTTCCGACGCTTGAGATGCGGGTCGCCGAGGACGGGGAGCTCCTCGCCCGGGGCGCCAACATCTTCACCGGCTACTTCAAGAACGAGGAGGCGACCCGCGAGGCGCTCGACGACGGGTGGCTGGCCACCGGCGATCTCGGCTCAATCGACCCTGACGGCTTTGTGACGATCACCGGCCGCAAGAAGGACATCATCATCACCTCCAGCGGCAAGAACGTCACGGTCGCCAACATCGAGAACGCGCTACGGGAGACGCGCTGGGTCTCCCAGGCGGTCGTCTACGGCGACAACCACCCATACCTGGTCGCGCTCCTGACGCTCGACCCGGACGAGGCGCCGAAGCTGGCCGGGCAGCTGGGGATCGCCCCGGACATCGCCGCGATGGCGACCGACGAGCGCGTCCGCAGCGAGCTCCAGCGCCATGTCGACGCCGTCAACGCTCGGTTTGCTCGCATCGAGCAGATCAAGCGCTTTGCCATCCTCGACCGCGACCTGACTCAGGAGGACGGTGAGCTGACGCCGACGCTCAAGGTCAAGCGCGCGAAGGTCTACGAGAAGTTCGCCGACGTCTTCGAGGGGCTGTACGAGGGCTGAGCGCGCTGGGTGCTCAGTCTCCGCCGCTGGGCGAGGTCGTCGTCCCCGTCGACGACGATCCGCTCGCCGGCGGCTGAGCACCTGACGAATCCGACTGGCCTGAGGTGCTCGTCGAGTCCGGTGCACCGCTCGTGCTCGCCGCACTCGCCGTGTCCGTCGACGAACTTGACGTTCCCGGGGCCGTCGAGGCCTGACCGCCGCCGGATGAGCCGGTCCCATCGCCGGACGAGGACGAGGACTGCTTATCGCCTGAGGACGAGCTCCCGGTATCGCCACCCGTCCCCGCCGCGGACCGCGTGGGGGCCGAACCGCGGCTGGACGAATCGCCGCCGCTGCCGCCGTGCGACGGCCGCGATGAATCGCCGGAGCCGGATCCGGAGCCACCCGTCCGGTCCGTGCGCTGCGACGAGATGCTCGTCTGCGGCTGGGGTGTCGCCGGCGCCGGCCCCGGAGCCGCAGCGGCCGCGGGAACCGCGGCGTGCGGCGCGACCGCCACCGCGGCGTGGGTGGTGGCCGCCACCCCCGGGCCGGCCGGGGCGGTGCGCATGGCGGTGACCATGAGCTGCCGGCCGCGGAGCGGCGGGCGCGCAGCCGAGCGGGCGGCCCGTGAGACCGTCGTCCGGTGCGCCCCGGCATGGCGAGCATGGTGGTGTCCGTGGGCATCGTGGAGCACCAGACCGCCGACCGCGCCGATGGCCAGCACGACGGTGCCGGCCTTGACGATCGCCCCGGTGGCCAGCCCGGAGGCGGCCGCGGTCTCGCCGACCGGCCGCAGGGCCGACGAGGCGCCCGTGCCGGTGCCCGGCAGCCAGCCGGACGCGCGCATGACGCGCGTGACGAGCGGGAGGGGCACAAACGCCGCCAGCGCCGACCGCACGCCGTCCCGGGCGCGATAGACGAGCTGGCGGATGGCCCCCTCGCTCAGCCCCAGCTCGGCGGCGAGCTGTCGCCGCGAGCGACCCTCAAGCTCGGTCCCCAGCAGGGCCAGACGCTGGCGCTCCGGCAGTGTGGAGACGCCGGCCAGGACCTCGCGCACGGCGAGCCGCTGCTCGGCGGCGACGTCGGCCGAGCGGGGGTCGATCAGCGCATCGTCAAGAGGCTCGGCCGCCGGCATCTGGCGCTCGATCTCGGTCAGCGCCGTGTTGTGCACGATCCGGTGCAGCCACGCCTGCACGTGGCGGACCTCGGCGCCCCGCTCCAGCGCCCGCCAGGCGCGCAGCAGGGCCTGCTGGACGACGTCCTCGTCGCGCTCCGGGCCGACGAGACGGCGCGCGTGTCCCATCAGGGGGCGGCGGTGGCGCTCGATGAGGACGGCAAACGCCCGGCCGTGACCCTCGGCGGCGAGCGCGGCGAGGCGCTCGTCGGTCTGCGCCCTGAGGAACAGCTCAGAGGGGGAGAGGCGCGGGCTCACTCAGGCCGGGAGCTTATGCGGTGGGGCGGATCCCCGGCGCGCGGGGCGCCGGGGATCGTGCCGGTACCGGGGTTTAGTCGTGGCCGCCGCCGCTCTGGGACGAGCCGCTGCCGGTCGCGCCCGTCTGCGAGCCGGTCCCGCCGGTCTGCGATGAGCTGTCGCCGCCCTGGCTGCCGCCCTGGCCGTCGCCGCCCTGGCTGCCGCCCTGGCTGTCCCCACCCTGGC
Organism: Solirubrobacteraceae bacterium; assembly: GCA_035702755.1. GTDB lineage: Bacteria > Actinomycetota > Thermoleophilia > Solirubrobacterales > Solirubrobacteraceae > Palsa-465. The sequence goes on along the minus strand of DASSZQ010000331.1, from coordinate 63,462 downwards.
TGTCGCCGCTGGGGTTGTCGCCCTGCTGGTTGGCGCCGTCGTTGGCCGACTGCGCGCTCTGATCCTCGGAGGAGCCGAGCAGGGTGGCGGTTCCGGTGCCGGTGGGCTGCACCAGGAGCTCAACCTCCTGGCCCTGGCTGAACTGGCTGATGTTCAGGGTGGAGGGCACGGTCACGACCACCGAGGCGCCGGACTGCTCGCTGTCATCGGCCGAGACGGTGATCGTCCCCGCGGTGGGGTCGACCGACAGCACGGTTCCCTCCAGATCCATGCTGGTGGCCGGGGTGCCGACGGTCTGGACGCTCTGGTCGTCCATCTCGCCCTGGTCGTTGACCGTGCCGGTGACGACGACCGGCGAGCCGACCGGCGGAGTGGTCCCCGTGCCGGAGGAGGAGGTGAGATCGGCGGCGTGGAAGCGGCGGCTGCGGGAGCGGATCACCAGCATCGACACGCCGGGGGCCGAGACCGTGAACGCGCCGGTGCGCCGGTCGACGTAGCTGACGACGCCGCGGATGCGAACGTGCCGGGCGGCGTGGCCGGCGCGCCGGACGTGCTGGAGGCGGTAGGTCCCGTTGCGCAGGCGCTGGGCGCGGACAATGACCTCGCTGCCGATCCGGGGAGCGTGGTTGGCGTGTACGGCATAGAGGTGGCCGCTGCGGTCGGCGACGACAAACGAATGCGCGCGCCGGTTGTGGTGGACCACCGCGCCCCGGAACGTCTTCGCGTCGGCCACGCCCGCCATCGCCCCCAGCACCGTCACGGTGCCGAGCGCGCTGGCGGCGGCCCGTCTGAGACTGATCGTCATGCTGAAAACACTCCTTGTGAGTTGCCTCGGTCCGGCCTCGCCGCCGCTGCGGGAGGCGGTTGATCTGCCTCTTTAGACCACGCGCGGGAGCAAAGGTCACGCCCCGTATCGGCACGGGCGGACGTTTGTATGAGCGACGCGCCCCCCCGGGCCCCCGGGCCGCCGGGCCCACCAGGCCGCCGGGGCGCCGCCGCGGGCGCCGGGCCGGGGCCCGCGGGTCAGGCGTCCGGGCCCGCCGTCTCGGCCGCCGGGATGACGACGAGCGCCGGCAGCGCCACGCTGGGGGCGGTGACCGGGCGCCGGCGCCGGGCCGGCAGCCAGGCGACCAGACCACCGACGCCCGGGACCCAGATGGAGATCGCGTGGTAGACGAGCACGGCCCCCACCGAGGCCGCCGGCGAGAAGCCGTAGAGCACCAGGGACGCCGCCAGCCCGGAGTCGAGCACGCCGAGGCCGGCGGGCATCGGCAGGGTCGTCGCCAGGTAGCCGATGCAGTAGGCGATCACGAGCGCCGGGGCGCCGAGCGGGTGACCGGTGGCGGCGGTGCACGCCCACAGCGCCGCCATGTCCAGGCCGAGGAAGCCGGCCGCGCCGAGCAGCCGCCAGTGCGGGCTTCCGACCGCCTCCCACGCCCCCTCCAGCCCGGCGGCGATCCCCCGGATCGGCCGCGGCGCGCCGGCGCCGACCCGTCGGGCGCCCATCATCACCAGCGCGGCGGTCCCCAGCACCACGACGGAGACGAGGATCGGCAGCACGGTGTGGCTGAGGTCATGGGGTCCGCCGGGCGCGCCGGCGAGCAGCACCACGCCGGCCAGGCCGTTGACGAAGAAGCCAAACCCGGTCAGCAGGCACAGCAGCGCGGCGCAGCGCTTGACCAGCCGGCGGGTGTCGACGCCGTGGCGGCGCAGCAACAGGCCGGTGGCCGCGGCCGATGAGATGTTGCCGCCGGGCAGCACCGCCCCGGCGCCCATGGCGATCCAGGCGACACGGTGGCTGACCGCGCGCGGGGGCTCCGGGAAGAACCGGCGAAAGACGACGACATAGCTCAGGCAGGAGGCGAGCTCGAACCCCACCGCCGCCAGCACCCAGGCCGGATCCATGTTCCCGATCTGGGTCATGACCTGCCCCGGGGGCGCCACCCACAGCAGCAGCGCGACCGAGATCACGCCGACGCCGACGGTCGCGGCCGCACGCCAGCCTCGTCGTCTGCGCCGCGTGCGGCCGGAGACGGCGTCCTGCCCGCGGCGCTCCTCGTCCTCCATCCCCGCCCATGGTGGCGCATCTGGGCCGGCGGTGCGCGTGTGAGTGCGGACAACTCCCCAGCCCGGGCACAGAGTTAGACCGGATGTGGCCCCGGCACGCCGCTGTGACCCTTGATGGCGATGGCCACCGCAGTCACCGATGCGTCTGCCGCCGGCACCAAGGAATGGACGGCTCGGCTCGATGGGTACGTGCAGCGGGCCCGCACCGCCGCCGAGCAGTTGCGTGGCCTTGATCAGGAGGCCGTTGACCGGATCGTGTGGGCGATGACGGTTGCCGGCCTGGAGAACGCCGTCGAGCTGGCCGAGCTGGCGATGGAGGAGACGCAGTTCGGCGTGCTTGAGGACAAGGTGCTCAAGAACTACATCGCCACCGAGTTCCTCTACGACTACCTCAAGGACAAGAAGTCGGTCGGTGTCATCGACGAGGACGAGGAGCGGGCGATCCAGTACGTCGCGGAGCCGATCGGCGTTGTGCTGGCGCTGCTGCCGATCACAAACCCCACCTCGACGGCGCTGTTCAAGTCGATCGTGTGCGCCAAGACGCGCAACGCGCTCATCATGCGCCCGTCGGCCCGGGCGGCCCGGTGCGCGGCGCGGGCCGCGCAGCTGCTCCAGGCGGCGGGCGAGGCCGCCGGGCTGCCGCCGCACGCGCTGCAGGTCATCCCGGACCCGTCGCTCGACGTCTCCCAGTACCTCTTCCATCACCCCGGGGTTGACTTCATCTGGACGACCGGCGGCCCCAAGGCGGTGGCGGCCGCCAACGCCGCCGGCAAGCCGTGCCTGAGCGTCGGCTCCGGCAACGCCCCCGTCTACGTCCACCGCAGCGCGGACACGGGGATGGCCGTCGTCGACATCCTCATCTCCAAGACGTTTGACTCGTCGGTCATCTGCCCGGCCGAGCAGACGTGCGTCATCGACGACGCCGTCTATGACGAGATGCTCGCCGAGTTTCAGCGCATGGGGGCGCGGCTGTTGACCGACGAGGAGACGGCGGCGCTGGCCGCGCAGTCCTTTGACCCTGACGGCCGGGTTCAGCTCCAGGTCCTCGGCCAGTCCTGCGTCAACCTCGGCGCCCTCGCCGGCTTTTCCGCCGACGCCGCCGACAAGGTGCTGCTGGCACCGCTGCCCTCAGACCTCGAGGCGCTGGCCGCCCACCCGTTCATCGCCGAGAAGCTGATGCCGGTGCTCGGCGTCGTGCGCTCGCCGTCGGTGGAGCACGCCATCCGGGCCTGCGAGCTCGTCACCGAGCACGGCGGGCTGGGGCACACCTCGGCGGTCTACGCCCGCGACGAGGCGGTGATCGACGCCTTCGCCCGGACGGTGCGCACCGGCCGGATCCTCGTCAACGCCCCCACCGCGGTCGGCGCCCTCGGCGGCGTCTACAACGCGATGACGCCGACGTTCTCGCTCGGCTGCGGCACGTGGGGCGGCTCCAACACCACTGACAACGTCAACTACCGCAACCTGCTCAACGTCAAGGCCGTCTCCCGCCGCCAGACCCCGCCCCAGTGGTTCCGCGTCCCGTCGGACACGTACTTCAACCCGGGCGCGCTGGAGAACCTGCGCCAGCTCGACGTCCGCCGGCCGATGATCGTCACCGACGGCCCCAGCGACGCCCGCGGGGTCCCGGCCCAGATCAGCCGCCACCTCGGCACCACCTCCGTCCACGTGTTCTCCGCGATCGAGCCGGAGCCCGACGAGGCCCAGATCCGGGCCGGCGTCGCCGAGCTTCAGCGCACCGACGCCGACGCCATCATCGCCGTCGGTGGCGGCTCGGTCATGGACGCCGCCAAGGCGATGCGCCTGTTTCACGAGAGCCCGCAGCTCAACCTCCGCGAGCTCTCGCTGCCGTTCCTGGACGCGCGCAAGCGGATCGCCGCCTTCCCTCAGAAGGCCCACGCGTTTGCACTGATCGCCATCCCCACGACGGCCGGCACCGGGTCTGAGGTCTCGCCGGCCGCGGTCATCAGCGTCGGTGAGCGCAAGGTCACGCTCGTCGACTACTCGCTCGTCCCGGACATGGCGATCGTCGACCCGCAGCTGACGCTGACGATGCCGCCGAGCGTCACCGCCGACACCGGCATCGACGCGCTCACCCACGCGCTGGAGGCCGCCGTCTCCATCTTCGCCTCGCCGTTCACCGACGCCTTCTGCATGCAGGCGGTCAACCTCATCCTCGACGCGCTGCCCCGCGCCTACCGCGCCGGATCCGACCTGGCGGCGCGCACGGCGATGGCCAATGCCGCCACCATCGCCGGCCTGGCCTTCTCCAACGCGTTTGTCGGACTCAACCACGCGCTCGCGCACGCCGTCGGCGCCCGCTTTGGCATCGCCCACGGGCGCGCCAACGCGATCTTCCTCCCGCACGTCCTGCGCTACAACGCCGCGCTGCCGACGAAGTTCATGCCCGCCCCCGGGTATGCGACCTACGTGGCGCCGCAGAAGTACGCGCAGATCGCGTGGATCCTCGGCCTCGGCGGCCGCGGCGAGGAGGAGCGCCGCGCGCGGCTGTTCGCCCGCGTCGAGCGCCTGCTCGACGAGGTGGAGGAGCCCCGGACCCTGGCCCAGGCCGGGGTTGACGCCGCGGACTTCCAGGCGGCGCTGCCGGAGCTGGCCCGCGCCGCCTTCAGCGATCCGAGCATCCGCACCAACCCGCGGATCCCGCTGCTGCGCGAGATCGTTGAGCTGCTCACCGCCGCCTACTGAGTAGACACAACTATACAACTCAGTAGATGTGCTACTCTGGGGTTCCCCCCATCGTGGATGGGTAGTTGATCCTCACCGCCGCCCTCCCAAGGAGGTCTGAATGCTCTTTCGCCGCTCGAAATCGCTGACGCCGAGCGAGGCTGCCGCCGCGCTGGACCGCGGCGAGCTGCAGCTCGTCGATGTCCGCGGCCACGCCGAGCTCGCCCACGCCCGCGTCGCCGGTGCCAAGCACATCCCGCTGGAGCAGCTCTACGGGCGGCTCGGCGAGCTTGACACCGGACGCCCGGTCGCCTTCCTGTGCCGCTCGGGCAGCCGCAGCGCGGCGGCGACGCGGGCGGCCTCGGGCGCCGGGCTTGACGCCGCCAACGTCAGGGGCGGCGTCATCGCCTGGTCACGCGCCGGGCTGCCGCTGGCCTCCGGCTCCAAGCGGAGGGGACGATGATCTTTCGCCAGATCACCCACGACGATCTCGGCTGCGCGTCGTATCTCATCGGCGACGAGAACGCCGGGGTGGCCGCCGTCGTCGATCCCAAGCTGGAGATTGAGGAGTACCTCGCGCTGGCCCGCTACATGGGCGTGCGCATCGAGCACATCCTGGAGACCCACAACCACGCCGACCACGTCTCCGGGCACGGGCGGCTGGCCGCCGCCACCGGGGCCACCATCCACATCAACCGGCTCGCCGAGCCGGACTACGAGCATGAGCCCTTCGACGACGGCTTTGAGCTGGAGCTGGGGTCGGTGCGCGTGCGCGCGCTGCACACGCCCGGGCACCGGCCGGAGCACACGGCGTTCGCGCTCATCGACACCGCGCGCGGCCCGGAGCCGTGGGCGGTGCTCAGCGGCGACACGCTGTTTGTCGGCGACATCGCCCGCCCGGATCTCGCCGTCGACAAGGAGGAGGGCGCGCAGGGCATCTTCCACTCCCTGCACGACACGCTGCTGTCGCTGCCGGGAGAGTGCGAGGTGTGGCCCGGGCACCTCGGCGGGTCGCTGTGCGGCGGGCCGGGCATGGACATGAAGGTCTCCTCGACGGTCGCCTACGAGCGCGCCCACAACCGGCTGCTGCAGATCGACGACGAGCGGGCGTTTGTCCTAAAGACGACGTCGGCGCTCGGTCCCCAGCCGCCGAACTTCAAGGCGATCGTGGCGCTGAACCGGGGCCCGCTGTCGGACGGGACCGCGCAGGCCGAGGCGCTGACGCCCCGCCAGGTGCAGGCCCAGCAGGCCGCCGGCGCGCTGCTCGTCGACGTGCGCACCGACCTGCAGTTCGATGACGCCCACATCCCCGGCGCGGTCTGCAACCCGGCGGTGCGCGCCGGCTTTGGCACCAAGCTGGCGTGGGTCGCCGATCGCGACCAGCAGGTGGTGTTCATCGGCCGCGACGACGCGGACGCGCTGCGGGCGGTGCGCCTGGCGGCGGCGGTCGGCATCCGCAACGTGGCCGGCTACCTCCGCGGCGGGATGACGAGCTGGCGGGAGGAGAAGCACCCCATCGACCGGGTGGAGCGCATCACCGTCGGCGAGCTGCGCGAGCGCGCCGGCGATGTGCAGATCCTCGACGTGCGCGGTGCCGACGAGTGGGAGCAGGGCCACATCCCCGGCTCGGTGCACACGCCCTACCACGACCTGGACGCCATCCCGCAGGTGCTCAACCCCACGCGTCCGGTGGCGGCGATCTGTTCCTCCGGACAGCGCAGCGCCGTCGCCGCCTCGCTGCTGCGCCGCCACGGCGCCGAGGCGGTGATCCACGTCGCCGACGGCGGCGTGGGGACGTGGGCCGATCACGGCTGGCCGATCGAATAGCCACGGCGCCGGCGCCGGCCCGCTGAGCCGGCACGGCCGTGGTAGGTTGCCGCCTCACCGGGGACCGGCGCACCCCGCGTCGCCCCACCGAGGTAAGGAGAGAGCATGCGGCAGCGCATCGTCGTGCTGATCGGTGGGCTGGTCGCCGCCCTGGCCGCCCTGAGCGCCGTCGGCTGGGGGCGGACGACGACGCAGACCTACACCGGGCTGGCCGGGAACGCCGAGATGGCGTTTGCGGTCTCCGGCGGCAAGGTCAGCCAGTTTGTGTTCGTCAACCGCTGCCCGGGCCTGGCCACCGGCACGCCGGTCCCGGCCACGATGGCCATCCGCCACGGCCGCTTCGCCTACCACACCCAGCAGTTCACGATCACCGGGCGCTTTCTCTCCGGCGGGCGGGCGACCGGGACCGAGCGCGACCTGACCGGCGACTGCGACAGCGGGCTGCTGCACTGGCGCGCGCGGCTGTCCTCAGACACGGTGGCGGCCACCCGCGCCCAGCGGGCGGGGATCCTCATGGCGTTCGGCGCGCCCAAGGCCGAGCAGCCGTGCGTGGCGGTGCTCATCGCCGCCGCCAACGCCAACTACGGCACGATCCGCTTCAGCGCCGCCTCGCGCTGCCAGCGGTGGCTGGCCAACGGCGTGACCGTGTTTCACCGCGTGCGCGCCAACCGCTGGAAGATGGTGTTCGCCGGCAGCGCCTACCGCTGCCCGGTGACGCATCTGCCCGGTGCGGTGCAGCGCGACCTCGGCGTGTGCCCGCTGGGGTGACCGCGGTTCTCAGCGCAGCGCGGCGGCGGCCTCGCCCCGCGGCGCCGGCTCGGCCGACTCCGCCAGGCGGGCGGTCAGCTCGGCGGCCCGGCGGCGCATGCGCTCGATGTTGTCCAGCTTGATCTGCTCATAGCCGCGCACCATGTCCGGCAGCCCGGCGACCTCGGCGACGAGCTCGACGGTGCCGGCGTCCAGGCGCTCCAGCGCGCGGGTGACCAGGGCGCGGTACTCGCCGATGAGCTCACGCTCGGCGCGGCGCACGGCGGCGTAGCCGAAGGGATCAAGCGGCGTGCCGCGCAGGCGGCGGGCGGCGCGCAGGCCGGTGAACAGCGGCGCCGCCGAGCGGCCGAGGCGGAGCTTTCGCTTCAGGCCCATCGCCCGCAGCAGCGGCGGATGCAGCAGCGTCTCGATCTTGGCGTCCGGGCCGAACTCGGCGGTCAGCCGGGCCTGCTCCACCGCGTCGAGGTGCAGGCGGGCGACCTCGTACTCGTCCTTGTAGGCCATCAGCTTGTACAGGCCGCGGGCGTAGGCCTCGGCGACGCGCAGGCTGTCGTCGCCGGCGCGCTCGCGCTCCAGCGCGGCCACCCGCACCACCTCGGCGGCGTACTCGCGGGCGTAGCGCTCGTCCTGGTAGGCGATGAGCTCATCGACGCGGCGCTCAAGCAGGCCGCGCAGCTCGGCGGGCGCGCCCAGGGAGACGAGCAGCGCGCCGGCGGCCGGGCTCGGCCGATGGGCAGCCGGCTCCGGGGTGGCGGCGGCCATCGCCGCCTGGAGCGCCTCCGGAGCGGCGACCGCGGCGCGGCCCCAGCGGAAGGCGGCCCGGTTGACCTCGACGGCGGCGCCGTTGAGCTCGATCGCGCGCTCCACGGCCGCCGGATCCAGCGGCAGGCAGCCATGCTGCAGCGCGGCACCGACGAGGATCATGTTGACCGGCATGTGGTCGCCGAACAGGCGCTCGGACACGGTCTCGGCGGCCAGGGTGAAGGCGTCATCGCCGCGGGTGGCACGGAGCACGCGCGCCACCAGCCGCTCGGCCCGGGCCCGCGGGGCGTCCGGGGAGGTCACCTGGGCGGCGGTGGGGGAGATGTCGGTATTGAGCACGGCCACCGTGCGCTCCGGGTCGACGGTGCCCAGCGTGTCCGGGGTGCTGGCGCCGAGCAGGTCAAAGCCGAGCAGCACGTCGACCTCGCCGCGGCTGGCCTTCAGCTGGCCGTCGATCGGCGCGGTGGAGATGCGGAGGTCAGAGATGACCGGACCGCCCTTCTGGGCCAGGCCGGTCTGCTCCAGGCCGGCGGCGTGCCGGCCCTGGAGGTGGGCGGCCATCTGCAGGATGGCCGAGACGGTGACGACGCCGGTGCCGCCGACGCCGGGCATGCGGATGAGCACCTCATCGGCGAAGCGCAGGACGGGGGCCGGCAGCTGCTCCGGGGGTGCCGGGGCCTGGGGCTTGGGCGGCGGCCCGCCCGGGGTGACCATGACAAACGACGGGCAGTCGCCCTTGATGCAGGAGAAGTCCTGGTTGCATGAGCTCTGGTGGATCTGGGTCTTGCGGCCGAACTCGGTCGCCACCGGGATCACCGACAGGCAGCTGGACTGATCGCCGCAGTCGCCGCACCCCTCGCACACGCGCTCGTTGATCCAGACGCGCTCCGGCGGGGTGTCCAGCTTGCCGCGCTTGCGCATCCGCCGCTTCTCGGTGGCGCAGCGATCGTCATGCAACAGGACGGTGACGCCGGGGATGGCGGCGAGCTCGCGCTGGGCGGCGTCCAGGTCGTCCCGGTGGCGGACGGTGGCGATCGGATCAAGCGCCACCCCGCGGTAGCGCTCCGGCTCCGGCGTGGTGACGATGACGCGCTTGACCCCCTCAAGCGCCAGCTCGGCCACCAGCGCCGGCACCGGCAGCTTGCCGGCGGGCGTCTGGCCGCCGGTCATGGCCACGGCGTCGTTGTAGAGCAGGCGGTAGGTCATGTTGGCGCCGGCGGCGACCGCGGCCCGGATGGCGAGCGAGCCGGAGTGGTGGAAGGTGCCGTCGCCCATGTTCTGGATGAAGTGGGGCTCTGAGCAGAACGGCGCCAGGCCGATCCATTGGGCGCCCTCGCCGCCCATCTGCGACATCCCCAGCAGCTTGCCGCGGCGGTCAGAGCCGTCGAGCGCGACCATCGTGTGACAGCCGATGCCGACACCGACGAGCTGATCGCCGCTCGCCCGCGTCGAGGTGTTGTGCGGGCAGCCGGAGCAGAAGTACGGGGTGCGCCGGACGTCGTCGACTGGGGGCGCGGGCGCGCTCTCGGCCGGGTCGGCCCACCGCGCCGCCCGCGCCTGGACGCGCTCAGGCAGCGGGGCGTCGCCGAGCACGCGGAGCAGCGCCCCGGCGACGTGGTCGGCGCTGACGGCGCTGCGCGCCGGCAGCAGCGGGCGGCCCTCGGCGTCGGCCTTGCCGATGACGAGCGGCTGGTGCGGGGCGCGGTACAGCGCCTCCTTGAGCTGGGCCTCGACGAACGGGAGCTTGTCCTCGATGACGAGCACCGTTTCCAGATCGGCGGTGAGCTCGCGCACAACGCTGGGCTCAAGCGGCCACGGCATCCCCAGCGCGATGATGCGCAGGCCGAGCGCCTCGCGGGCGTCGGCGTCGATGGCGAGGTCATCCAGGGCGCGCAGCAGCGCCTGATGGCCCATGCCGGCGGCGACGACGCCGATCCGCGGCCGCGCCGGTTCACACACGATGCGGTTGAGCGAGACCAGCCGCGCGTACTCATGGACGCGGTCCAGCCGGGCGGTCATCAGGTCCTGCTCGGCGTCGAGGTTGGTCGGCGGCAGGAGCACCGGGGCCGGGCGCGGGGGCCGTGGCTCCAGCTCCGGGATCAGCTCCAGGGCCTCGCCGGCGGTGACCGTCATCGACGCGTCGGCGATGTCGGCGACGATCTTCATCCCGGTCCACAGCCCGGCGTGGCGAGACAGCGCGACCGCGTGCAGGCCGAAGGCGATGATCTCGGCGACGCTGCCGGGGGCGAGCAGCGGCATCACCAGGCTGCGGCAGATCGCCTCGCAGGAGCTCGGCACCGTCGAGGATTTGCTGGAGGGGTCATCGCCGATGAGGGCCACGGCGCCGCCGAGCGGGGCGGTGCCGGTGAGCGTGGCGTGACGGATGGCGTCGGTGGCGCGGTCAAGACCCGGGTTCTTGCCAAACCAGAAGCCGGTCACGCCCTCCTTGCGGGCGCCGGCCAGCTCGCCGAGCAGCTGGGTGCCGCCGACGGCGGTCGCCGCCAGTTCCTCGTTGAGGCCGGGGGTGAAGACGATGCCGGCGGGGTCAAGCCAGCGCTGGGAGCGGCGCAGCTCCTGGTCAAGGCCGCCGAGCGGCGAGCCCTGATAGCCGCTGACGAACACGCCGGTGTCATGGCCGCGGCGCTCGTCCAGGCGGCGCTGGTCAAGCATGACGCGCACCAGCGCCTGGATCCCGGAGAGCAGGATCGGCCCGGAGGCGGCGGCGTAGCGGTCCTCGAGGGTGACCGGGCGCAGGTCAACGCCGGGGGCGCCCTGGGCGTCGAGGGGGCGGGTGGTGGAGACGCTCATGCCGCCACCCCGGCGCGGGTGCCGGCGCGACCTGCGGCCCGGGCGCGGGCGAGGATCTCGGCGGCCCGCTGCTCGGCGACGGTGAGCGGCGTCTGGGCGGTGGCGTCGGCGCGCTCCAGCAGCTCGCGCACCCGGTCGCCGATGGCGGCGACGGCGGATTCCAGCTGAGCCTCGTCCCAGCCGGCGCGCAGCGCGTGGATGTCGATGACGCCGCCGGCGTTGGCGACGAAGTCCGGCACGTAGACGATCCCCCGGGCCTGGAGGGCGTCGGCGACCGCACGGTGGGCCAGTGTGTCGTTGGCGGCGCCGGCGATGATCCGGCAGGCGAGGCGGTCGACGGTCTCCTCGGCGGCCACGCGGGCGACCGCGCACGGGGCGAACACATCGCACGGGGTGTCAAGGACGGCGGTGGCGGCGACCGTCGTGCCGCCCACCTCCTCAGCGAGCGCGGCGGCGCGCTCGGTGTCGATGTCGGCGAGCACGATCTGCGCGCCGTCGGCGGCGAGGTCACGGGCGAGCGTGCCGCCGACGTGCCCGGCGCCCTGGATCAGGACGCGCACGCCCTCGATGCCGCTGCGCTTGTCGACGTGGGCGACGGCGGCGCGGATGGCGGCGGCGACGCCGAGCGCCGTCCACGGGGAGGGGTCCTTCTCCGAGCAGGAGACGGTTGCGCCCGCGTCGCCGATGTGGGCCAGGTCCTCGGTCGTCGTGCCCATGTCGACGCCCGGGAGGTAGGCGCCGGCGGTGCGAGCGACGAACTCGCCGAAGCGGCGCATGAGCGCCTCGCGGTCGGCGACCGGACCGGCCTTGAGGATGACCGACTTGGCGCCGCCGAAGGGCAGCTCGGCGACGGCGTTCTTCAGCGTCATGGCGGCGGCGAGCCGCTGGCACTCCAGGACACCGGCGGCCTCACTGGGGTACGCGCGGTAGCGCACGCCGCCCAGGCCGGGGCCGAGGGTGGTGTCGTCGATGGCGATGACCGCCCGCAGGCCCACCTCGTCGTCGCGGCAGAGCACGAGCTGCTCTGAGCCGAAAAGCTCCGGTACGTCTCCTGGTTGTTCCATGCCTCGTTCCTCCCGTGTGAACGGACGCTGACCCGGTGAAGGAAAGCCGTCCCGGAGCCATTGCGCAACTAATGCGCAGGATTTGAGACCCGGACGCTTGATTTCGTCTGTTCGTACCCGGTGACGGATGTCCTTTGTTGCGCGATGCCGCACGAGCTCGTACAGTCGCACCGCGTGACCGCCCCGCCGACGCTTGACGACACCGACCTGCAGATCATCGAGCTGCTGCGCCAGGACGCGCGCCGCACGATCTCCGACATCGCCGGCCTGGTCAACCTGTCGCCGGCGCCGGTCAAGCGGCGGATCGACCGGCTGGAGCAGCTCGGCGTCATCGCCGGCTACACAGTGGTGCTCAACCAGGCCAAGCTGGGGCCGTCAGTTGACGCCTTCGTCGAGATCCGAATGTCCGGCAACGCCGGGCTGGAGCAGATCACCTCGGCCGTCGCCCGCGTGCCTGAGGTGTGCGAGGTGTTCACGATCGCCGGGGATCCGGACGCGCTCGTGCGCATCCGCCTGGAGAGCGTCGCCCACCTCAAGGACGTCGTCAACGCGCTGCGCCGCTCGGAACTGGTCGTGGGCACCAAGACGCTGATGGTGCTCGATCACTGGGCGCGCACCGGCGTCGACGGGACCGGTGCCTCCCGCACGGCGCTCGGCGGGTAGGCAGGCGCTACCGGCGCGCCGTCTCACGACCGGCGCGCCGGGGCCGGCGCCGGGGGGCGCTCAGGCCTGATCGTCGAGGCGGAACTGCACCTGCTCGCCGTCGACCGCCGCATCGAGCTGCTTGTCGTCGAGGAGGTCGGCGAGCCGATCGTCGACGAACACGCGGGCGCCCGCGTTCTCGATGACCTGGTCGGCCACCTCCGGCTCCGGCGCGATGAACATCTCGAGATGCGTGGCGGCGCCGGCGGAGTTGCCGTCGCTCGACGTTTCCGTGGTCGCGATCCGGATCCCGGCTCCATCGGGGATGTCGGACCGCTCAAGGATCTGCTCAATCATCTGCGTTGCATCTGGGGTGAGCGCGAGCATGGGAGTTCTCCCTCCAGTTGGGTTCCCTACCGGCGTACCCGGCGTCACGTCGCCTAATCGGCGCCGGTCGGATGAAGAACGTCGTGCCCGGGCGGGGGTACTTATCCGCAGCGGGTCGGCATCAATGCCCAGAGGGAGGTCCGGGCCGGGCGCCGTAGTGTCCCGTCATGACAAGCCGCTGTCGGAGCTCTCGTGGCGCCGGGCCATGCTGGAGATGATCCGCTCCAACCTCCGGCGCCGCGCGGGCCGGACCGGGCTCACCGCGGTCGGCGTCGCGGTCGGCGTCACCACGGTGGTGGCACTGCTGGCGGTCACAACCGGGCTGGCGCGCAGCGCCGGCGATCTCGCCCGCCTGGGCCAGGCCGATTTCGGCGTCTTTCAGTCCGGGCTGGCCGATCTGACCGCCTCCTCGCTCCCGGAGTCGGCGCTGTCGCGGATCGAGTCCCAGCCCGGGGTGGCGGCGGTCGCGCCGATTCAGATCGTGGCCCGGGCGATCCCGGCCGATCCCTCGGTCCTCCTGTTCGGCGCCGGGACGCCGAGCTTTCTCACGCGGCGCCTCGTGCTCGTCTCCGGCACCGCCCCGCGCGGCGCGCAGCTGTTCGCCGGCGTGGGGGCCGCCCAGCGCCTGCATCTCCGCCCCGGCGACCGGCTCGTCGTCAGCGGCCGCGCCCTGGAGGTGGCGGGTATCTACCGCTCCGGCATCTCCCTGGAGGATGCGGGCGTCGTGCTGCCACTGGCGATCACCCAGCAGCTCTCCGGCAAGCCGGGCGAGCTGAGCATGGTCGCTGTGTCGGTCGCGCCCGGCTACGGCAACCGGCAGGTCGAGGCCGAGATTGAGCACGCGGTCCCGGGGACGCTGGCGCTGTCCGACCCCAGCGAGGTGGCCCGGGTGGACACCAACAGCCGGATCATCACCAAGGCGGGCACCATCATCACCATCCTCGCGCTGCTCCTCGGCGCCGTCGTCGTCATCAACACGATGGCGATGGCGGTCATCGAGCGCCGGCGGGAGTTCGGTGTGCTGACCGCGATCGGCTGGAGTCGCCGGCGGATCGGCGGGCTCATCCTCGGCGAGATGCTGGCCATCAGCCTCGCCGGTGCGGCGGCCGGACTCGGCCTTGGCGCGCTCGCCAGCGACCTCGTGGTGCGGGCGCTGGGGGCGGGGCCGTTCGTTTCACCCGTCGTCAGCCCGTGGGTGCTCGGCCGAGGGCTGCTCGTCGGCCTTGCCCTCGGTGTCGCCGGCACGCTGTTCTGTGTGTGGCAGGTGATGCGCCTCCCGCTGCTCGCCGCCATCAACCGCGCCTGAGCGGCGCGCCGTCAGGTCAGTGACGGCAAGAGCGCCTCGCACCGGAGCAGCCCGTAGGCGTGCGCATTCTGGGCCGCCTGCTGCTCGACGGTCGCGGTCTGCCCCAGGAGCGCGAGCGCCTGCGGCAGGTCTCCGGAGGCGACAAGTCCGGCGGCCTTGTCAATCGCGTCGACGAAGCTCGACAGCGGCGTGAGGAATCGGCCGATCGCGGCGTGGTCCGCCTTCGGCTGCTTGAGCCCGCGCAATTGGGCGAGGTCGCCCGCGGCCGCGGTGTGCAGCTGCCTGAGGTCACCGGCCAGGCGCTGCGGGGTGGCCGCGCCGCCGGCGACGAGCGTCGCCCCCTCAGTCTTGATCCGCTTGACGAGGGGGACGATCTGCGTCGCCGCCGCGGCGCAGATTGCGTTGGCCTTCGTGACGTACTGCGCCCGGGTGGGCCCGGGATTGGCGGCGGCCCCGCACCCGGCCGGCGCCAGGGCGATCGCCCCGGCGACTGACATCGTGATCATGCGTGTGGCGATGGACATTGGCGGCCTCCTCCGCGACGTTCAGATGACACGTCCATCAACGAGGTGCACGACCCGGTCGGCGCGGGCGGCGACCGCGGGGTCATGGCTGACGATCAGCACGGTCATGCCGCGGCGCTCGCGCAGTGAGGCGAGCAGGTCAAGCGCGTGCGCAGCGCTCTCCGAATCGAGCGCACCCGTCGGCTCGTCAGCCAGGAGGAGGCGGGGGTCGTTGGCCAGGGCGCGCGCCAGCGCCACGGCCTGGCGCTGGCCGCCGGACAGCTCGGAGGGGAGGTGGTGGGCGCGCTGAGCGAGTCCCACCTCGCCGAGCAGCTGAAGGCCACGACTCCGCCGCTCGCGCCGGCCGACGCCCGCGCCGAGCAATGCCGCCTCGATGTTGCCCCGCGCCGACAGGTACGGGAGCAGCAGGTTGTCCTGGAAGACGAATCCGACCATGCGGCGGCGGAAGACCTCGGCATGGCGGGGATCAGGCACGGCTCTCCCGTCGACGAGGATCCTCCCGGCATCCGGGCGATCAAGGGTGCCGATGAGGTTGAGCAGCGTGCTCTTGCCCGATCCGGACGGGCCGGTGATCGTGACGAACTCCGAGGCGGCGACCGTCAGGGACACGCCGCGCAGGGCCCGGACCGGGCCAAACGATCTGACCACGCCGGTCACCTCAACGGTGGCGCCGGGCTCCGCCGCCACCGGGTCGAGCGTTGACGCCCGCTGCACCGTGGGCGCATCCCGGCGGGGGTTCGATTCCAAGCCAGAGCTCATGGTGGTCTGCAGTCGCGGGTCGTCCGCACCGGCGGCGCCCTCGCAGCCATCATCCGGCCGGCGCGACAGCGCGGCCATCCGTAAGACCGCGCACAACCGCTCCGGCGTCCGCCCGCTGCCGTGCGCCGTTTCCATCCCCAGCGGTGGGGATGCGATCATCAGACAGATGACGAGCGAACGCATCACCGGGACCCTGGCGGCGGCGGTGACGCCGCTGCGCGACGACGGCACGCGCCTGGACGAGGACGCGCTGCACCCGCTGCTGGACTTCTACGGCGCCGCCGGCCTGAACGGGGCGCTCGTGCTGGGGACGACCGGCGAGGGTGTCCTGCTGCGCGACGACGAGCGGCGGCGGGTGGCCGAGCTGGCGGTGGCCGGCGCCGGCGGGCTGCGCATCGTCGTGCACTGTGGCGCGCAGACCACGGCGCAGACCACCGCGCTGTCGGCCCATGCCGCGGAGGCGGGAGCCGACGGCGTGGCCGTCATCGCCCCGCCGTACTTTGGCTTTGACGCTGAGGAGCTGCTGGAGCATCTGGCGGGGGCGGCCGCGGCGTGTGCCCCGCTGCCCTTCTACGTCTACGAGTACGCCGACCGCAGCGGCTATGCCATTCCCATCGCTGTCATCGAGCGGCTGCGCGAGCGGGCCGGCAACCTCGCCGGGATGAAGGTCTCCGACGCCCCGTTTGAGCGCGTGGCCCCGTACCTGAAGCTCGGCCTCGACGTGTTCATCGGCATGGAGCCGCTCATCCCGCGCGGGATGGAGCACGGCGCCGTCGGCGCCGTATCCGGTGTCGCGGCCGCCTTTCCCGAGGCGGTGGCGGCGCTGGTGCGCGAGCCGACCGACGCCGGTGCCGCGGTCGTCGAGGCGCTGCGCCGGATCCTGTCGGCCGACCGCTTCCAGGCGTCGGTGAAGGCGGCGCTCGGTGCCCGCGGCCTCCCCGTGCGCGGCGATGTCCGCGCGCCGCTGCGCCCCCTGGCGGCCGAGCGCGCCACAGAGCTGCGCGCCGAGCTGGAGCGCGTCGCCGGCGCGCAGTCTCTGGGGCCGGTCGTCGGCGCCTAGCCGACGGTTCCGACGAGCTCCCGCTCAGCGTCCCCGCTGGCGGCGATCACCTCCACGGTGGCCCGGGCCCGGCCGTTGTAGGTGCCGAGCTCCAGCACGGCGAACCAGTGGTCGTCCTTTGGCACCTCGATTTGCACCGGCCGGCCGCGGTAGCGCCCGCCCCGGAAGTGAAACGAGCGCTCGTGTTCTACCCTCAAACCCCGCTCTGACACGGGCGTGGGCGATCATGCAGCCCACCACCACCGCCATGATCGTCTGCGTCTCCGGCAATCCCTCCGTCGACAAGCTGTTTGAGGTCGAACAGCTGCTTTTGGGCGAGATCCATCGTCCGTGCTCGTTCATGGCGCTGCCCGGCGGCAAGGGCATCCACGTCGCCCAGGTGGCGACGGCGCTCGGCGGCCGGGCGGTCGTCACCGGGATCCTCGCCGGCCACACCGGCCAGTGGGTGGCCGAGACGCTCGCCGCCGAGGGCGTGACCACCGCCTTTGCCTGGGGGCCGGGGGAGACGCGCTCCAGCCTGTCGGTGGCCGACCGTGCCACCGGCCGCCTCACCGAGTTCTACGAGGACGGGGTCCCGCTGCGCAGCGAGGACTGGTCGACGCTGGTGGAGGTTGTGGAGGGGCTGGTGGGGGACGCGACCTGGCTGGCGCTGGCCGGATCGCTGCCGGCGGAGGCCGACACCGAGGGCTACCCACGGCTGATGGCCGCCGCCCGCAAGGCGGGGGTGCCGGCGGCGGTCGACTCGCGCGGGGAGGCGCTGGCCCGCGCTCTCGCGGCCGGGCCAGAGCTGGTCAAGATCAACATCCACGAGGCGTGTGAGCTCCTCGGCCGCGAGATCGCGGGCGTCGGTGAGGCGTGTGACGCGGCGGCCGAGATCCGGGGCCGGGCCGGCGGCGACGGCCATGCCGCGGTCGTGACCCTGGGGGAGGAGGGCATGGTGCTTGTCGACCCGGGCGGGGAGGCGTGGC
This sequence comes from Solirubrobacteraceae bacterium, assembly GCA_035702755.1. Lineage (GTDB taxonomy): Bacteria > Actinomycetota > Thermoleophilia > Solirubrobacterales > Solirubrobacteraceae > Palsa-465. The sequence goes on along the minus strand of DASSZQ010000331.1, from coordinate 45,835 downwards.
ACGGCGCCTCCGAGGCCCGCGGCAGCTACCCGGTCGGCAGCGGCGACGCGTTCCTGGGCGGGCTGCTCACGGCGCTGACCGCCGGCGAGCCGTGGCCGGCGGCCGCGGCCCTGGGCCTGGGGGCGGCGGCGGCCAACGCCGAGACCCCCGGCGCCGCCCGCTTTGATCCCCAACGAGCGCGGGAGCTGGCCGACAGCGCCGTCATGTCCCCCCTCAGCGCCGAGCGCTCCCGGTGACCGCGGCGCCGGCGGAGCACCGCCCGCCGGGGCCGTGAGCCGAGCGGACGACGCCCGGGATCAACGTGAGCGCATCCAGCCCCCACCGAGCCGCCGGTCTGCGGGAATGGGCTGCGCTGTTCCTGCTGCCCTTCGGCTGGCTGTTGCTGCCGGTGTTCGGCTGGCTCGTCGGCGTCGCGTTCCTGTGGTCCTCCCGGGTGTGGACGATCGGTGAGAAGCTGATCGGCACGCTGGTGGTGCCCGGGGGTCTGAGCGGGGTGCTCATCCAGCTCGTGCTCGTGGACTCCAGCTCCTGCACGGTGGGCGGAGCGCCCGGGCAGCGGACCGTTGGGCACTGCACCGGTCCGGCGCTGCCCCCGGCGCTCGGGATTCCGCTGGTCGTCATCTGTGTGATCGGCGGGGTGGCGACGCCGGTCCTGCTCGGCCGCCGGGCGCTGGCCAGTCGCTTCTGACCTGCGTCGCCCTCCCGCTGACGCTCAGCCCGCCGGCGGGGCCGTCGCCAGCGTCGGCTCCATCAGCGACGCCTCGGCCTCCCGCGCAACCGAGCGCCGGGCGAGGAGCCAGTAGATGCCGGCGCCGAACAGCGCCCCCATGAACACGCTGAGGTCCGCGCCGCCGGTGGCGTTGGACAGCGGCGAGGTCCAGGCCGGGTAGGCGTCCAGCCATGAGGCGGCGGCGGCCATCCCCACCAGCTGAGCGACGATGCCGGCCACGTGCACGCCGCCGTTGCGGAAGTACAGCCCGGGGCCGGTGTCAAGCAGCGAGCGCGAGTCATAGCGCCCGCGGCGCATGAAGTAGTCGGTGATGTAGATCGCCACCCACGGCGCGATCCACACCAGCATGAACAGCAGGAAGTCGGTGAGGAACGTGTTGAAGCCGCTGGAGAAGACGGTGAACGCGGTCAGCCCTCCGGCGACGATCGTGTCCAGGAGCACGCACTGCCAGCGCTTGATGCTGGGGATGATCGCCTGCAGCGTCAGCCCGGAGGAGTACAGGTCGATCGAGTTGATGGCAAACAGCTGGGCGATCACGAAGATGAGGTACGGCACGACGAACCAGCCGGCGAACGCGTGGGGCAGGCCGCTGATGGCATCCGACGCCGCCGGGATGGCGGTGGCCACCGCCGCGCCGAGCAGCAGCAGGAGCGTGGTGGGGATGAAGCCGCCGAGCGCGACCGAGAAGACGATCCTGCGGCGGCTCGTGTCCGGGGCCAGGTACCGCGAGAAGTCGTTGGCGTTCATCGGCCAGCCGTAGCCGCCGGCCGAGAGGACGAGGGCCAGGCCGGCGAGCACCTCGGCCAGGCTGGCGTTATGGCCGGCGCCGAGGTTGGCCTTGGGCAGGGCGAGGATCGCCAGCACCACGAACAGAACGATGAACGGGGGCACCATCATCCGCAGCACGCGCAGCATCGCCCGGTGGCCGAACAGCGGCAGGATCATCTGAATCCCAGCGGCGGCGACGATGAGGGCCACCTTCAGCCCGGTGGAGGTGCCCACCCCGGCCTTGCCGAGCAGGGCCAGCCCGGCGGCGACGACGAGCGCCAGTCCGACCACCTCATAGCCGACCTGGGTCATCCAGTTGAACACGGCGATGAGCTTGGCTCCCTTGGGGCCGAACGGCGCGCGGTTGATGGTGAACGCGGCCGTCCCCGCCCGGGGGCCCTGCAACGAGCCGAGGCCGTTGATCAGATACGAGAGGTTGCCGACGACGATGATGAGCGCGGCCTGCCAGAAGCGCAGGCCGAAGGCGACGATGAGCAGCGCGCCGTAGACGACGTACTCGACGTTGAACAGGGCGCCGGCCCACATCCAGCCGAGATCGCTGGGGCGTCCGCGGCGCTCGGCCAGCGGGATGTAGTCGATCCCCCGCTGCTCGAACGCGGGTTCATCGGAGACCGGTCCCTCAGGGACCAGCACGGGCTCAGGCGCCAACGTTGCGCTCAACGCATTCCTCCATATGGATCGTGGTCATCCGGTCCCCAGCGGCACCGTCAATGTACGCGGCGCTCCGGCGGGAGGACCATGTCCACGGGGCCAAACTGGGGCCGTGCTCGCGCTCCCGCGGCGGAGTGGCCGCACGTTGCGAGAAAAACCGCGCGTCACCCGGTTGGGATGACGACGGGGACCGGCAGATGTTCAACGATAGCCGCCGTCCGCGTGCAATTAACCGCTGAGGTCCTGGCCATGCCCTGCACCGCCCGTCGCCTGCACCTGCCCGTGATCGCCATCGCCGTGCTGGTCGGCTCGGTGCTGACGGTCTCGGCGGCCGCCACGGCCTTGGCGGCGGGAGCGGCCCGGTCGCGGACGGTGCGCTGCATCGGCAACGGCGACTTCTGCGGGGCGACGGTCAGCATCGCCGGCGGCGCCAGCAACCGCGTGGTCACGATCGCGCTGACCGACACCGACTTCACCCGGGTCGGCATCCGGGTCATCCCACGGGCCTCCCGCGGATCGTTCAGCATCAGCCGGGCGCGCTTCTTGCTCGGCGGATCCGAGTATCGCTTCACGCTCAGCGCCGTGCGGGGCAACCCGCGCTCGGCGCGGATCATCCTGCTGTTCGCCAGCTCGGCCTCGGTGGCCGGCTGACGGCCCGGACGTCTCCGCCGAGCCGCGTGGGTGGTGTAGCCCTCAAGCGCCGCCAGGCCGTCGATCGCCTGATCGTCGTAGGGGCCGGGCCCCGGCGGCGGTCCTTGGGCGAACGGGGGGTCGGAGCGCCGGCGGCGGGCCGCGGACGCCTCCGATCCGTTCGAAATCCCGATCGGCGCCGACGATCTCGAACATAACTGCCCCCAGAGGGCACATACCGGCGAGATCAGATCGGCCGGTCCGAGTCTCGAACAAACCGGGTCCTCCGCAGACGTTCGGCCTCCCCTCCATCCGGCATAGCTCAACCCTCACCGCGCGCGCGACCGCCGGGCCCCGCGGCCGGTGATGTCACCCGCGTTGACAGGCGCGCTGGTGAGCGCGTACGGTCAGCGCCCGCCGACTGAGGAGGAACGACGTGCCGCGCAATGGGATCACGCTGGCCAACTGGCAGCGGCCGGAGCACACCGCGTGGAGCTACCGCCACATCCGCGAGCTCATCCCCACCGCCCGCGTACGCCGCGCCGACCGGCCGTCCGCGCTGCCCGCGGCGGCGGCGGGGCGGACCGGGCTGGCAGCGGAGCGCCTGCTCGACGACGATCGAACCGACGGGGTGATGGTCCTGCATGACGGGGCGGTGCTGGTGGAGGAGTACCGGCGCGGCATGCAACCTGACGACGTCCACCTGCTGCAGTCGATCTCCAAGTCGATCACCGGGATGCTGACCGGCGTGCTGGTGGCGCGCGGGGCGCTGACCGTGGATGACCTGGTGACCGCGCACGTCCCGGAACTGGCCGGCTCCAGCTTTGCCGGCGCGACCGTGCGCCATCTGCTGGACATGCGCGCGGGCACCCGGTTTGACGAGACCTACGCCGACCCGGACAGCGACATCCGCGCCAGCGAGGCGCAGTTCGGCTGGGCGCCGGGGCCGCGCCCGGCGGTCAGCTCGCTGGCCTATCTGGCGGGGCTGGGCAATCACCGTGAGCACGGCGGGCGCTTTGAGTACCGGTCGATCCTCACCGATGTGCTGGGGCTGGTGATCGAACGGGCCGCGGGCGCGTCGTTCGGCGAGACGCTGGGCCGCGAGCTGTGGAGCCTTATGGGTGCCGAGACCGATGCCTACGTCACCGTCGACGCCGACGGGTTCCCGGTCGCCGACGGCGGCATCTGCGTGACGCTGCGCGACCTGGCGCGGTTCGGACAGATGGTGCTGGACGACGGCGCCGTCGAGGGTCGGCAGGTTGTCCCGGCGCAGTGGCTGGCCGACACGCTCGCCGGGGGCGAGGACTCGGCGCAGGCGTTTGCCCAGGACGAGCACAGCGCCGAGTGGCCCGGCGGCCATTACCGCAACAAGTGGTGGGTCCCAGTGCCGGGGCGGGTGCTGCTCGGCATCGGCATCCACGGGCAGTTTTTGTTCGTCGACCGGGCGACGCGGACGGTGATCGCGGTGCTGTCGACCTGGCCGACGTCGCTTGACGACGAGCGCCGCGCCGTGGTCATGGACGCGTTCTGGGCGACGGCCGAGCAGGTCTGACGATGGTGGGGCGACGGCGCGTCACCAGGCTCACCGGCGGCGCCGCTCGTCCCGTCGTCCGGTTCGCCGCCGGGGGCGGTGGCGACGGGCGGCCGGCCGCGGGAGCGTGGCGGATGAACTCCTGCGCATGGCAGATGCCGAGGGCGATCGCCGCGTTGACGAAGTCGCGCTCAAAGAACAGGTAGCTGAGCAGGTCACCGGCGCCCTGCTCGCGCGCGCCGATGAACAGGTGCAGCAGCCCCAGGTCGATGCTGTGCAGGGGGTGGCGCGTGCCGTAGCTGCTGTCAAAGACATCCTCGGCCAGCTGGCCCAGCTCATGGCGGCTGGTCGGCCCCACAAACGTCGGCTCCACGTAGCGCAGCTCGGTGCTCGGCAGGCGAATGCTCTGCCCCACCGCACGGACCGCCTGGTTGATGCGCTCCAGCGTATGGAGGTCCTCGACCATCCGATCGGCGAGGACGGTGTCAAGCAGCGTGACGACGCCGTCGACGGCATCCCGGGTTCGCGCGACGCCGTCCGGTGGGGGATAGGTTGCGGGATGGGTGGCGACCACCACCACCTCGTCGGCGTGCAGGTTGATCGCCGGCTCCAGCGGGGTGTTCAGGCGAACGCCGCCGTCGATGTAGGCGCGTCCGTTGACGGTGACCGGGGGAAAGAACACCGGGATGGCGCATGACGCCAGCACGTGGTCGGTCGTCAGCGCGGTGAACTCGTAGTCGATGGCGCGACCGGGGTCCGGAGCAGCGACGGGCCAGCCCTCGCGCTTGTCGATGAACACCGTCGTGCGCTCGGTGTCGCTGGTCGCGGTCACGGCGACCGCCTTGACGGCCCCGTCCTTGCCGTGGATGTTGTGCCGCAGTTGCCGTGCTCGCTCCGGGGTGAAGATCGTCTGGGCCGTCTTCAGCATCGGTGTCGTGTCCAGCAGGCTGACAACGTGGCCGTTGTCGGCGACCTGCTTGAGATAGGCCGGCAGCGTCTTGACCAGGGCGCTCCTGCAGGGCGAGCGAAACACCTTGGTATGCGGCGTCAGCGACCGCCAGGCATCGAGCACCTCCTGGGCGGCGTCGGCCTGGTTTTTGCGGTGGGCGACGGCCGCGAACAGAACCGCGTTGATGGCTCCGGCGCTGGTGCCGACGAAGACCGAGGGCTTGCGTCCGTGCTTGGTCAGCCAGGGAATGAGGACCGACAGCGCGCCGGCCTCGTAGGCGCCGCGCGCGCCCGCGCCGGCCACGACGACCGCCACCGTCTTCTCCTGCTCGGTCTCGGCCAGGTGTGGCGTGCTGGCGTGAACGTCTGTCGGATCGCCGTGCATCCCGGATCCTCCTGTCAGCCCCGGTGTTGGTCATCGCACCGGGTGACACCGACGCTAGACATGCGCGAGCACCCTCACATCCGCCCGGCGGCGCGGCCTGTCCTGGGGGTTTCTCCGGGTCGCACTCAGATCCCACGTGTGTGACGGGACCGTGGGATCACCGTAGTCTCGGCAGGTGATGCGGCGGTTCGGTGCGCTTGTCCTGGCTGGGATCGCGCTGATCGGCGCGGGGTGCGGCGCCACGGGCACGCCCGCTCCACGTCCGGTGACGGACACGGTCACGGTGCCGGACGTGGTTGGCCTGACGCTGCGGGACGCGACCTGCGGGCTGACTCAGGTGCGCCTGCGGTGGCGCTTCCCGGGACAGCGGCAGGGGACGGCCGGGCCGATCTCCGGGTGCGGCTCAGGCGGGGTGCACAGCAGCATGGACGAGTTCCGGGTCACCGGCCAGGTGCCGGCGCCGGGCACGCGGGTTCGGTCCGGCAGCGTCGTCGTGCTTCGGAACCCGTGCACGGCGGCGCGCCCGTGCTCATGACCCGCGTCAGGAACGTGCCAAGCCCGGCGGCGCTGGGACCGGCTCAGGCCGGGGCGGTCTCGGCCAGTGCCGCGTCCAGGGCGGCGGTGAGGACGGGCACGTGCTCGGCGGTGAATGCCAGCGGCGGGCGGATCTTCAGCGTGTTGACGTCCCGGCCGGTGGTGCCGACGAGGACGCCGCGGTGGCGCAGGCGATCGCGCACGGCCCGGGCGCGGGCCCTGTCCGGTTCGCGCGTGGCGGGGTCGCTGACAAGCTCGATTCCCCAGGCGAGCCCGGTGCCGCGGACCTCGCCGACGCCGGGGTGCCGCGCCGCCACCTCGGCCAGCGCCTCGCGCAGGACCGCCCCGGTCTGCCGCACGCGGTCAAGCACCCGCTCGTCCTCGATGACGTCAAGCACGGCGAGGGCAGCGGCGGCGGAGACGGGGTTGCCGCCGAACGTGCTGAACAGGGTCGTGTGGCCGGCGAGCGCCGACACGATCTCGCGGCGGGTGACGACGGCGGCCACGGGATGGCCGTTGCCCATCGGCTTGCCGAGGGTGACGAAGTCCGGGACGACGCCAAAGCGCGCAAACGCCCACATGGCATCGCCGGTGCGGCCGTGGCCGGCCTGGACCTCGTCGGCGATCCACAGCCCGCCCGCCTCATGGGTGAGGCGCACGAGGTCCTGGACGTACGCCGCGTCGAGGTCGGCGATGCGGTCGCTGGTGATCAGCCCGTCGAGGATGGCCGCCGCCGGCGCCATCTGCCGGGCTCCGAGGCGCGCGAGCGCGGCGGCAAAGCCGTCGGCGGTCAGGTGCGTCCCGCGGTAGGTGTCCGGCGGCTCCCACGTCTCGACGTGCGCCGGCGGCGTGGCGTCAAACCAGCCCTCCGGCGAGAGCGCGGCCGTCGCCTCGGTGATCCCGTGGTACGCGAACGCCGTGCACAGGGCGCCGGTGCGGCCGGTGACCGCCGTGGCCATTCGCCACGCCAGATCGTTGGCCTCCGAGCCGGAGTTGACGAACAGGACGGTGTCGAGCTGCGGCGGGCAGAGGGCGACGAGCCGCTCGGCCAGGTCGATCGCCGCCGGGTGCAGGTAGCGCATGTGGGTGTTGATCTGCCGGCTCTGACGGGCGATGGCGGCGGTGACCCGGGGATGGCCGTGACCGACGCACGGCACGTTGTTGTAGGCGTCGAGGTGGCGGCGCCCCGCCGTGTCGGTGATCCACACGCCGGCGGCGGAGGCGACCTGCACGGGGACGTCGTAGAAGAGGGGCTCCATCGTGGGGCCGAACACCGCGGCGCGGCGCTCGGCGAGGGCGGCGTCCGCCGGCGGGCGGCGCGCGGGTGCACCCAGCTGCCGGGCGACCTCGTCCCACCCCGCGGCCTCCATGGTGGCGAGCATCCGGGTGCACTCGGCGTTGTAGCGCTCGGCGAACGCCTGCTCCTCCAGGCCCTGGGCCACCCGCCAGGAACTGATCGCGATCGTCAGTGCGCTGCGTGCCGCCCACATGACGCCGAGCACCGAGAGCTCCAGCGCCTCCAGCTCGATGCGGCGCTGGTAGCCGTCGAGCACGAGGCGGGCCATGCGAAAGAGCTCGGCGCCCTCGCGGCCCTCGCCCAGCGAGTCGAGCACCGACGCCAGGTCGGTGATGAGCGCGGTGAAGCTCATGTCGCCAAAGTCGATGACGCCGGTGATGAAGCCCGCGTCGTCGGTGAGCGTGTTGTCGACGGTCAGGTCGGTGTGGACGACCTGGGCGCGCAGCCGCGGCCACACCGGCGCCACCGTCTGCTCAAAGCGGTCGAGCACGCGGACGACGAGCTCGCGCTCCCGCGGATTGCGGATGTCGTCAAGCATCCCGCGGGCGGCGAGCGCGTGCTGGACGTCCCACAGCATCGTGCGTCGCGCCCGGGCGTGGGTGAAGCCGCGCAGCGCCCGGGCCAGCCGCGCCGTCGTCTCGCCCCAGGCGATGAGCGCCTCGTCGGCCAGGCGGTTGGCGGCGATGCGGCTGTGACCGGGCAGGACGTCATAGAGCCGCACCCAGTGGCCGACGTGGTCGCGGTCCTCCCAGCGTGTCCGCAGGTCGGCGAGGGCATCGCCGGGGCGGGCCGTCCCCGGGTCGCCGGCGGCCAGTGACCGCCACGGCAACGCCACGCGCAGCCCGGGGTCGACGGCCGCCACGTGCTGGGCGGCCTCGGCCTCCATGTCGAGCACGTCCGCGTCCTCTGAGGGGTTGGAGATCTTCATGATCGCCACCGGCCTGCCGGCGGTGTCGCTGAGGGCGAAGGTCCGGTCGCGCTCGCTGCCGAGGTCGCGCGCCTCGGCGGCCGCCACGCCGAAGCATGAGTGGGCGACCGTCACGGCATCGGCGAGGCTGAGACGCGGCGGTGTTGCGGTCAGGACCTCGTCCATGGGCGCACGGTAGCTGACCGCGGTCGACCGTTCCGTCTGACCGGCCCCGTACAACGAGGACATGGCAGGGCAGCACCGCCACCTCCGTCTCGAGCAGCGCGATCACGGAGTCCTGCTGGTCACGATCGACCGCCCGGAGCGCCTGAACGCCACCGACGAGGTGCTGCACCGGGAGCTGGCCACCCTGTGGCGAGGCATCGCCGGCGATCCGGCCACCCGGGTGGCGGTCATCACCGGCGCGGGCAGCGCGTTCTCGGCCGGGGGAGACCTCGAGATGATCCGGCGCATGAGCGGGGACTACCGGCGCGTGGCGGCGATGGCGAGCGAGGCCGCCGAGCTGGTGCTGGGGATGATCGACTGCGACAAGCCGATCGTCTCGGCGATCAACGGAACCGCGGTGGGGGCCGGCCTGGCCGTGGCGTTGATGGCCGATATCAGCATCATCGCCCGCGAGGCGCGGCTCACCGACGGGCACCTGCGCCTCGGTGTCGTCGCCGGGGACCATGCGGCGCTGCTGTGGCCGCTGCTGTGCGGGATGGCCAAGGCCAAGTACTACCTGCTCACCGCCGACTTCATCGACGGGGCCGAGGCCGAGCGGATTGGGCTCGTCAGCCGGTGCGTTCCCGGAGACGAGGTGCTGACGACGGCGCTGGAGGTCGCCGAGCGGATCGCCACCGGGCCGCAGGACGCCGCGCGCTGGACGAAGCGGACGCTCAACCACTGGCTGCGCGCCGCCATCCCGGCGTTTGACGCCAGCGTCGCCTACGAGATGCTCTCGTTCCTCGGCGGCGACGTGCGCGAGGGGGCCGAGGCGATCAGCGAGCGGCGCGCACCGCGCTTTCCCGGCGCGTCGTGAGCGGGCCCGCGGTTCGGTTCCGGGACATCCCCGCGCTCACACCGTCAGGCCCCAGCCAAGCACGTCGCGAAGCTTGTGCTGCTGGATGAGTTGGGTGAGGCCGTAGGCGTTGACCACCGTCACCCAGTTGAGATAGGCCTTCTGCGCGCGGCGCGCTGCGGCACGCAGGGCCGGCGTCGGTAACGGCGCCTGCATCTCCTGCGCCAGGTACTGGCCGAGCAGCTTTCGCAGCAGCGCCCGGGCGCGGGGATCCTCCGGGGTGCTGTCCAGCTCGGCCCGGCCGGCCGCCGTGGCGTAGTCGTAGAACTCGATCTCCATGCCCCGCGCGATGAGCGTTGCGGTTCGCGGCGCCCAGTGGCTGTAGGTGACGAGCTTGGCGGTGTCGGTCTGCACGCCGAGGATGTGATACGGCGCCCGCAGGTAATTGATCCCCGTGGGCGGGATCTCGTCGGTGGCGAAGAGCAGGTGATCACGGCCGGTCGCACGCGGATTGCGCAGCAGGGGGACCAGGTCCAGGCGGTGACCGTACATGCGACGAAGATCGCCCCGCATCCACGAACGGCTGCCGCCGTTTCCCAGGCTGGCCAGAAACGGTGTCACGTCCACGCTTGAGGTCAGCTGGTGGCGCGGCAGTTCCTGGTGAGCGGTGAGCCGGCCGCTGGGATCAGCCACGATCAACGGGACGTGGTAGGCCTCCCGGTAACCGGTGCCCATCTTTCCATTCAGGAATCCATGGGCTCCGCTGAAATCGCCATGATCGGAGGCGAACACAAACACGGTGTTGCGAAGCTGGCTGCGGGGCACGCTGGCCACCACCCTGCCGATCTGCTGGTCGATCAGCGTCATCGCGTACGTGTAGGCATCCATTCCCCGGCGCCAGTAGCTGAACGGCGCGATGCCGAGGCCATACGTATCCGGGGCGCCCGGGAACGGCTCGATCGCAAAGCCGGTGGCCGCCGGAGAATCGCTGGCTCCTCCCCACACGGCCGCCTGAGATTGCCGAAACAGTGTCTGGGTCGACGGCTTGTGCTGGCGCAGGCGCGCGGCTGACTCCCAGTTGGGCGGCAACGCGGCATATCCGTAACTGGGCGGATCGTCCTCACCGGGGATCGATGTGTAGTCATCGATGAACGGCTTGAGCGACTGGCCGGCGAACAGCGCTTCATACGCGGTGCCCTCGGTGCCGGCCCAGAAGTACTGACGGTCATGCGGGTTGACGAAACTCACCGTCAGGCAGTACGGCTGGCGCGCGGAGCTGTGATGCGCCAGCCAGCAGATCGCCTGGTTGGCGATCGGATCACCATCCTTCTGCGCGCCCTCCCCGTTGTGGCCCCAGGGGTCCGGGTTGGTCATGCCGGTGAACCCGTACTCCTCAAGGTATCCGCTCGTGTGCTCGCTGGCGCACGGGTTGCTCTTCGCGCCGCGCAACGGGGTGTTGGACAGATGCCACTTGCCAACGTACGGAGTGCGGTAGCCAAGGCTGCGCAGGAGCTTGCCGTAGGTGGGCAACGCGGTCTGCAGTGACGGAGCGAGCCGACCGGCCCGGGTCTGCAGCAGCCACTGCTGATGAGGGTATAGCCCGGTGACCAGTGACGCCCGAGCCGGACTGCACGCCACCCCCGCCGTGTGGTGGTTGGTGAACTTCACGCCGTGGCGCCACAGCACGTGGAGGTTGGGCATGAATCGCTCAAGGAACTGCTCCGGAGTGCGCACCCCGTGCGGGAACACGCTGGGAAACCGCATCTCGTCGACCATCAGGAAGATGATGTTGGGGCGCCGGGACCGTCCGCCGGCCGGCCCGGTCGCGCCGCCCGCCATCTGCTCAAACACACCCAGCTCGGCCAGGATCCCGCCGGCCGCCGCGGCCCCCATCGTCTTCATGAACCGGCGCCGATCCACCTCCCCAGGATCGAGGCGCTCATCCCCGCGGCGGAGATGCTCGTCAGACATCTCAAGGCCCCCTCTCTCTGATGTACGCACCCACGATAACGCCCGCCGGGGGCCGCACAAAGGACCCGGAAACTGCCTCATAGCCGTGGCGTCGTCCTCCGCCGCCGGACCGCCCGTAAGCTTGCGCGCCATGGCTCACGGCACGCACGACTTCGACGAGGATCCGCGCAACGACCACATCCGGATCTGGGTCAATGGGAAGCTCGTGCCCCGCGCTGAGGCGGTGGTGTCGGTGTTTGACGCCGGGTTCGTGCTCGGCGACGGCGTGTGGGAGGGGCTGCGGGTGCGGGCCGGTCACCCCGCGTTTCTTGAGCGGCATCTCGACCGGCTGTTTGAGGGGGCCAAGGCGATCATGCTCGACGTGGGACGCAGCCGCCGCGAGCTCACCGAGGCCATCTACGCGACGCTGCGCGCCAACGACATGACCGATGGCGTGCACGTGCGGCTGATGGTCACCCGGGGGATCAAGCGCACGCCCTACCAGGATCCGCGGGTGACGATTGGGCCGGCGACGGTTGTGATCATCGCCGAGCACAAGGAGCCGCTCCCGGCGACGGTGCGGGACGGCATCATGCTGTTCACCACCCATGTCCGGCGCGCCGCTCCGGACACGCTTGACCCCAAGCTCAACGCGCACTCCAAGCTCAACGACATCACCGCCTGCATCCAGGCGTATACCGCCGGGGCCGACGAGGCACTGATGCTCGACCCGCACGGCTTTGTGGCCACGTGCAATTCCACGCACTTCTTCATCGTCGCCGGGCCGGAGGAGGCACCGGAGGTCCTGACCTCCGATGGCCGCTACTGCCTCGGTGGGATCACCCGCGCCAACGTGCTGGAGATCTGCCGGGCCAACGGCATCCCGGCGCGCGAGACGACGTTCAGCCTCACCGACGTCTATGCGGCGCGGGAGGCGTTCGTCACCGGCACGTTCGCCGGCGTGGTGCCGGTCCGCACCGTCGACGGCCGCACGATCGGCGACGGTCGCCGCGGCCCGCTGGTGGAGCGTCTGCAGGCCCTGTACCGCGAGTTCGTCGACAGCGACGTCGCGGTCCGCGTCGCGCCATGAGCGACCCCGTGCGGGTGGCGATGTGGTCCGGCCCGCGCAACATCTCCACGGCGATGATGCGCGCGTTTGAGAACCGCCCGGACACCGTCGTCGTCGACGAGCCGCTGTACGCGGCCTACCTTGAGCGCACCGGCATCGACCATCCCGCGCGCGAGGCGGTCATCGCCTCCCAGCCGACCGACCTCGCCACCGCCATCGCTCAGCTGTCGGCGCCGCTGCCGCCCGGCCGCCGGGTCCACTACGCCAAGCACATGGCCCACCACGTCTCCCGCGACATGGACCTGGAGTGGACGCTGCGCTTCCGCAACGTGCTGCTCATTCGCGACCCCGGCGAGGTGGTGGCCTCCTACGTGCGCTCGCGAGCCACCTGCGAGCCGGAGGACATTGGGCTGCCCCAGCAGGAGTGGCTCATGGCCCTGTGGGACGACCGCGGCACCGAGGTGCCGATCCTCGACGCGGCCGATTTCCTGCGCGCTCCGGAGGCGCATCTGCGCTGGCTGTGTGAGTGGCTGGGGATCCCGTTCACCACCCGCATGCTCTCCTGGCCGCCGGGCCCGCGGCCCTCCGATGGGGTGTGGGCGCCGCACTGGTACGCCGCCGTCTGGGCCTCCACGGGATTCCAACCCGTGCTCTCCCGCGACACCACTCTCTCCGAGCACGACCAGGCCGTCGCCGAGGCCTGCCGTCCGATCTACGCCGCGCTGCACGCCCGGCGGGTGCGCGTCCGTTGAGCGGCGGCCACCGGATGCCGCCCGCCCCCCCAATCTGGTGGGCTTCCGTCCATCGAAGCGCGTGTCGTCCTCTCGCCGCCGCATCCGGAGCAGCCACTGTGTTCGAAATCGTCAGGCGGTCCCCGGATCTCGGCGGAAAGTTCCGCATAGCAGCCACTTCGTTCGAGATCCGGCCGCGTGCGGGTGAATTTCGCACAAGCCGGCTGCCATCTCGACGCATTCTCTGGACCGGTTAGGCCACGAGCGCCCGGGTGAGCACACCCGGCGAGCGGCGGGTCCGGGTCGGCGACCCGGTAGGCGCCGGCGCACGGGGCAATCCCGGTGTGCGCCGGTCCCAGGCCTCAGCGTGCCGCGGGTGAGCGCGACATCGAGATCGCCTCCTCCACCACAACCGGGTCGGTCTCCATCATGTGGATCTGCACCGGAACCTCGCGGGGCCACGCCCCGCCGAACTTCGACGGGGCGACCGCTCCGGAGATCAATACCGCCCCGCGCGCACCGGCGCGGGTCTGGGCGGTCATCTCAGCAGGCGCACCGCGGGAAGCCGGCCGTTGCGGATGGCGATCTCAATCCGCTCCGGCGTGTACCGGGCGGCCCGGAGCGTCAGGAAGATGTGGTCGCCGGCGCGATAGCGCGCTCGGCGCACCGAGCGCTCAAGCCGCGCCATCCCCCGCCGGCCGGCGGCCCGGGCGCTGACGCGGGGGCACCCGCGGCCGCGGCAGGTGAGTCGGACCGTGGTGTCATGGGGGCGGCGTCCGAGCCGCAGACCCATCAGGCGCGTGTGCGCGTGATTCCAGGTCCATTTCAGCGTCACCTTGACCCGCAGCGGCCGCCTCGCTCCCACCGGGGCCGGCGGAAGCGGCACGGGGGAGGCCACCGGAGCCGCGACCACCGGTGCCGGCGGCGGCGGCTTGGCCTGGAAGGCGACCTCGTAGCCGCCTCCGCTCAGGCCGGCGATGCTGGGGCTGGTGCCCGGCGCCATGGCCATTCCGGTGTTGATGGTGCCCGCCGAGCCGTACAGCCACAGCACGCCCGTATTGGCCTGGAAGGCGGCCTCAAAGCCGCCGTGGGCGAGGCCGGTGATGCTGGGACTGGTGCCCGGCGCCATCCCCAGGTGGGTGTCGGTGGTCCCCGCCGAGCCGGTCGTCCACAGATCGGTGGTGTTCGCCTCAAACGCCGACTGGAAGCCGCCGGTGGCCAGGTCGGCCACCGACGGAGAGGTCCCGGAGTCCATCCCCAGCTTCAGATCGCTTCCCCCTCCTGAACCATCGGTCCACAGGTCGGTGGTGTTGGCCTGAAACGTCGTCTCATAGCCGGAGCCCAGCCGGGTGATCGCCGGGCTGGTACCGCGGGCCATGCCGAGGGAGTGATTGGTCTCATCCGCGGTCCCGGCGGTCCACAGCGAGGTGGTGTTCGCTTCGAAGGCCGCCTCGTAACCGCCGTTGGCGAGCCCGGCGATGGCCGGGCTGCTGCCCGGCATCATGCCCAGGCGCCAGTCCTTGGTGCCGTCGCTGCCGGTCACCCACAGGTCGGTGGTGTTGGCCTGAAACGCGATCTCCCAGCCGCCGCCCGGCAAGCCGGCGATCGACGGGCTGGTGCCGGACGCCATCCCCAGATGAAGCGGGCCGCTGCCGTCGTCGCCGGCGATCGAGACCGACGTGCCGGGCTCCTGAGTGGCGATCTCAAACCCGCCGGAGGCCAGGCCGGTGATGCTGGGGCTCGTCTGGGGCATGACCTGCTGCCCGGTGTCGCCGGTGCCGGCGGTCCCGTAGGTCCACAGATCGCCGGGCGCGGCGGCCTGCGCCGCCGCCGGGGCGGCCAGCGCGCCTGAACCCAGCGCCAGGCATCCCGCGGCAAGCGACGCGAGTACCGTCGCGGACCTCCGCCCCCTGCCCCGTCCACCGCTCATCGCCGCCAGTATCGCAGCCGGAGGAACGCTGCGCCGCTTTTCAGTTAAGCGGCGGGTCTGATTGAGGCAAACAGGTTGAGCTTGAGCCAGCGGGGAAGCGCGCGCTGCACCTCGCTGTGCCCCACAAGCCTCAGGCTGCCCGTACGCAGCGCGGCATCCCAGGTGACATTTCCCATCCAGATGTTGGTGAGCGTGCGCACGTCGCTGCTGAGGTGCAGGTCGATGTCGCCGCCGGGGTGGGTGAGGCAGACCTCGGCGCCGTCCGGAGTGACGATCAGCCAATACGCGCGGTACTCGCTGGGCGCGTCGGGAAAGTGCAGCTCGATGACGGTGCGCCTGGGGACCTCGTCGAGGCGGAGATTGCGGTGGATGTCCCACACAAGCAGGCGCGGGTCGAGATCCTCGTCGCGATAGTCGGTGGGGAGCCAGCGGCGGCCCCACACCCCCAGCTGCTCCACCACCGGCCGCAGCTCGTTGCCCGCCGCGGTGAGGACGTACCGCATGCCGTCCTCGTCCTCGCGCCGCTCGATGATCCCGGCGATCGCCAGTTCATCCAGGCGGCGGGACAGGACGCTGGCGGAGATGCTGGGGATGCCGCGGCGCAGGTCGTTGAAGCGCGTGCTGCCGGACAGCAGCTCGCGGATGATCAGCGGCGTCCAGCGGCGGGCGAAGATCTCCGCCGCCAGCGAGACGGGGCAGAACTGCCCGTAGCTCTCCATGCGCGCACCGTATCCGGCGCGGTTGCAAATTGCTACTTGAGGCCGGTCGGCAGCGGCGCGACGCTCCGCCCATGAGCGTTACTCCCAATCAGACACTCCCCGCGCCGGCGGAGGTGTGGTCGGCCGGCGACTACGCCGACGTGTGCGACCGGATGATCCCCCGGCTCGGCGCGCGCCTGGTCGAGCTGGCCGGCGTCCGGCCCGGCGATGCCGTGATCGACGTGGCCGCCGGATCCGGCAACGCCGCCCTGCCCGCCGCGGCGGCGGGCGCGACCGTCACCGCCCTGGACATCACCCCGGCTCTGCTGGAGGTCGGCTCCGCACGCGCCAGCGCGGCCGGTCTGGACGTCGAATGGGTCCACGGCGATGCCCAATCGCTGCCGTTCCCGGATGAGAGCTTTGACCGGGTGCTGTCCTGCGTCGGCGTGCAGTTCTGCGCCGACCATCAGGCCGCCGCCTCAGAGCTCGTCCGCGTCTGCCGTCCCGGCGGCCAGATCGCGCTGATCGCCTGGACACCGGAGGGCTTCATCGGCCAGGTGCTCGCCGCCGTCGGCAAGGCGACCGGCGCTGCCGGGAAGGGCCGCTCACCGCTTGACTGGGGTTCTGAGCAGAAGCTGGGCGCCCTGTTCGCCGATGGGCCGGACCCCGCCTTCCAGCGCGAGCACGTGGCGATGGCGGCGGCGTCGCCCGGTGACTGGGTGGACTACATGGCCACCGCCTATGGTCCCCTGGTCCGGGCCCGCGCGATGCTCCAGGCGCGGGGGGAATGGGAGCCCCTGCGCGCCCGCCTGGTCGAGATCGCCGAGGCCCATGACACCGGCGCCCACGACACGTTCCTGGCCCCCGCCGAATACCTGGCGGCCGTACTTCGCCCCTAGGCGTCAGACGTGCTGCGCATCTCCCTGCCGACGCGGAACTGGGGAGTCTCCGTACTGGGGGTGACGGTTGCCGGTCTGACGGCGTCGGCGGCGTCGGGGGTGGTGGCCGCCGGACCCGCGCTGGGGGACACCTTCACCTACACCGGCGCCCAGCAGACCTACACCGTCCCCGCCGGGATCACCGGCCTGCATGTGGTGCTTGTCGGCGCCACCGGAGCCTCTGAGACCGTCCCTGATCTGAACGCCACCGGGGGCCATGGTGCCCGGCTGACCGGGGATATCCCGGTACCGGCGGGGATCACGACGCTGTACGTTGAGGTCGGCGGGGATGGCATCTCGGCCAGTCCTCCCTCGGTGCCGTACACGGCGGCGGGCGGCTTCAACGGTGGCGGCAACGGGCCGTTCGGCGGCGGTGGCGCATCGGACATCCGGACCGTCGCCAACGACCAGCCGAACTCACTGAGCTCCCGTCTCGCCGTCGCCGGCGGGGGTGGTGGCGGCGGTGGCAACAGCGACTTCAACGCCAACGGCGGTGACGCCGGCAACCCCGACGGCTCGGGCAACGCGGGCGTCGGGCTGGCCAGCGGCGCCGGCGCGGCCACCGTCGCCGGGGGGCTGGCGGCAGATCAGGCCACGATCACCTTCTACTGCCAGGGCGCAGGTGACGTCGACGGCGAGCACGGCGACCCCGGTACCTCCGGGGCGGGCGGCAACGGCGCGTTCATCGTCGCCGGGACGCCGATCAGCGGCGGCGGCGGTGGCGGCCTCACCGGCGGCGGTGGCGGCGCGCAGTGCTACCGGTCTGGAGGGGTGGCCACCCAGCATGCGGGTGCCGGCGGCGGTGGCTCAAGCGGCGCTCCGAGCGGGCAGAACGTGCAGATCGCGACCGACAGCAGCGACCCGGCCGAGGTGATGATCACCGCGCCGGTGCCCGCCGTCGCGGCGCCGCCGACGACCGACGGCGGGTTGACGGTCGGCGACGTGCAGGCCGAGAGCCACGCGCCATGGTCAAGCAGCCTGCCGCTGTCCGCGTACGCCTACCAGTGGGAGCGCTGCGACGCCGGCGGGGGATCATGTGCGGCGATTGGGGGCGCGACCGGGCAGACATACCGTCTGGTCTCGGCCGACATCGGCCACACGCTACGGGTGCAGGAGACGGCGGCAAACTTCTACGGCCCGGCGAGCACGGCCGCGGTCTCGGCGGCCACCGGTCTGGTCCGCGGCACGGCGCCGACGACGATTGATCCGCCCACGATCGCGGGCACCGCCACGCCGGGCCACCTGCTCGTCGAGACCCATGCCCCGTGGAGTGGCGGGCCGATCACCGGCTACGCCGACGCGTGGGAGCGCTGCGACGCCTCGGGCGGGTCATGCCGACCGATCGCCGGTGCCGTGAACCAGACGTACACGCCGGTCGCCGCCGACATTGGCTCCACGCTGCGGGTGCAGGAGACGGCCACCAACGCGTACGGCACCAGCGCACCGCTGGCCTCCGCCCCCACGGCCGTCGTGCAGGCGCCGGCCGGCTCGGACCGGAGCGCGCGGCTGAGCATCAGAAGCGCCCACTTTGCCGCCGGGGCGGTGTGGGTCAGGCTGGCGTGCGCGTCGGACGGGCGGCCGTGTACGGGAGGCATCAGGCTGGGCTACACCGCCGGGAGGGCCCGCGCCAAACGGCCCGGCAAGACGGGACGGCCTCGGCGGACGCTGATGCTCGGCCGCGCGCGCTACGCGATCACCCCGGGCCATACAGAGACGATCAGGGTGGCGTTGAACCGTCCGGGCAGGCATCTGCTCACGCGGCTCCATAAGCTCGTCACCCACGACACCCTGACGCTCCAGCAGCCGGCCGGCCAGAGGGCAACCGTGGCCAGCTTCACGCTGACGCTGACCGCGCCGGCCCGGACGCGCCGGTAGCGACCGCTCGTCCCCGGCCGGACGAGGCCGGTTCTATACATCCCCTCATATATCCCTAAGTGTGGCTTGAGCCTCCGGCACCACGCTGTCGCCATGCTCCAGGGATGGGCGGCTTAGGCCCGCGTGCTCGTACGCTCGGTTCCCCCGCGTTGAATGATGATGATGGACGCGCCGTGTCGCTGACCGCTGACCCGCTCTCAGGCCTGAGAGCCCAGCCGCAGGGCCCCCCCTCGGAGGACGGCCGCCGGCGTCGGCGCTGGGTCCCGGACGTGGCGCTCGTGGTGGTGGGGCTGGGGCTCGGCGCGACCACCGGGCTGGCGATCACCGCCGAGACGCACGCCGAGCTGGTGGCGCGGGGCGGCGTGGCGACGTTTGTCGGCAGCATCACCGGCCTGGTGGGCATGTACCTGGCGTTGGTCATGGTGCTGCTCGCCGGGCGGATCCCGGTGATCGAGCGGGTGCTCGGCCTCGATGGCCTGCTGCGCTGGCACAAGTGGTTGTCGCCGTGGCCGCTGACGTTGATCGGCCTGCACGCCGTGTTTGTCACGATCGGCTACGCGCAGACGGCGAAGACCGGGGTCGGACATGAGCTCAGCTCGCTGCTCAGCGGGTATCCCGGGGTGCTGACCGCGACCGTGGCGCTCGGACTGATGGCCGCCGCCGGGATCGTCTCGATCCGAGCCATCCGGCGCCGTCTGCGGCGGGAAACGTGGTGGACGATTCACCTCTCCATGTACCTGGCCCTCGCCCTCTCGTTCTCCCACGTCATCGCCCTGGGACCCTCGTTCGTCGAGCACCCGGTCACCCAGGCGGTGTGGTCGGTCGTGTGGGCGGCGACCGCCGGCGTCGTGATCGTGTTTCGCTTCGGGTTTCCCGTGTACCGCACCCTGCGCCACCGTCCCCGCGTCGTGGAGGTCCGCCCGGAGGCGAATGACGTGGTGTCGATCCTGTGCGAAGGCCGCGCGCTTGACCGCCTGCCGGCCGCCGGCGGGCAGTTCATGTGCTGGCGCTTTCTGCAGCGCGGGATCTGGTGGCAGGCCCATCCGTATTCGCTGTCGGCGCGGCCCACGGCCCGGCATCTGCGGCTGACGGTCAAGAACCTCGGCGATCATTCCGGCGGTCTCGCGCTGCTCAAGCCGGGCACCCGCGTCATCATCGAGGGCCCCTACGGGGCGTTCACCGCGGATGCCCGTCGTCGCGAGCGCGCCGTGCTGATTGCGGGCGGGATCGGCGTGACGGCGATGCGCGGCCTGCTTGAGGACCTGCCGCGGTCGACGCGGCCCATTGTCATCCTGCGCGTCTCCCGCGCCGAGGACGCCGCCCTGTCAGAGGAGCTCGCCGAGCTCACGCGCCAGCGCGGCGGCAAGCTCCACGTGGTCGTCGGCGCGCGGGACGCGGTCCAATTCGATGCGCGGACGCTCAAGCGCATGGTCCCGGGGATCCTTGAGCGCGACGTGTACCTGTGCGGCCGTGAAGGGTTTGTGCACCACGTCGTCGCCCTCGTGCGCAGCATGGGCGTTCCCGCCGAGGCGGTGCATCATGAGGCCTACACTCTGTAACGGCGAATTGGACAGGCCCGCATGAGACGCTCCCCATTTGTCGTGGCCGGCACGGCGGCCGGCCTCGGCGCCGTCCTCGGCCTCCACATCGGGGCACCGGCCACGCTGATGCCGGTCTCCGGGGCGCGCGCCACCGCCGATCGCCAGGCCCACGGCGCCGCGACGGCAAACGGCTCCGCGCCGCCCGCGGGCTCCTCCGGATCCAGCTCCGCCGCCCCGGCGCCGGCCTCGGCGTCCGGCGGCTCCGCGGTCCCGCTCGTCGCGCTCCCCCGCACCGCCGTGGGCGCAAGCCAGCAGTACGGGTACGGTGTGCTCTCCGTCCGCGTCACGGTCCGCGGAACGCAGATCCAGAGCGTGGCCGTCGAGCGCCTGCAGACCGCCGACCAGTACTCCCAGCAGCTGGCGGCGCAGGTCATCCCCATGCTGCGCTCCCAGGTGCTCTCGGCGCAGAGCGCCCACATCAACGGCATCTCCGGCGCGAGCTACACGAGCCAGGCGTATGCCTTCTCGGTTCAGTCGGCGCTAGACAAGCTGCACGTGGCATGACCGCCGGCGTCGCCGGTGGCGCGCCGATCAGTCACGCCGAGCCGGTGATGGGGACGGTGGTGTCGTTCGTCGTGCACCCGGGAGACCTCGGTGCCGCCGCGGCTGCGGCAGCTGTGGCGCGCGCCTGTCAGATCCTGCATGAGGCCGACGCCATCTTCAGCACCTATCGCCCGGACTCGCCGGTCAGCCGGCTGCGCCGGGGCGAGGCGGCGCTCGCCGAGCTCCCCTCCGACGTCGCCGCGGTCCTGGAACTGTGCGAGCACGCCAAGGAGGTGTCCGCCGGCTGGTTTGACCCGTGGGCGATGCCCGGGGGTGTCGATCCCACGGGCCTGGTCAAGGGGTGGGCGGCGGAGCGGGCACTCGCCGAGCTGGTGGGGGCCGGGGTTCTCGCCGCCATGGTCAACGCCGCCGGAGATCTCGTCGTCCACGGGCAGCCCCCCGGGCAGTCGGCGTGGCGGATCGGCATCCGCCATCCCTGGCGAGGCGATGCGCTGGCCTGCATCATCGAGGCCGACGCAGCGGTGGCGACCTCCGGGTCCTATGAGCGCGGGGCTCATCTGATCGACCCCAAGATCGGCCAGCCGCGAACGCGCGCGGCCTCGGCCACGGTGACGGGACCCAGCCTGGCGCTGGCCGACGCGCTGGCCACCGCGCTCGCCGTCGCCGGCCCGCGGGGGATCGAGCTTGTCGTGGCGCTGGCCGGCTATGACGCCTATGTGATCGACATGGACGGCGGCGAGCACACGAGCGCGGGGATCCGGGTCGCGTCCGCGCTGCCGGTCCCCGACGAGGCGTAGCCGCCGGCCGGTCTATTCCGCTCCGGCAAACAGGTCCTGCCGGTCGCGCAGCCGGTCCAGCACGGCGCGCCGCCGGGCCCGGGCATCGGCCTCGATCGGCCAGTCGAGCAGTTCGCGAGCCGCTGCAAACGAGCACCACGCGTAGCGGTCGTGCTCGGCGGGGTCAAGCACGGGCGCACGATCAGGGATCTCGGCGGCGAACGCGGTGACGCTGACCGAGCGCACGCCGGGGCCGAACAGCTCCCGCCACTGGTCGGCGCGCGCGGGATCGAGGCCATGGCGATACTCGATGCCCAGCGAAAACAGTGAGCCGGTCACATCAAAGCCGGTCTCCTCGCGCACCTCGCGGGCGGCGGCGTCGGCGTCGGTCTCGCCCGGGAGCGGGGCCCCGGAGACGCCCTGCCAGAAGCCGCCGCGCTCCGGCACGCGCCGCAGCATCAGCAGCGGCTCGCGCGGCTGTCGTCGAAACAGCTGGACGACGACCTCGCGGGGGAGACGGCGCGCGTCGGAATCCGGGCTGCGCCGGGCGCTGGGCATCGCTCGAACGTAGCGAAGGCCGTTGCCGGGGGCCTGTAATCCGCGGCGGGTTGGCGGGCATTATGGGGCAGTGGACGACCTCCAACGCCGCATGCGCCTTGAGCAGTTGTTCGCCGCCCACGCCGGCGCCGTGCGGGCGTACGCGCGGCGGAGGATCGACCCGGTCAGCGCGGATGACACCGTCAGCGAGGTGTTCGCCGTCGCCTGGCGGCGTCTGGACGACGTGCCGGAGGCCGCGCTGCCGTGGCTGCTGGGCTGCGCCCGGCTGGTGCTGGCGCATCAGCACCGCCGCCGTCAGCGTGATGCCGCTCTCGCCGAGCGCCTGGAGACGGCGGCCGGCCCGCCCCCGCCACAGGGCGATCCCCTGCTGGGGTGGGCCCTGTCGCAACTGCGCGATCGTGACCGTGAGCTCCTGTTGCTCATCGCCTGGGAGGGGCTTGAGCCGGCGCAGGCGGCACGGGCGCTCGGCTGCTCGCAGAACGCGGTGGCGGTCCGGCTGCATCGCGCCCGCCGGCGTTTGGCGGCGGTGCTGCGGCGTGCCGAGGACCGGATGGAGAGCCATCCGGGCGGGTTTCGAGCCGAGGAGGCCTCATGAGCAGTGACGTCATCGAGCGGTTGCGGACCGCCAACCCCGTGCGCGACTGCCCGCCGCCACCGATCGACGCGGTCTGGCACCGCATCGAGGACATCGAGGTGTCCGGACGACGGTCCGGCGCGGCTCACTCCGGGCTGCGCGTGCGCCGCCGGCCGCCCCTCGGCACCGCCCTCGCGACCCTGGCGATGGTGGCGGCGGGCGCCGTGGCCGTCGCGTTCCTGGCGCTGCTCGGCCATCCCCGCCGCCCACAGCCGCCGGCCGCGCCCGCGCCCGCCGCCCGGCAACCTCAGGCGAGCCGGCTGGTGGGCGGGCAACCCCAGCTCGCGCAACGACTGCGCTCGCTGCACGGCTCCCCTGTGGTGGTGACGGTGTGGGCGTCCTGGTGTCAGCCATGCGGTGAGGACCTGCACGCCGTGGACGCAACGGTCACGCGGGAGTTCCCGGCGGTGGCCTTCCTCGGCGTGGACACGATCGATTCGACCCGCCGCGCGCGCGCATTTCTGGCCCGCACCGCGACCGCGTTTCCGAGCTACCAGACGCCCATGAACGAGCTCACCGCCGCCCTGCCGGGCCTGGGACGGCTGGCCGGCCTGCCCACCACCATCTACATCGATCGCGCCGGCCGCGTGGTGCACGTGTCCCCGGGCGCCTACGCCTCGGCGGCGGCCCTGGAGCGCGACATCACGACCTACCTGCAGCCGTGAGCGCGTCACCGCCCCACCCGGAAGAGCCGGCCCGGAGTCCCGTACCGCCGCGGTCGCGATGGGCCCCAGCCGGTCTGGCCTTCCCGGCACGCGTGCCCACACACATCCGGTGAGACCGATCAGGCGACGCGATCCCCCACCACCACGATGACCGGGGTGAGCTGCAGCGCCGGCAGCCACGGCCGGGCGTGGAGGAAAGGGCCAGTCCGGCGGCCGCGCCGACGATCGCCCCAGCAGAATCCCCAGGCTGCGCCCCTGCCCGGGCGGCCAGCGGCGGGTGACGATCGCCTCCAGCACGCCGGCACCAGCTGCGCGCCCCGGGTGGGGTGAGCGCCGGCGATCTCCCACACAACCGCGAAGCCGATGAGCACCCGCCAGGTCCCCGGCCAGCGCGGCGGTGGCGGCGCGCGGCCACAGCGGCCGGTCACCGTGCTCCGGCGCGCCGGCGGGGCGCGGCGATCAGCGCGCCGGCCCCATAGCCGGCGAGGGCGCAGCCGGAGAACAGCGCAAGCCGCCCGTCCGGACGGACCGCGCTCATTCCCAGCAGCACGAGCAACCCGTCGCGGAGGCGCATCGGACTCAACATCACAGGGGTCATGATGACCCCGTGCGCCGGGGCATGCTGCCGCCCGCCGGCGGCCCGCGTCAGGAGACGGCGCCTGCCGGGTGGACCGGCGCTTCGGCCAGCCGGCAGAACTCGTCGACGACGCGGGGGTCAAACTGGCTGCCGGCGCACCGTCGCAGTTCGTCAAGCGCCTGCGAGATCTCCAGGCCCGGCCGGTAGGAGCGCGTCGTGATCATCGCGTCGAAGGCGTCGCAGACGGCGATGATCCGCGCGCCGAGGGGAATCTCCTCCGCGCGTAGCCGATCCGGATAGCCGGTCCCGTCGATGCGTTCATGGCTGGAGCGGATGATCGGCGCCGCGTGCGAGATGGACGTCGCTGCTCTGACGATGCGCTCGCCGATCACGGTGTGGCGCTCGATGAACTTCCACTCGTCGTCGTCGAGCGGACCCGGCTTGTTGAGGATCGAGTCCGGGATGGCGCTCTTGCCGACGTCGTGCAGTTGAGCGGCGAGATGCACCTGCCGGACCTCGAACTCGGTCATTCCCAGCCGCCTGGCGGTCATCGCGGCCAGGCGAGCGACGTCCTCGGAATGCTCGGCGAGGCTCCCGTTGCGCTCAACCAGCACCTGGAGCAGGGCGTCGGCCGTCTGACGGGTGGCGGTGGTGCGCTTTGCGGCCGCCTTCTGCTCATACATGCGGACGTCGGCGATCCGGAGCGCCTCCTCCACCGACGACGCCTCAGACGGGACGAGCGCGATCCCAAACGAGCAGCCGATCGAGAACATCTCGCCCTTCTCAGAAAGCGCCTCGGCGGCGGTGCGGGCAATCGACAGCGCATCGTCGCCGTCCAGGCGGGCCAGGACGCAGAACTCATCCCCGCCCATGCGGAAGGCTGAGGCTCGGTGATCAAGCACGGCGGATACGCGCTCGGCCAGTCGCCGCAACAGGGCGTCGCCCGCCGGATGGCCGAAGGTGTCGTTGTACTGCTTGAACCCGTCGAGGTCAAAGAGCGCCAGCGCCGCCGGGCGGGTCTCGATCTCGGCCAGCGCCCCGTCGAGCGCGGCGACGAGGGCGCGGCGGTTGCCCAAACCGGTCAACGCGTCGGTCAGCGCCTCCTGCTGGCTGGCCTGTGCCATCCGTCCGTTCTCGGCGGCGAGCTTCTCGGCGTGCGCCCGGGCGCGCACCGAGCGCCGGTGCGCGAGACCGAAGGCCAGGACGAGCAGGAGGATCGCCGCCGTGGAGCCGATGGTCGCCTGACGCTCGGCGCTCTGGGCCTGGCCGGCATATTGCGACTGGGCCTGCTTCAGCGCGCCCTCCAAGCGCACGGCGCTGCGCTGCATCTCAAGCAGCAGGCGGGTGAACGCCGGATCGTTGCCGGTCAGCGCGTGGGCGAGGGCGGCGCGCCCCTGCGCCGTGGCGATCTGGGCGGACAGGTCGAACATGACGCCCTCGGACGCGAGGCTGCCGGCGAGGGCCCGCTGCACCTCGGCCAGTCCGGGCACCGGCGCGTCGGCGCGCAGGCTGTCAACGGTGCGCTCGATCTGGGCGTTGACCCGGTTGATCTCCGCCCGCACCGGTCCGGCGGGTGCGCCGAACATCACCGACATCGGCGCATCGGTGCTCTCGGTGACCTGGGTGCTGATCTGGCCCAGCTGCGCCTGAGCGCGGCGGCTGGTGTCGGAACGACCCTGCAGCACTGCGATCAGCACGATCGCGGCCGCGGCGGCGGCGAGAACGACCGCCGGAATAGTCCTCATACGGTGAAACATGACTCCTGTCGTGGCGGCCCTGAGGATGTTGTCGGCATCCTGCGAACAACCCTTGATGTCGCCTTTGCGGCGGATCGACGCAGCCGCCGGGCCGGCGCGCGGCGGCCAGGGTCCGGTGGGCATGCATAATCGGCCCGTGCCTGACGGCGGCCAGGAGATCGACAACCCATTGTTCGCGCGGTTCTTTCACCGTTTCTGCGGCTGCCACACCGACCGCGACACGCTGGCGGCCATCGTCGACGCCGGGTTCACCATCGAGCGCTGCCGAGGCTTCGGCTTTCCCGCGGAGGCGGTCTGCTATCCGGTCGCGGAATGGGCAACGCCGAGTCACATGGGGACGAGGGCGGCCTGGATCCCCACGGGGCGGCGCAACTGCTGATGGAGACCCAGCGGCGGGCCGAGCGCGAGTTGGACTTCCATTCGCCATGGCTGTCGCTGATCGCCGCCGTGGTGGCGCTGGTTGCGTTCGGCGCCGTGTGGCTGTCGGTGCGCGGGCAGCATCCGTACGTGGGGCCGACCGCGTTGGGCTTGATCGGCCTGTATCTCGCGGTCCTGGTTCGGATCGCCACCGTCGTCTACGCGCATCGCCGCGCCAAGGCCGGCGTCAGCGGGCGCTCCGTGCGCCAGCGCCGCGCGGAGGGGGCCGCCCTGGTGGTGGCGTTGGTCGCCGTCTACGTGTTCATGGGAGCACTCGCGCACGTCGGTGCCAGTGACGCGGTCGTCTACGGGGTCTATGTCGGCACCGCCACGCTGATCGTCCTCGGCACGTTCTGGGCCGCTCATTGCGCGGCCCGCGAGGACTGGTCCGGGCTGGGGGTGGCGATGGCCATCGTGCTCGTCGCCGCCGGCAGCGCGTTTGCCGGACCGCGCGGAGTGTGGTTGAGCGACGGAGTGGGGCTGTGTCTCGTTCTCCTGGCGTACGGCGCGGTTCAGGCGTGGCGACTGCGCACGCCGCATGGAACACATGTCAGCTGACACGCTGGACCCGCTGATCCACGTCCCCGCGCGCTTGCAGATCATGGCCACCCTGGCGACGCTGCCCGCCGGCGACGCGCTGGCCTTCACCCGGCTCCAAACCATGATCGGGCTGACGCCCGGGAACCTGATCACGCATCTGCGCAAGCTGGAGGATGCCGGCTACCTCGCCAGTGAGAAGACCGGCAACGGGCCCGCATCGCGGACATCGGTGGCGCTGACGCACCGGGGGCGGGCGGCACTGGGGGCCTACACCGAAACGCTGCGCGGCCTGCTGAACGGGCTGTAGGCACAGCGCGAGAGCCGCCGCAGCCAGTCGGCCGCAGACGCGTCAGGAGGCCCGCGGGGGCTCGTGCTGGGGGCCCAGGACGAACACCTCGGCGTGAAGATCATGCTCGAGGTCCGTGGAGCTCATGAACGACAGGACGGGGCGGCCGGTGATATCCCGGACCGCGGCAACAAGCGTCGGTCGCATCGAGTCCTGGAGGGCTGTGCGGCGGGCCGCCACCAGATCCGTGCGGCCGGTGGTGGCGAGCGTCTGCTCGTCGGTCGTCAAGCAGCCTTCGAGCACACAGACGACGAGGTCGTCGTCAAGCGTCGTCCGCACGTTCGCCGGGCCGCGGCCGACAAACTGCTTGTGGAGCCGGGAGATCGCGTTTGAGAGGGCCAACGCGGGTGCGCGCGGCCCGCGGGTTTCGCCGTCGCCCCCATTGGTCTCCGCCGTCTGATCCACCGGTTCCTCCTCTCCGGGGTTGATGATGTTGCTGCTGGCGGTCTCAGATATCACAGACGCGGGGGCGGCAGGCCCGCGCGTGGTGAGGCCCCACGGGTCCCGGCCGGGGCTTAGGGTGTTCGTCACCGGGTACGAAAGAAGGCCATGAGCCCTGAACGACGTGATATGTCCCCGTTGGAGCCGCTGGTCCGCGCCATTGAGTCGGCATCGGCGGTCGACAAGCCGGCGACCCTGCTGGCGCGCGCGGTGCGCGGCGCGCTGTCGCCCGGAAAGGTGAAAGATGCGCTGAGCGGGACCTGGCTGGGTCATGCCCTGCACCCGGCGCTCACCGACGTTGTCATCGGCTCGTTCGTGAGCGCGGCGGCCCTGGACCTGGTCAATCCCGGGGAGGGATCGGCGGCCAGCGAGCGGCTGATCATGCTCGGCATCGCCGCATATGCCCCCACGGCGGCGGCCGGAGCGAGCGATTGGATCGACGGCGAGTCCGACACGCGCGTCAAGCGGGTGGGGATGGTCCACGCCGGCGGGAACGCCGTCGCGCTGACGCTGTATGTCTCCTCACTGGTCGCGCGTCGCCGTGGTGCGCACGGTCGCGGCCGGCTGCTCTCAGGCGTGGGCGCCGGTGTGCTGATGCTCGGTGGCTACCTCGGTGGCCACCTGTCGCTGCGGCGCGGGATCGGCCCGGATCAGACAGTGTTCGATCCGGGTCCTGAGGAATGGCGTCCCGCCGCCGACGCGTCGCAGCTTGTTCCCGGGCGGCCGCTCCGCGTCATCGTCGACGACACGCCGGTGCTGCTGCTCGACCATGGCGAGGGGATCTACGCCATCCATGATCGATGCTCGCACCGGGGCTGTCCCCTCTCCGAAGGCCAGGTGGAGGGCCATGAGATCGTCTGCGGCTGTCACTTCTCGCGGTTTGATCTGCGGGACGGGTCGGTCCTCCGGGGTCCGGCCACCGCGCCGCAGCCCGCGTTTGACACCAGGCGCGAGGACGGTGTCGTGCAGGTGCGCCGGCGCAGCGCCGGATGAACTGACGTCCATCGCCGGGGAGGGTGCGGAGCAGCGGTTTTGTGCGAGATCGAGATCGCGCCGTGCGATGTCGTCGGTGAGTGCGGTATGGCGGCGGGTTCGTTCCAGACCGTCAGGTCCCGGTCCGCATTTCGAACAGAGTTGACCGCTCGGAGCCTGCCCCCGGCCCGGGCCCCGCGCCACCAACGGAGCCATGCCGCGCACCCGCCCCCGGATGGCTAGAGCATGCGCGGCTCAGCGGTCATCGAGCCGCCTGCGTCTCCGGTGTTGGGGGTGCCGTCCGGTTCGATCAGGAGCACCTCGGTCTCCTCGGCGGCGTCCGGGCAGTGCTCGACCCCGCGGGGGACGACGAAGAGCTCGCCCGGATCGAGCTCGATGTCGCGGTCGCGGAGGTGGATTGTGAGGTGGCCGCTGATGACCAGGAAGAAGTCGTCGGTCTCGTCGTGCTTGTGCCAGACGAACGGCCCCTTGATCTTGACGACCTGAAGCTTGTAGTCGTTGACGAAGCCGACGACGCCCGGCCGATATGGCGCGTCCAGGAGCGCGAGCTTTGCCGCCAGATTGATCTTGTCCTGCATGCACCCTCCGATCCGTGACCCGGACTGCAACACCGCGGGTCGCCTCATGGTCGCCCCGCCCGGCACGCTGAGGCTACGCACCCGCCGCCGTGCCTGCGGTGCCGGCTGAGCGCCGGCGCGCGGACACGCCGGGATAATCGTTGAACGCGATGTCCGACGTCCAGCAGCCCGCCCGCGGCCTTCCCCTCAGCGATGACGCGGTGACGATCCGTCCCTTGACACCGCAGGACCGGGCACTGTTTGCGAAGGCCCGGGCCGATCCCACCATCGCCCATCGCTTTGGCACCCAGACGAGCGCGGTCGACGATCAGATCCAGCATTTCATCCGGCTGTTGCAGGCCGGCCGGGGTGGGGCGCTGACGATCGCCCCGCACCAGCAGGCAGCCGTGGGCGCGGTGTTCCTTGAGAACCACGACCCTGACAGCGGTGACATCGGCTATTGGCTGCTCTCGCCGCATCGCGGCCACGGGTACGCCAGGCGCGGACTGCGCCTGGCCGCCACGTGGGCCCTGCAATCCCTCGGCTGGGCCCGCCTCCAGCTGTGGATCGAGCCGGACAACGAACCATCGCTGCGGGTGGCCGAGGCGGCGGGCTTTATCCGCGAAGGTGTCCTTCGCTCCTACGGCGTGATCGACGGCCGGCGTTGTGACGCGGTCTTCTTCTCGCTGCTGCCGAGCGACCTCGCCGACTGATCTCCGGGTCGCGGGGGCGTCGACGGCCCCGGCCGCTCCGGGCACAGCGCCCGCCGCTCAGTTGCGCCGGGCGATCTCCGCGCTGAGGGCGGTGGCGAACGCGACCCAGGCGCGCCTCACCTCACTCCAGCCATTCGCCGATGAACGTGGGACTGGCATGGATGCACACCAGCTTCGAGCGCCCGGGCCCGTCGTTGGTGAACTTGTGGGGAACGCCCGGCGGGACGATGACGATGTCACCGGCACCGAGCTGCAGGCGCTCCTCGCCGTACTGGAAGGTGAGATGCCCCTCCTGCACGACCCACGTCTCGTCGTACGGGTGGCGGTGCAGCCGCGGGCCCTGCCCCGGCTCGCTCTCGTCGAGGATCAGCGAGATCGAGGCGCCGTAATCGGCGCCTCTGACGCTGGCGTCGGTGCGCGTGTGGGCTCTGATCACGGGCATGAACGACTCCTCTCCTCTGTGCCTCCGGCCCGTGACCCCAGGCCGCGGGACGTTTTTTCAGTCTAGGTCGCGGAGGTGCTGGGACACAGCCCGGCGGGGTGACCCGGCGGCGGCGGGAGCTGTCTGCGCTCAGGATCCGTTCTCGGCGCCCGGCTGCACCGTGGGGATGCCCCGCGTGAAGGGCAGCGCGACGAGCGCGAGCAGGGCGAGCACCGATGCGGCTGAGCGCAGTCCGTCGATCCGGCTGGCCTCGTTGACCTTGACGATCTCGTCGGCCGTCGCCGGGGGGACATTCGCCTGATTCAGCGCCGCCGAGAGGTCGGCATCGGAGATGAACGGCACGCCGCTGGCCATCTGCGTGTGCGCCTGAGAGACAACGGACTGAGGAACCGCCGGGTTGTTGGCGATGCCGGTGAGGAAGGAGGCCGTCAGCGCGGAGATGAGAACGGCGCCGGCGAGCGCGGTGCCGATCGAGGAACCCAGCTGGGTGCCGGTGTTCTGGAGCCCACCGACCTCACCGCTGCGCTCGTCCGGGACCGCCGAGACTGTCACTGCGCCCAGCTGGGAGGCCAGCGCCCCCAACCCGGCGCCGGCGAGCAGCAGCGGCCCGGTGACGATGCCGGCGCCGGCGCCCACCTCAAGCAGGGCGACGAGCAGCACGAGCCCGGCGAACAGCGCGATGAACCCCAGGCGCACGACGCGCCGCGGCGAGACGTGGGGCAGCAGCCGCGGGATGCCGGCGGCGAACAGGAGCAGGGACAGTGAGAGCGGCAGCAGCCGCACGCCCGTGGCCATCGCCGACATCCCGAGCGCGACCGAGAGAAACAGCGGGATGGTGAAGAACGTCCCCGCCTGGACGAGGAACATGAACATGAACGACAGGACGCCGTTGCGCAGCTGCAGGTTGCGCAGCAGCCCGGGCTCGATGAGCGCGCCCTCGCCGCGGCGGATCCGCCGGCTCTCCCACCACACAAACAGGCCGAGCACGACACCGCCGGCAAAGACCAGCCAGATGACCGGGGAGAGGCCCAGCCACTGGGGCGCGTCCGGCTTGGCCCGGATGAACCCCCACGTCCCGGACTTCAGGACTCCGAGGACGATGGAGGCAAGCCCCACCGCCGACAGCGCGGTGCCGACCAGATCAAGCCGGGTGCCGCCCTCCGGCGGGGTGTCGTTCATGCGCCGGGTCAGGGTAAGGATGACGAGCACGATGATCACCTCGCCGGCGAACACCCACCGCCACGACGCATAGGTGGTGAACGCTCCGCCGACGAGCGGGCCGAGCGCGGCGGCGACGGCGCCGGCGGCGGCGACGAGCCCGTATGCGCGCGGCCGCTCGGACCTGGCGAAGTTGGCGGCGACGAGGGCGACGATCGCCGGCATGATCAGCACCGCGCCCAGGCCCTCCAACAACGACCAGCCGATCATGAGCACGGTCAGGTTCGGCGCCAGCGAGGTCGTCAGCGACCCGCACGCATAGACGACGGAGCCGATCGCGAACGCCCGCTTGCGGCCGAGGATCTCGCCGAGCTTGCCGCCGGTGATCATCAGCGACGCCATCACCAGCGCGTAGAGCGTGATCGCCGTCTGCACCCCGGTGACCGTGGTGCCGACGTCCTTGGCGACGGTGGCGATCGCCGTGTTCATGACCGTCGTGTCCAGCGCCATCACGAACTGACCGGCGGCCAGGGTGACGAGGACGATCTGCGTCGCGCCCAGGCGCCGGGTGGCGGTCATACGAGGGACGGTGGCGGGATTGCCCCCGGCGGCCATCCGGGCATTACCGCAATCGGGCCTCGGCCCCTCCCGGTGCGCGTGCCATGCTGCCGGCGGTGAGACCCGGCGCAGACCCCACCGTGGCCGCGCTGAGCGCCCTGCCCCACCGCGGCGCGTTCGGTGCGGCGCGCCCGGCGGTGCTGTCCGCGCTGGCGCTGCCCCCGGCGCCGATGCCCGCCCGCCACGGGCTCCGGCCGCTCAAGGCGTGGCGCTATGTCGGCGTGTTTGCCGAGGAGCTGATGCTGTGCGCGGCCTCGGTGCGGGTCGGTCCGGCGCGCCAGGCGTTCTGGGCGGTGTGGGACCGCCGGCGCGGCCGGCTATGGGAGCGGACGGTGCGGGGCCGCGGCGGGGTGCGGCTGGAGCCCGGGCGCGTGGCCGTGCGCGACGGCTCGGTGACGATTGACCTTGACCTGGCCGAGACGGCCGGGATCGAGACCGTGTGCCGCACCGGCGCTGCCTACGCCTGGACGCGCAAGCAGGGCGGGATCCACGCCGCCGGGCACGTGCGCCTCGACGGCGTCGAGATCGCCGTGCACGGCCGGGCGATCGTCGACGACACCGGCGCCTACTACGCCCGCCACACCGCCTGGCGCTGGAGCGCAGGCGTGGGGACCGCCGCCGACGGGCGCGATGTCGCCTGGAACCTCGTCAGCGGCGTCAACGACCCGGCGCAGGGCAGCGAGCGGACGGTCTGGATCGACGGCGAGCCCCGGGAGGTGGGGCCGGTGAGCGTCGCCGCCGACCTCTCGGCGGTCGACGGACTGCGGTTCACCGCCGAGGCGGTGCGCGCGCGCACGGAGAACCTCATCGCCGTGCGCAGCATCTACCGCGCACCGTTCGGCACCTTTGCCGGGCAGCTCCCGGGGGGTCCTGAGCTTGCCACCGGTCTGGGGGTCATGGAGGAGCACGAGGCCTGGTGGTGAGGCCGCGGCCTGCGAAGCTTGCCGCTGTGGCCCTCGCCGATGTCGACCTCCTGACCGGGCGGGCCGGCGAGGACCCGGCGCTGGAACTCGCTGTCGCCTCGGCGCTTCTGGAACTGGTCGCCGCCGGGCGGCGCGCACCGGTGATCCGCTGCTACCGGCCGCTGCCGACCGTCGCCTTCTCCCGCCGCGACACGTTCCTGCCCGGGTTTTCCCGCGCGATCGCCGCGGCCCGGCGGCGCGGGTTTGCCCCCGTCATCCGGGCCGCCGGCGGCCGGGCCGCCGCCTATGACGAGGGCTGCCTGGTGCTTGACGAGATCATGCCGGCGGCCGACGCCGTCGCCGAGATCCGTCCGCGCTTCGCCGCCGGTGCCGAGCGGCAGGCCCGGGCGCTCCGGCGCCTGGGGGTCGACGCCCGGGTCGGCGAGGTGCCGGGTGAGTACTGCCCCGGCGAGTTCAGCGTCAACGCCCGCGGAGAGCGCAAGCTGATCGGCGCCGCCCAGCGGATCATCCGCGGCGGCTGGCTGTTCGCGACCGTCGTCGTCGTCGACTCAGCGGAGGCGCTGCGCCCGGTCCTGGAGGAGGTGTACGCCGCCCTGCACCTGGAGTGGGAGCCGGCGACGACCGGCTCGGTCGCCGCCGAGAAACCCGGCGTGCGCGTCGCCGACGTTGAGCGCGTCCTGCTCGACGAGTACGCCGAGCGCCTCCGGCTGCACCCGGCGGCGCTGAGCGCGGAGGAGCACGCCGCGGCGGGCCGCCTCCGTGAGCGTCACCTTCCGGACGCCGGCTGACGATCCGCAGTCCGCACGTCTGGACGGGGGCAGACGCCGGCCATAGACTCAGCCCAGTCACCGCGATGGGCCTACCGGGGCCCGGAAGGGAGAGGATCGCGCCGTGGACCCCACCCCGCAGCAGCTTGAGTGGATGTACGAGACGATGCTCGTCATCCGCGACTTTGAGGAGCGGATGGTCAACGTCTACCTCGAGGGCAAGCTCCCTCCGTCGATCCAGCACGGACTGGCGTTTGACATCGCCGGCGGTCCGGTGCCGGGCGAGATGCACCTGGCGGCCGGGCAGGAGCCGGTGGCCGTCGGCGTCTGCGCGCACCTGCGCACCGAGGACACCGTCGTCGGCACGCACCGCCCCCATCACTTCGCCATCGCCAAGGGGGTGCCCCTGGACCGGATGGCGGCCGAGCTGTTCGGCAAGACCACCGGGCTGAGCCGCGGCAAGGGCGGCCACATGCACATCTTTGACCCGGAGCACAACTTCAGCTGCAGCGGCATCGAGGGGGCGAGCCTGCCGCCGGCAACCGGCGCCGCGCTCGCCTACAAGAAGCTCGGCCGCGATGCGGTGGCGGTCGCGTTCTTCGGCGAGGGCGCCGCCAACCAGGGGACATTCCACGAGGCGCTGAACCTCGCCGGACTGTGGCAGTTGCCGGTGGTGTTCATCTGCGAGGACAACCGGTGGGCGATCTCGGTGCCGAAGTCCAAGTCGACGGCGGTCGCGTCCAACGCCGACCGGGCCGTCGCCTACGGGATGCCGGGTGTCTCGGTGGAGCACAACGACGCCGTCGAGGTGTTTGAGGCCGCCGGCGAGGCGATCGCCCGGGCGCGGCGGGGCGAGGGACCGACCCTCATCGAGGTGCAGACCGACCGCTATCTCGGTCACTTCCAGGGCGACGCCGAGGTCTACCGGCCCAAGGGGGAGGCCGACGAGCTGCGCGGCCATGACCCCATCCCCAAGCTCGCCGGGCAGATGCGCGAGCAGGGGATGCTCGACGACGCTCGCGATGCGGAGATCAAGGAGCGGGCCGCCCAGCGGGTGACCGCCGCCTATGACTTTGCCCGGGAGAGCCCGCTGCCGGATCCGGCCGAGGCGCTTCAGCACGTCTTCGTCTAGAGGATTTTGAGAGGAGAGAGACCATGGCGGTTGCCACCCAGGAACGCACTCTGACGATGGCCCAGGCGATCTCGGAGGCGATCGGTCAGGAGATGGAGCGCGACGAGCGCGTGTTTGTGATGGGGGAGGACATCGGCAGCTACGGCGGCATCTTCGGCGCCACCGGCGGGCTGCTGGAGCGCTTCGGACCGGACCGGGTCATGGACACGCCGATCTCCGAGGCGGGCTTCATCGGCGCCGCGACCGGCGCCGCCGCCCAGGGCCTGCGGCCGATCGCCGAGCTGATGTTCGTCGACTTCTTCGGCGTGGCCATGGACCAGATCTACAACCACCTGGCCAAGAACACGTACATGTCAGACGGCAACGTGCGGCTTCCCGTCGTCATCACCACGGCAATCGGCGGGGGCTACAGCGATGCCGCCCAGCACTCGCAGTGTCTGTACGCGACGTTCGCGCACGTCCCCGGGCTCAAGGTGGTGGTGCCCTCCAACGCCTATGACGCCAAGGGGCTGATGACCCAGGCGATCCGCGACGACAACCCGGTGATGTTCTTCTTCCACAAGGGGATCATGGGGCTGCCGTGGATGTCCTACTTTGAGGGCTCGACCACCGCGGTGCCAGACGAGGCGTACACGATTGAGTTCGGCCGGGCCGCGGTCGCCCGCGAGGGCTCAGACGTCACCATCGTGACGATCAGCCAGATGGTGCAGAAGGCGCTGCTCGCCGCCGAGCAACTGGAGGGCGACGGCATCAGCGCCGAGGTCA
Source organism: Solirubrobacteraceae bacterium (assembly GCA_035702755.1). Taxonomy (GTDB): domain Bacteria; phylum Actinomycetota; class Thermoleophilia; order Solirubrobacterales; family Solirubrobacteraceae; genus Palsa-465. The sequence goes on along the minus strand of DASSZQ010000331.1, from coordinate 10,337 downwards.
TCGACCTGCGCACGCTCGTGCCGCTTGACCGCGAGGCGGTGGCCGCCTCGGTGGCCAAGACCGGGCGGCTGCTGATCGCCGACGAGGACTACCTCAGCTTCGGCCTCAGCGGCGAGCTGTGCGCGATCGTCGCCGAGCGGCTCGACACGCTCCGGCTCAAGAGCCCGGTGCGGCGACTGGCGGTGCCGGACGTCCCCATTCCCTACAGCCGGCCGCTGGAAAGGCACGTGATCCCGCAGGTCGACGGCATCGCCGCCGCGGCGCGGGAAATGGTGACCGCCCGGTCGTGATTGAGGTCACGGCGCCGGCGGAGCCGTTTGCGCAGGCCGGCGAGGGGACGGAGGGGCTGCTGGAGGCGTGGCTCGTCGCCGAGCAGGACCGCGTCAGCGCCGGACAGCCGGTCGCCGATGCGATCGTCGTCAAGACCTCGTTTCAGATCACGGCACCGTGCGCCGGCACCATCGGCGAGATCCTGGTGGCGCCCGGGGACAGCTTCCCGGCCGGGGCGGTGCTCGCCCGGATCGAGGAGGAGGCGGCGGGTGCGCCGCCGGCGGGCGGGTCCGCGGCGCCGGTGGCGCCGGCGGGCGGCCCCGCCGAGCCGCGGGTGCGCCGGGTGCCGCTGACCGGAATGCGCGGCGCCGTCGCCCGGGAGATGGCGCTCGCCTGGCAGGAGCCGCGCGTCGCCATCGGCGCCGAGGTGGAGATGACGGCGGCGCTGGCAGCGCTCGCCGAGGCCGGTGAGACCGCGCCCCGCCTCTCGCCGACAGCCGCGGTCCTGCGCGCGGTCGCGCTCACGCTGCGCCGGCACCCCCGGCTCAACGCCCGGATCGCCGACGAGGTGGTGGAGCTGGCTCAGGAGATCAACCTGGGCGTCGCCGTCAGCCTCGAGGAGGGGGTGATCGTCCCGGTCATCCGCGACGCCGACCACCGATCGATCGTCGAGCTCGCCACCGAGGTGGCCGAGCTGGCCGCGGCGGCCCGCAGTGGGTCGCTGCCCGGGACGGCGCTGCGGGACGCCACGTTCACCGTCTCGACGCTGGGCGGCGCGGGCGTCGACTGGTTCACGCCCATCCTCAACCCGCCGCAGGTGGCCATCCTCGGCGTCGGGCGCCTCTGCGAGCGGGTCGTCGCCCGCGACGGCGCGCCGGCGGTGGCGCCGATGATGACGCTGACGCTGGTGTTCGACCACCGGGCGCTTGATGGGCAGCCCGCCGCGCTGTTTATCGCCGATCTCCGCGACCGGCTGCAGCGCGGCGAGCTCTGAGCCGCGGCCGCTACTTGGGAGTCAGCGTGTAGCGGACGGTCTGCACCCGGATGAGGCCGTCGCGGAACACGAACGTGTCGAGTCCGTCCACGGCCTTGGTCTTCTCGGATTCGGCCTTCCACTCCAGCAGGAGGATGTCGTCCTCAAACAGCTGGGTCGGCAGCTCCCACTGGGCGCCGGGCAGATCGCCGAGCAGCTTGACGAAGCCCTCGCGCACACCGTCCTTGCCCCGCTTGATCCCGTCCGGGGTGATGAAGATGGCGTCGTCGGAGTAGTCGCTGACGATTCCCTCAAGGTCCTCGGCCATCAGCGCCTCGCCGTGGTGTTGGAAGATCTCCTGGGGCGTACGGGCCATCGCGTCACTCCTCTCGTCGACTGGGTGTACGCCCGATCTTGTCAGCCGTCTGACGGGATCACAATGCCTGCCGAGGCCTGTCTAGCATCGACGGTTGGCGATGATCCGGGCGCTCACCATCTTCTCCTGCATCGCCGCGCTCGCGCTGGCGGGCTGCGGCTCAAGCTCCTCGTCGTCCTCGACGTCTCGCACCACGACGCACAGGACCGTCACCCGCTCGGCCTCCACCTCCGTGCCGACGGCGAAGTTCCTGCTGCACATGGGGCTGGCGTTCGGCGCCTTTCACCACTTCATCTACGGCCCGGTCCGGTCCGGCGCGATCATGCACCCGCTGTCGCACCCCATGACGGTCGTGCAGGCCGGTCTGGCGGCGCTGTTCATCTCCCATGAGCTCAACCTCGCGGCCCAGGACGCCCAGTCCAGCCGCGCGATGCGTCCCGTGACCGCTCCGCTCACCGCGGCCGTGGGCCGGCTGCGCGCGCTCAAGAGCTCGATCACCAGCGGCTCGTTCAGCCTGTCTGACCTCCAGGGGGTGGCCACCGACATGAACCGGGTGGCGGCGCTGGCGCGATCGGCGGGTCACACCATCACCCAAACGGTTCCGAGCCCGTCGCAACTGGCCGCGGGCGTGGGCTGACCGGCCCCGGCAGCGCCTTCCCGGTTGACCGCGGTTCCCCGCCGACAGTAGCCTCCGCCGCCATGCGTGGGTGCAGATACATGCGGCCCGGGGTGCTTCTCGTCCTGCTCGCCGTCCTCGCCGGAGCCGCGCCGGCGGCGCAGGCCGCCCGGAGACCGGCGCGGACGCATGCCCGCGCCGTCTCGCCGCTCGGCCATGCCGGTCGCTGGCTGACCGATGGGCACGGGCGGGTCGTGATCGTCCACGGCGTCAACATGGTCAACAAGCTGGCGCCGTTCTACCCCGCGGCGCTGGGGTTCGGCAACGACGACGCCGCCTTCCTCGCCCGCGCCGGCCTCGACGCGGTCCGAGTGGGCGTTCTGTGGCAGGGGGTGGAGCCGGCGCCGGGCGTGTATGACAACGCGTATCTCGCCCGCATCGCCCAGACCGTGCGCATCCTGGCCCGCCATGGGATCTACTCGCTGCTTGACTTCCACCAGGACCTCTACAACCAGCGCTTCCAGGGTGAGGGCGAGCCGGCCTGGGCGGTGCAGGACGACGGCCTGCCGGCGGTGCCCCAGCTCGGCTTCCCGGGCAACTACGAGGGCATGCCTGCGCTGCAGGCGGCGTTCGACAACTTCTGGAACGACAGCCCCGGCCCCGGCGGGGTCGGCCTTCAGGAGCGCTACGCCGCTGCGTGGCGCCACGTGGCGGCCCGGTTCGCCCGCGTCCCCGGGGTGCTCGGCTACGACATCTTCAACGAGCCGTTCCCGGGCACGACCTACCTCACGTGCGCGTCAAGCGCGGGCTGCCCGGCCGATGACGCCAAGCTGAGCGCATTTGACCGGCGTGTCGATCAGGCCATCCGCGCCGCCGACCGCCGGACGCTCGTCTTTGACGAGCCGAACGTCCTGTTTGACTTCGGCTTCCCCACCGACGTCACCGGCCCGGGCGACCGTCGCGCCGGCTTCTCGTTTCATGACTACTGCCTGACCAACGAGGCGCAGGGCTGCTCGTCGCACGCCACCGTGTTTGCGAACGCGGCCGCGCACGTGCGCGCCACCGGACAGGCGGAGATGCTCACCGAGTTCGGCGCGACCAACAGCACGACTGACCTCGACAGCATGGTCGCCCTCGCCGATCAGAACATGGTGCCGTGGCTGGAGTGGGCGTACTGCGGCTGCGGCGATCCCACCACCGCCGGGCCCGGAACCGTGCAGGCGATCGTCATCGACCCGGCCAAGCCGCCGACCGGGTCCAACGTGGAGTGGTCGACGCTGCGCGCCCTGGTGGAGCCGTATCCGCAGGTCGTGGCCGGCACACCGCTCGCCTGGGGTTTTGATCGCGCCTCCCGGCGCTTTCGGCTGCGCTACAGCACCCGCCGGGCCGGCGGGCGGGGCCGCTTCCGGGCGGGGACGATCACGACGATCGTCACGCCCCGGCTCGTGTACCGCGGGCGCTACGGCGCACGCGTGGCCGGCGGGCGGATCGTCTCCCGGCGCGGCGCGGCCGTGCTGGCCATCGCCTCCTGTCCGCGGGCGCGGACGGTCACCGTGACCGTCGCCCCGCGGCTGCGTGACCGCAGCGGGTGCGTCAGCCGCCGACCCCGCTCGGCGGCGTAGCGCTCCAGTCCCAGCCGCTGCCGGCGGGCCCGGTGGCGCGCAGTCCGGTGTCGCGGGCGCCGATGCCGTGCGGTGCGTACCAGAGCTGGAACGGGTTGGAGGGGGTGGCGGTCCGGGTGTACAGGATGCCGGCCGGACCCCAGTCCGGCGCTGAGTCGGTGAGCGAGCCGGTGGGCGCCAGCTGACGTGTGGCGCCGGTCTTGACCGAGATGACAGTCACCGGCGCCGGCGCGGTGACGGCCCCGCCGTTGGCGTAGGGGACCGCCGCGACGGCGGTCCCGTCCGGCGCGCACGCCGGGGAGAGGTAGGCGACCGTCTTCGGCGTCAGGTAGACAGGGGCCCTGCCCGGCGCAATGAACGCCAGGCGCTTGTCCGAGACATTGGTGAGGATCCGGCCGACGCCGACGACCGCCAGCAGCCTGTCTCCGCAGATCGCCAGCGAGTCAGAACCGGGCAGGATGAACGCCCGGTCGGTCTTCGTCCCGTACGTGACGATGCGATTGTTGTGAGCGGTGTCGATGCCCTGAAGCTCCACGCCGTCGGCCATCTCCGAGGCTCCGTAGCCGCCCCAGAACAGCAGGATCTTGCCGCCCGGCGCCCAGCCTCCGAAGCCCAGGCAGCAGCCGAGCCCCGGCGCGGGGCCGAGGTCGCGCACCCGGCCGGTGGCCAGATCAAGTCGCGCAAAGCGCAGGTTCCCTGACGGGCTGCCCAGGCCCAGGTACAGCGCGCGACCGTTGGGCGAGAAGGCAAACGGGCCGATCCGCCCCCGCAGAAACGCGGTTCCCGTGCGGCGCGGGGCGCCGACCGAGATCGTCGTCTCGGTGCGCGTCGCCTTGGTGATCGCCAGCACGCAGTCGCTTGCCGGCGACCAGGTCCAGGCGCCAATCGCGGGCGTGGGGAACATCATGCTGGCCGGAGTGCCGGAAGCCGTGAACAGGTCGCCCCAGCGCAGGGCGAGCCAGCGCCCATCCGGGCTCCACTGCAGGGACCGGACGGGCCCCATGTAGCTGCCCATCGGCGGGGGCGCGAACTGGATGGTGGCGGCGTTCGCGCCGGAGGGGGTGGCGACGGTCACCGTGAGGCCGTTCATCGTCGCCACGCGCCCGTCCCCGCTGGGGCGCGTCACCGCCCGCAGGCACTGCTGCGGGTAGCGTGAGAGGACCGTGACCGAGAGCGGCGGGGGAGAAGCGGGGAGGGTGACGCGGATCTGGGCCAGGCACGCCAGCGATCCGTCCTTGGCCGAGGCGGCGTGGACCTCAAGCGTCCCCGCCTGTCGTCGTGCCCGGTAGGTGAGCCGGCCGCTCCAGCGCCCGCGGCTGACGTGGACGGTGCGCTGGGCGAGCACGCGCCCGTCGGCGCCGCGGAGCGCCAGCACCGCCTGATTCTCAAACAGGCCGGTTGAGCGTCCGGAGGCGGTGACGACGCCGGCGGTGACGCGGCTGCGGTCCAGCTCCAGACAGCCGCCGGCCCCCCGGCGGATCTCGGCGACGGGTGACGGCGGGCGACTCTTCCACAACTGGATGACCAGGTGGGAGCCGGAGACGGTGGTGTAGCCCAGGTACTTGAAGCGGTTGCGCACGGAGGTCAGACGGATCTGCAGCGCCCCGGACGGCAGGCGCCTGATGTGCGCCGTCACCCCCAGGCCGGTGCGCGCCGAAACCCGGGTGTGCAGCCCGGGCCGGGTGACGACGAGCGTGCTCGAGCCGTCAAACGGGTTGGGGTCGGTGGCGGTGACCTCGGCCGGCCTGACGGCACCGGCGACGAAATCGACGGTGACCGCCACGTACGCGGGGTGGTCGGTGAAGCGCACGGCGGTCACGGTGCACGCGTGGGCAAACCCCGGCAGCCACAGCGCTCCCAGCCACACCGCCAGCGCCACGAGCCCCAGCCGCCGGCCGGGCGAGAGGCGGTGGGATCGCCGTCGCGCGGTCATCGGCGTCAGTGTTGGCGGGGGAGCCGGCGCCGGCATCCGGAGTCTCCCGTGGCGGCGCGCCGGGCGCGACCGCAATGCCGGACCGCGGTCACCGTAGTTTGCGCTGCACGTCCGGTCAGGCCACCGATGAGGCGGATCGAACTGGGCGCGACGCTGGGGCCCACGGACACTCGGCCCGCGATGACACAACGAGGTGCAGGTGATGATGCAGCGTGTACGGCGGATCCTGGCGATGACATGCGCCGCGCTCGGCGTGCTCGCCGCCGGCGGGGTGGCGAGCGCCGCGGCGACGCTCGTCTATGGCACCGGCGGCTTTCCCACGACGCCGCCGAAGCTGCCCGCCGCGGAATGGGTGTGGTCGGCCAAGGACAACGGCCAGTCGCCGCGCCGGCTGGCCAGGGGGGTCGCGCCCCTGGTGTCGCCCAACGGCCGGCTTGTCGTGTACGAGATCTTCACCCGCAACGCCCAGCGCCTTGAGGTGGTCCCGGCGGCGGGCGGACGGTCGCGGCGGCTGCTGGGCAACGTCCAGGACGGTGGCGTGGTCGCCTGGTCGCCGGATTCGCGCACGGTGGCGGCGGTGACCGGCCGCGAGCTGGGAACGAAGCGCCTCATCCTCATCGACGTCGCCTCCGGCACGGTGCGGCGCACCGTCGCCTCGGCGCCGGACTTCGGAGCCGTGTCCTTCTCCCCCCGCGGCGATCGGCTGGTCTACGCCAGAACGGTCGGCCGTCAGGGCAGCGACCTCTACACCGCCGGCGTGAGCGGCGGCCGTCCGGTCGCCCTCACCCGCGACCACAACAGCCTCGCGCCCGTCTGGGGCCCGCGCTGGATCGTCTTCTCCCGGTCACGGCCGTCGTCACACCGCAACGACGCCCCCAAGCTCGACCTGTACCTCGTCAAGCCGTCAGGGACCGGGCTGCATCGCCTGACGCACACCAACCCCGGGTACCTGCTGGCCGGGCTGGTGGCCACGGCCTGGTCAGCCGACGGCCGGCGGCTGCTCGCCGAGTTCACCGGGCAGGACACAAGCTACGCCGAGACCGTCGACCCCGTCACCGGCCGGGTCCGGCGGCTGGGGACGCCGGCCCAGGGGCTCATCGGCGCCGGGCTGTCCCGGGATGGGACGACCGTCCTGGCCACGACCGGCGGGCCGGATCCGGGCGACAGCGACGTCGTTGCGGTCCCGTACACCGGCGGGCGGCTGCGCACGCTCGCCCCTCATGCCCGGATGCCGGACTGGAACGCGGTCCGGGCGCCGCGGTAGCCGTGGCCGTCCCGGGTCAGGCCGGGACGGCGGCCAGGTTACGACCGTGGTCGAGGTGGGCGGCGATGGCCTCGGTGAACACGAGGATCCGCGCGACGCCGAGGCCATCGTGGACGACCTGGCCGGCGTCGTCTGACGAACTGGCACGCGGCCGTGCCCGTGTTGGCACGGCTGCGTCTTGTTCCGTGACAGCTCCTGAGCCCATGCTGGCGGCGTGGCTGGCACACCGGGCACACGACGAACCCAGGACCGGGGGCGGGGCGGCCCGTCGCCGCGGCGCGTTGCGCAGACCGCAGCCGACCTGCCTCTGGATGGCTGGCGCGTCCTTCTCACCCCGGAGGCACGGGAGTGGTTTGAGGGGCTCAGCTCCCGCGATGCGGACAAGATTGCGAAGGTGTTTGAGAAGCTCGAGGAGGGGGGTCCTGGCCTGCGGCGGCCCCACGTCGGCCTGATCCGCGGGTCCCGGCATCACAACATGAAGGAGGTGCGGTCCGTGGGGGGACACATCCGTGCGCTGGTCGCGTTTGACCCGCGGCAGCGGGCGGTGGTCCTGCTCGGCGGTGACAAGACCAACGACTGGCGGGGCTGGTACCGGCGCAACATCCGCGTGGCCGACAAGCTGTACGACAGACATCTACGGGGAAACGGAGAAACTCACGCATGGACGACGAGGGACTGGCGAGCTGGCGGGAGGTCCGCCGAGCGCGACCGCTGAACGAGCGGCGCATGGCCATGTACGACCGGCTGATGGAGGCGGAGGCTCGGCTTGAGGATGTGCGCCGCCGGCGGGGGGTCAGCGACACCGCGCTCGGCGACGCAATCGAGAGCAGCGAGGCGGAGGAGGCAGCGAGCGGAGAGGGAACCGTCTACCTGTCGGCGCTGTCGCGGTACGTGGCCGCGCTGGGGGGCCGGTTGGACATCATCGCCGTGTTCGGCGACGAGGCCGTTCCGATGCCGGGCCTGCCGGACCCGCCCGCCGACGCGGGATGACCTCGGCCGTGCGGGCCACCCTGCGCGCGCCCGGCCGGTCCCCAGGTGGATGGCCGGGTCCGGAAGCAACCATCTGGCGCGAAATTAGGTTGGCGGCATCCGGATTTCGTCAACGAGTGGCGCTGGGCGTCTGATCTGTACGAGATCGTGAGGGCCAATTCGAATCTCGAACGATTCGGTCGCTCCACAGTCACCGCCGACGCCAACAGCCCCCTGGGCCGGATCCCCCCCGGAGTGGCGAGTGGATGACCCCCTGGGCCGGATCGCCCCCGGCGTTGGCGTGGGCAGCAGCCCGCGAGCCACCCCGGTGGTCGCTGGTCCGGTGCCGTCTCTGCGTCAGGTGGCGGCCAGGACGCGCGGCGGGGTGGCGCGCAGCCGCAGGGCGACGAGGAACGCGACCGCCAGCAGCCCGCCGGCGAGCGCCATCACGTCTGACCAGCGGCCGGTGCTCCAGGCGGCGCCGCCGAGCGGTCCGGCGATGGTTGAGCCCAGGTAGTAGGCGAGCAGATACAGCGCCGAGGCCTGGGCCTGGGCGGTCCGGGCCCGGCGGCCCACCCAGCTTGAGGCGACGCTGTGGGCGGCGAAGAAGCCGACGGTGAGCAGCGCGATGCCGGCGATGATGAGCGCCAGCGGGTGCAGCCCGGTGACCGCGACGCCGACGACGGCGATGAGCACCCCGGCGGGCAGGACACGCCGGCGGCCGACCCGGTCGGCGAGCCGGCCGGCGAGGGCCGAGGACATCGAGCCGATCGGATAGACGAGGAAGATGGCGGCGACCGCCGCCTGGCTGAGGTCGTACGGCTGGGCCTGCAGGCGGAAGCTGACGCCGTTGTAGACGGCGACGAACGTTCCCATCAGCAGGGCGGCGATCGCCTCCAACCGCAGCTGGCCGCGGTCGCGCAGGTGCACGGCCAGTGACGCGACCGCCTGGCTGGGCGCAAACCGGCCCGGGACGTGATGGCGCGACGGCGGGGCGAGGCGGGCGAACAGAAACGCGCAGACCAGGCTGAGGATGCCGACCCCCAGCAGCGCCAGCCGCCAGTCCCCGCCGTCGGCGAGCGCGCCGGCCAGCAGTCGCCCGGACATCCCGCCGAGGGCGTTGCCGCCGATGTAGAGGCCGATCGAGCTGCCCAGCGACTCAGGATGAATCTCCTCGGCGAGGTAGGCCATGCCCACCGCGGGAACCCCGGCGAGCGCGATGCCCTGCAGCGCCCGGATCACTAGCAGCACGGTGAACGTCGGAGCGGCGGCGGCGGCCAGGCCCAGCAGCGCGGAGGCGACCAGAGCCAGCAGCATGACCCGCGTGCGGCCCCACACATCCGACAGCCAGCCCGCGGGGAGCAGGGCGAGCGCGAGGGTCCCGGTGCTCAGCGCCAGGGTGAGGCTGGAGCTCGCCGGGGTGACCTGAAAGTCACGGGCGAGCAGGGGCAGCAGCGGCTGGGTGGCGTACAGGAGGACGAAGGTCGAGACCCCGGCGGCGAACATGGCCACTGACGCCCGGCGAAAGCCCGGCTCTCCGCGGCGCAAGCGGGTGTCCTCGTCAACGCTCACAGATCCAGAGTACGGCCGAATCCGTGATGCACAAAATGCATCATTGACAGCAGAACGATGTGCTGAAAGCATAAGTAGGCGAGATGCAGGTGCAGGAGCTTCGCTGGTTTGTGGCCGCCGTCGGCCAACCGAACCTGTCGCGCGTGAGCGAGAGCCTGCACGTCTCCCAGCCGGCGCTGTCGCGGTCGCTGCGGCGCCTGGAGGCGATGGTGGGCGCGGAGCTGTTTGACCGCGTGGGGCGCTCGCTGGAGCCCAACGAGCTCGGCCGTTCCCTGGCCACGCGCGTCGCCCGGGCGCTCGCCGAGCTCGACGACGGCGTCGCGGCGGTCCGCCAGGCGGCCGACCCGGAGCAGGGGGAGGTGCGGCTCGCCTTTCTGCACACGTTTGGCACCTGGCTCGTCCCGGAGCTCATCCGCGCCTACCGCGCCGATCATCCCGCGACCCGCTTCCGGCTCAGCCAGGACAGCGCCGCGGTCACCCTGGAGGGGCTGCTCGCCGGACGCCATGACCTGCTGGTGACGAGTCCCCGGCCGCAGACCCCGCTGGTCGGCTGGCGGCGGCTGTTCGTCGAGCCGCTGCGCCTCGCCGTCCCGCCGGGTCATCGCCTCGCCGGCCGGCGCCGCGTGCGCCTGCGCGAGGTGGCCGGGGATGCGTTCATCGTGCTCAGCCCGGAGCATGGCCTGCGCGCTCTCACCGACGGGCTGTGCGAGCGCGCCGGCTTCGTGCCGCAGGTCGCCTTTGA
>DASSZQ010000256.1:0-23175 GCA_035702755.1 Solirubrobacteraceae bacterium | reverse complement strand
GATCAGCACCATCAAGACAAGGCGACGCCATCGGCGGTGTCCCCATCGCCCAACACCGCGCGCCCCGCGGTCATCCTGCATACGGCGAGCCACCGTAGCGAAGAACCCGCCGCAGGCTCGCAAGTTTCGGGCCAATCGCCCAGACTCGGAAGCCAGCGGGGCGGAACGTCCGTACCGGACTCTGGGAGCCCTGGCCAGGCCGAGCAGGTGCCCGGGGCGAGATCTCCTAGTCGAATTGCCCTTCGGGGAATTCGACTAGGTGCGCTTCCCGCCAAACCCCTGACCGGCGGGAAGCGCCCCCAGCGACTACTTAACGAACAGGATCTCCGAATACTTCGGGAGCGGCCAGAGATCGTCGGCGACGACCTTCTCCAGCCGGTCGGCGACCGTGCGGACCGCGTCCATCGCGGGGAGGACGGTGTCGCGCATGTACTCCGCGTGCTTGAGGTTGTCGTCGTGGGGCTGGTTCTCCTCCAGGTTGACGCTCTCCAGCTCGCGCAGCGCGTCGACGAACTCGGTCACCAGCGCCTCGGTCTCGGAGGCGAGCTCGCCCATCTGGGCGGCGAGCAGCATCCCGATATGGCGGGCGGCCGCGGGCAGCAGCATCGTGCGCGCGATCGAGGCGGCCGTCTCGGCCTCGATGTTGAGCTTGGTGATGTACTGCTCCAGGAACACCTCGTAGCGCGACTCCAGCTCGCGCTGGGAGAGGACGCCGTAGTTGGAGAAGACCTCCTCGGTCTGATCGGTGAGCAGGTACGGCAGGGCGTCCGGCGTGGCCCGGAGGTTGAGCAGCCCGCGCCGGGCGGCCTCCTCATGCCACTCATCCGAGTAGTTGTCGCCGCCGAACACGATCTGCTTGTTGGCGGCGTAACTGCGCTGGAGGATGGGGCGCAGCGCCGACTCGAGATCGGCCCCGCCCTGCAGGGCGTCCTCCAGCTCCTCGGCGAGGTAATCGATCGCCTCGGCGACGATCGTGTTGAGCACCGTGTTGGGCAGCGACAGCGACATGCTGGAGCCCAGCGCCCGGAACTCGAACTTGTTGCCGGTGAAGGCGAACGGGCTGGTGCGGTTGCGATCGCCGCCGTGCATCGGGAGCGGGGGGAGCACCGGCGTGCCGAGGCCGAGGAACGACTCCGGGGTCGATTCGCCGACCTCGCCGCGCTCGATGGCGCCGAACACCGTCTCCAGCTCGGTGCCGAGGAACACGGAGATGATCGCCGGCGGGGCCTCGTTGGCACCGAGCCGGTGGTCCTGCCCCGGGGAGGCGATCGACGCCCGCAACAGCCCCTGGTGCTTGTTGACGGCCTGGATGATGGCCGCGCAGAAGAACAGGAACTGCAGGTTGTCATGCGGGGTGTCGCCCGGCTCCAGCAGGTTCTCGCCCAGGTCGGTGCCCATCGACCAGTTGTTGTGCTTGCCGGAGCCGTTGACGCCGGCGAACGGCTTCTCATGCAACAGGCAGACGAGCCCGTAGCGGCGGGCGACGTTCTGCATGACCTGCATCGTCAACTGCTGGTGGTCGGCGCCGACGTTGGAGTTCTCAAAGATGGGTGCGAGCTCGTACTGGCTGGGAGCGACCTCGTTATGCCGGGTCTTGACCGGCACGCCGAGGCGCTGGAGCTCACGCTCGCAGTCGAGCATGTAGGCGAGCACCCGCTCCGGGATCGAGCCGAAGTAATGATCGTCAAGCTCGTGGCCCTTGGGCGGCTTGGTGCCGAACAGGGTGCGCCCGGTGGTGACGAGATCCGGGCGCTCAAAGTAGTACTGCTCATCGATGAGGAAGTACTCCTGCTCGGGGCCGACGGTGGTGAACACCCGGGAGGCGTGGGTGTTGCCGAACAGCCGCAGCGCCCGCATCGCCGACTTCGACAGGGCGTCCATCGAGCGCAGCAGCGGGATCTTGTGGTCCAGCGCCTCGCCGGTCCAGGACGCGAACGCCGTGGGGATGCAGAGCAGGGCCCCGTTGGGGTTCTCCAGGATGAAGGCGGGGCTGGTGGGGTCCCAGGCGGTGTAGCCGCGGGCCTCAAAGGTGGCGCGGATGCCGCCGGTGGGGAAGGAGGAGGCGTCGGGCTCGCCCTGGATGAGCTCTGAGCCGGAGAATTCGGCCAGTGCCGTGCCCTCACCGGTGGGGGCGTAGAAGCTGTCGTGCTTCTCGGCGGTCAGGCCGGTCAGCGGCTGAAACACGTGCGTGTAATGGGTGGCGCCCCGCTCCAGGGCCCACTCCTTCATGGCCAGCGCGACGGCGTCGGCCAGCGTGGTGTCCAGGGCCTCGCCGCGGGCGAGGGTGTTCGACAGCTTCTGGTAGACGTCCTTGGGCAGCCGCTGGCGCTGGATCGCCGGGCTGAAGACGTTCTCTCCAAAGATCTGGTTGTCGGATGCAGTGAGGTCGTGGGCCCCAATTCCGTGCCCGTTGAGGTCCCACTTCGTTGCGAGGACGTTCTTCTGACGAATGGCCATGCTCTGTCGTTCCTTTTCGTCGGCGCCCCGGCGGCTGGGGACGCACGCGTCAGTGATCGGTCTCTGGCGAGACTGTCCGAGAAGGGTAGGCGAACGGCCGCTCGGCGGTCATTATCCAAACGTCCAAACTGCGGCCCCCCGGGGATCGCCAGAGGGCGATCCCCGCCGCAGCGGTGGGGATGGCCGCAAACGGTGGCAAACCCGGGCGGGCGTGAGCCCGCCCCCCAAAACACCAGACAGCGGATAAGCTCGCGGACATGGACGCTGAGACGGGTCCGGCCTCGGTCTACGCGCCGGCGGCCGGCCGCTATGAGCAGGTGCAGTACCGCCGCTGCGGGCGCAGCGGCCTGAAGCTGCCCCCGATCTCCCTTGGCCTGTGGCAGAACTTCGGCGACGACCGGCCGCTCGGCGTCTCCCGCGCCATCCTGCGCCGCGCCTTTGATCGCGGCATCACCCACTTTGACCTGGCCAACAACTACGGCCCGCCGTACGGCAGCGCCGAGATCAACTTCGGCCGGATCTTCGCCGAGGACTTCGCCCACCTGCGCGACGAGCTGGTGATCTCGACCAAGGCCGGCTACGACATGTGGCCGGGCCCGTACGGCGACTGGGGCTCGCGCAAGTATCTGCTGGGCAGCCTGGACCAGTCGCTGAAGCGGATGGGCCTGGAGTACGTCGACATCTTCTACTCGCACCGCTTTGACCCCCAGACGCCGCTGGAGGAGACGATGGGTGCGCTTGACCACGCGGTGCGCTCCGGCAAGGCCCGCTACGTCGGCATCTCCTCCTACGGGCCCCGGCGCACCGAGGAGGCGGTCGAGATCCTCAGCCACCTCGGCACCCCGCTGCTCATCCACCAGCCCTCCTACTCGATGTTCAACCGCTGGGTGGAGGGCGGGCTGCTCGACGTGCTGGAGCGCGAGGGGGTCGGCTGTATCGCGTTCTCGCCGCTGGCCCAGGGGCTGCTGACCGACAAGTACCTCGAGGGCATCCCGGAGGACTCCCGGGTGCGCCGCGGCGAGCACTTCGCCGAGTCGCTGATCACCCCGGAGAACGTCGACCGAGCCCGGGCGCTGGACGCGATCGCCACCGAGCGCGGCCAGTCGCTGGCCCAGATGGCGATCGCCTGGGTGCTGCGCGACCCGCGGGTGACCTCGGCGCTGATCGGCGCCTCCAGCGTCGCCCAGCTCGAGGACAGCCTCGGTGCGCTGGAGCGTCTGGACTTCGACGACTCAGAGCTGGCGGCGATCGATGAGCACGCCGTCGACGGCCAGGTCAACATCTGGGCGCAGTCGTCGGAGGCCTAGGCCCGGGGGCGGCCGCGGCACAGGGGCGAGGTCCGGAGCGACCTGTTTGTTCGAAATGCGTTTCGCGCCGAGCGATTTCGTCTCTGGTGCCCGCCCAGCGACCGGATTGTTCGAGATCGTCCGGGCGTGATCTGATCTCGTACGGATCGGTCGCTTTCACGGTGCGCCCGGCCGGCGCCGGGACCCGCGGCCTCTCAGGGCGCGTTGACGATCTGGCCGTTGTTGTTGACGTAGGTCTGCGGAGGCTTGGCCCCCACGTGGACGATGAACGTCCCGTGGGGCGGGCCGCCGCCGTTGGCGAGCACGGCCTTGGCCTTGCCGTTGAGGCCGGCGGCGACCTCCCAGGCGATGATGTGGCGGCCGGTCTTGACCGCGGTCACCGCCCAGTCAAAGCGGGCGGTGTGGCCCGGGGCCAGGCGTCCCAGCGCCCACGTGTTGGAGTAGGCGGTGACGGCGCCGCCGGGCCCGCCGGACTTACAGCTGTAGGAGCAGGGGCCGGGGGCGGCGTCGACGATCCACACCGGCCGCGACGGGTTGGCGACGTACTGTTGGCCGATGTCGGCGCCGAACGCGGCCGCGCTCGTGCCCTCGCCCTTGGGGGCGGGGTAGGCGCACGTGACGTTGCAGATCGTCACCGCCACGTCCGGGATCGCCTTATGTCCCGCGTTGTGGACGGCGATCACGAGGTGGGTCTTCTGGGCGACCTTCTGGGCGGACGGGAAGCTCGCCGTGGACACCGTGACCGGAAAGTGGCCGTTGGGCTCGTTGGCCGCCTGCGTCTGGCCGCCGCCGCAGGCCGAGACGACGACCGCCGCCGCCACGGCGCCGATGATCGCGAAGCTCCTCGGTCTCCAGTGTCGATGGGGGGTCAACGCGCGCGAACATACCACGGGTCCCGCCGCCGGCACGCCGGTTCGCGGCCGGGCGCGACGGTTCCCATTTGTGGGTTGACGTGGGTCTGACGTAGGCTGTGCGGGCCCCCCATGCCGCCCCGGACCGGGCGCCGGCATCGCGCTGTGCGGGAGATTTCGACTTGACCTCAACAAGGAACGAGCACCGTTGATCAGAGCCGTCGCCGACAGGACCTTCCAGCCGACGCGGTCGGTTCTGGAAGAGGTCGGCAACATGATGATCCTCACGGGCCGGACGCTGGTGTCCGCGGTGCGGCCGCCGTACCCGTACGGCAGCGAGTTCGTGGGCCAGTTCTTGTTCGCGATCCGGCTGTGCTGGTTTCCGCTGCTGATCTCGACGATCGCCTTCGGCTACGAGGCGCCCGGCCTGCAGGCGGCGAACTTCCTGGTGCTGTTCGGCGCGCTGGACCGTCTCGGCGGCTTCTTTGTCCTCGCCTCCATCCGCGAGTTCGCCCCGTTCGTCGACGCCATCGTGCTCGCCGGCGTCGCCGGGACGGCGATCACCGCCGACCTCGGCGCGCGCAAGATCCGCGAGGAGCTCGACGCCCTGCAGGTGCTCGGCGTCGACCCGATCAAGAACCTGGTCGTGCCGCGGTTTCTGGCGCTGATGCTCGTGACCGGGCTGTTCGACATCTACGCGCTCATCTTCGGCGTGTTCGGCGGGATCCTGGCCACGCTCGTCAACCACGCGCCGCTGGGGCCGTTCTTCGCCACCTTCTTCAACAACGCCGAGACGACCGACCTGTGGGGCTCGGTCGTCAAGACGACGCTGTTCGGCGCGATCATCGCCATCGTCTGCTGTTACAAGGGGATGACCGCGTCCGGGGGCGCCGAGGGGGTGGGCCGCGCCGTCAACCAGGCGGTCGTCATCGCCTTCCTGGGCGTGTTCGCGTTCAACTACGCGTTCACCGAGACGCTGCTGGCCACCCACCCGTCGATCACCACCATCATCAAGTGAGGCCGATGCGCACGACAACCGCGGAGCCGTCTGGTGGGTGATCTGCTCGTCACGCCCAAGGGCTGGATCGAGGCCTTCGGCGAGATCGTCAAGTTCGGCGCCACGATGGTCCGCGACGTGGCCACGCTGCGCGTGCTGAAGTTCTTCGGCGAGGCGCTGCGCCAGGCGGGGATCCTCATCGTCTCCTCAACGCTCGTCATCTGGGGCCTGGTGTTCATCATCGGCCTGGAGTGCGGGCTGGAGGGCGGCTACTTCTCCTACAGCGACGGCACCCCGGCCTACTCCGGCGTGTTTGCCGCGTGGTGTGACCTGCGCGAGCTCGTGCCCCTGGTGTTCGGCTACATGCTGGCGGCCAAGGTGGGCACCGGGATCGTGGCCGAGCTGGGCTCGATGCGGATCTCGGACGAGATCGACGCGCTTGAGGTGATGGGCATCAGCGGCATGCGCTTTCTGTGCGCCACGCGGCTGCTGGCCTCGATGCTGGTGCTGCCGTTCGTCTACCTGGCCTCGATCGGCGCCGGCTTCTTCGCCAGCTACCTGGCCGTCGTCCAGCAGCTGGGCTACGTCTCCTCCGGCGGGTTCTTCTTAATCTTCTGGGAATTCCAGAACCCGCCTGACCTCTTATACAGCCTGATCAAGGCCATGGCGATGGCGGTCGTCATCGTGATCGTTGGCTGCTACTACGGGTACAACGCCAGTGGAGGCCCGGTTGGGGTGGGGACGGCGACCGCCAAGTCGATGGTCCTCAACCTCGTCTCGGTCCACCTCATATCCATGCTCGGTACACAGCTCTTCTGGGGCGCGAACCCCAGAGCCCCCATCGGAGGCTAAATGGACGATTCCGACGGTCGCGACCCCCGCAACGGCGAAACGCAGGGCCCGGGCTCCGGCGGCGGGCCGACGACGGCCGACAGCGAGCGGGCCGGCGACGACCCGCGCAACGTCTCCCAGCAGGACGAGGCCCACAACGCGGAGGCGCGCGGCGCCGAGGTGGAGCTCTCCCCGGAGGAGCGCCGCGAGCAGGTCAAGAGCGCGGCGCCGGACGGCGGCGAGATCCAGGACCTCCCGGACGAGCCGGGCATCGAGGGTGAGCGCGACGCGCAGCGGGCGCGGGCCCAGGACGGGGGAGACGGCGAGGGCGGACGCTCCCGGGTGTCGGTCGTCGACGAATCGCCGCCGCGGCCCCAGCCGCCGGAGGGCGAGTCCGACGACGAGTACAAGTGGCACACCTACAAGGTGTATCCGTCCGGGCGCCCGGACGCCGTTGAGTTCATCGACACCTACAAGTCCTTCGGCCGCTCCCACATCCTGCGCGGTCTGAACATGGGCCTGCCCGAGGGCATGGTCTCCATGATCCTCGGCCCGTCAGGCACCGGGAAGTCGGTGTGCATCAAGCACATGGTGGGGCTGCTGTACCCGGACCGCGGCGACATCCTCGTCCACGGCCAGT
This sequence comes from Solirubrobacteraceae bacterium, assembly GCA_035702755.1. GTDB lineage: Bacteria > Actinomycetota > Thermoleophilia > Solirubrobacterales > Solirubrobacteraceae > Palsa-465. The sequence goes on along the minus strand of DASSZQ010000256.1, from coordinate 16,092 downwards.
CGGTGCCCAACATGGCCGACGACGACCTGTTCGACATGCGCAAGAAGTTCGGCCTCCTGTTCCAGGACGGCGCACTGTTCGGCTCGATGGACCTGTTCGACAACGTCGCCTTCCCGCTGCGCCAGCACACCGAGAAGGGCGAGGACGAGATTGAGGACATCGTCATGCGCCGCCTCAACGAGGTGGGGCTCGGCCACTCGCGCACCAAGATGCCCAACGAGCTGTCCGGCGGGATGCGCAAGCGCGCCGGGTTCGCCCGGGCGCTCGTGCTGGAGCCTGACATCGTCCTGTTCGACGAGCCGGACTCCGGGCTTGACCCGGTGCGCACGGCGCTGCTGGGCGAGCTCATCCTGGAGATCCACCGCGACATGATGGATGAGGCCAAGGAGAAGCAGCGCGAGCATCTGCCCACCTTCTGCGTCATCACCCACGACATCATGAGCGCGCGGCGGGTCGCCGACTACATCAACGTCCTGTGGAAGGGGCGGATCGTCGAGGCCGGCCCGGCCGAGGACATGCTCAACTCCGAGAACCCGTTCATCCGCCAGTTCCTCTCCGGCGAGTCCCAGGGCCCGCTCTCGATGGACTGAGCGAAATCGCCCGGCGGATTCCGTGCCTGCGGCCGATCTGCTGGCTGGCGCGGCCCGCGGCGGGGGCCGATAGCCTCAGGGCGAGATGAGGGCGAAGAGGTTCGAGTGGCTCAGCGGCGCCGCCGCGCGGCGCCCGCTCCTGGCCGTCGGCATCGTGCTCGCCCTGGCCCTCGGCGGCGGGCTGCTCGCGCTCGGCCTGAGGCCGACGGCGGGCATCGACACGTTCGTCAGCCCGTCCTCGCCGAGCTACCGGGCCACCGTCAACGACGAGCGCCACTTCGGCGATCAGGCGGTGATCATCCTCATCCACGAGCCGCTGCCCCAGTTGGTGGAGACAAAGGACCTGGGGACGCTGACCCAGCTGGAGGCGTGCCTCGGCGGCCAGTACGTGCAGCCCAACGCCAAGCTGCACGCGTTCACGCCGGTCCCGGCGGGCGCGCACGCCCCCTACGGCGGGTGGTCAAGCCCGTGCGGCAAGCTGATGCGCTCCCGCGACACCCAGGTCGTCTACGGCCCGGGCACGTTCCTCAACCGCGCGGTGGCCGCCGTCAACACCGAGATCGGCTCGATGATGACCAGCGTCCAGACGGCGACCCGCAGCGCCGAGGCCCAGGCCTACCGGCTGGCCCTGGGCAAGGGGATGAGCAAGAAAAAGGCCCTTGCCGAGGCCAACTCGGCCGGCCAGCTGGAGTACCAGCAGCAGCTGCAGACCCTGGAGCAGCTCGCCGTCAACTCCGGGATCAACGGCACCCCGTCGATCGACGACCCCACGTTCATCCCGTCGATCGTGTTCGACAACACCCGCGGGGTCAACCAGCCCAAGGCCCGTTTCGCCTATCTGTTCCCCACAAAGAACGCCGCGCTGATCCAGGTCCGCCTGCGCTCCTCGCTGTCGGATCAGCAGCAGGCCCAGGCGATCTCCTGGATCCGCCAGGCGATCCGGATGCCGATGTTCCGCTCCCAGTACGGCGGCCGGTACACGGTCACCGGCGTGCCGGTCGTCCTCAACGACCTGGCCAGCCAGATCAGCGGCTCGATCGCCGGTCTGCTCCTGGCCGCGCTGCTGGTGATGGCGGCGGTGCTGCTGGCTGTGTTCAGAAGCCGTCTGCGCCTGCTGCCGCTGGCGATCGCGCTGGCCGCCGCCGGGATCACGTTTGGGCTGCTGGCGCTGCTCGGCGCCGGGCTGACGATGGCGTCGATCGCCGTGCTGCCGATCCTCATCGGCCTGGCCGTCGACTACGGCATCCAGTTCCAGGCGCGGGCCCAGGAGGCCCGCCGGGCGGCCGAGCAGGAGGGCTCCGCGCCGCTGTCGGCGGCCCAGGCGGTCGGTCACGCCGCCGCCCACGCCGCTCCGGCGATCGCCACTGCGGCGCTGGCCACCGGGACCGGGTTTCTGGTGCTCCTGCTGGCGCCGGTGCCGATGGTGCGCGGGTTTGGGCTGCTGCTGGTGGTCGGTATCGCCGTGGCGCTGGCCTGCGCGCTGACCGCCGGCTCGGCGGCGCTGGTGCTCGCTGAGCGCGACGGCGGCGTGGTCGGCGCCTCGCTGCGGGGGGCGGCGGAGATCATCGCCGTGCCGCTCCACGGGACGGGACGGGTCCTCGGCGGGGCGCTGCGGCGGGCGATGGCGGCCGTGCGCGTGCCGCTGCGGGGCGCGGCCCAGGCCGGGCGCGGCGCCGGGGGCTGGGTGCGGCGACGGGCGCGGCGCCGGCGGCGCGGGCTGGCCCTGGGGGAGCCGATCGCCTCCGAGCGCCAGCTGCGACTCCGCGGCCCCGGGGTGCTGGCCGCGTCGCTGCGGCGGCCGGGGCGCCTGCTGGCGGTGGCGGCGGCGCTGGCGGTCATCGGCTGGATCGCCGACACCCAGATCGCGGTGCAGTCCGACGTCACCAAGCTCGTGCCCGCGTCGATGCCGGCGCTGCACAACCTCAAGACCCTGGAGAAGGTGACCGGCGTCTCCGGGGAGATCGATGTCACCGTGCACGCCCCCAACGTGGCCACGCCCGCCGTGGTCGGCTGGATGGTGTCCTATGAGAACGACCTGCTGCGCCACTACGGTTACCTGGAGGAGACCGGGTGCGCGAAGGCGACGCTCTGCCCGGCGCTCTCGCTGCCGGATCTGTTCTCGACCGGGGGCGGGTCATCGGCGACCAGCGCGCTCTCCCAAGCGCAGATCAACGCGCTGCTCGGCGCGGTGCCGGCGTACTTCAAGCAGGCGGTCATCACCGCCAACCAGCGGGAGGCGACGCTCGCCTTCGGCATCCGCCTGATGCCGCTCTCGCGCCAGGAGCAGGTGATCAGCTACATGCGGTCGCGGCTGCATCCCCCGCCCGGCGTCAGCGCGGCGCTCGCCGGACTGCCGGTGCTCGCCGCCCAGGCCAACGCGTCGCTGTCCTCCGCCGGCCACCGCCTGCTGACCCAGGTGGTGGCGCTGCTGGCGGTGGCGCTGGTACTGCTGATCGTCCTGCGAGCGCTGGAGCGGGCGATCGTGCCGCTGGTTCCCATCGTGCTCGCCACCGGCTGGTCCTCGCTGATCCTGTTTGTGATGGGGGTCCCGCTCAACCCCATGTCGGCAAGCCTGGGGACGCTGGTGATCGCCATCTCCACCGAGTTCAGCGTCCTGCTGTCCGAGCGCTACCGCCAGGAGCGGGCGGCCGGCCATGACGCACCCGGGGCGCTGGCCCGCACCTACCGCTCCACCGGGCGGGCGGTGCTCGCCTCCGGCGTGACCGCGATCGCCGGGTTCGGCGTGCTCATCTTCTCCGACATCACGATGCTCAGCGACTTCGGCCTCGTCACGCTCGTCGACCTGACCGTGTCGCTCGGCGGCGTGCTGCTCGTCCTGCCGGCGGTGCTGGCGCTGGCCGAGCGCGGCGACACGCTGGAGCGGCTGAGCGCCGTGCCGCGGGGGCTGGGCGCCGCCGCCGCGCGGCTGCGCCGCCGGCCGCGGGTGGCGTGAGCGAGCCGCCGGGGGCGGGTGGGTCCGGTGCCGCCGGACGGCCGCCGGGTCCGTCCGGCGTGGGCGAACCGCCCGGCGGGGGCTCGCGTCCCGGGCCCCGGCCCGTCATCGACACCCGGCCGTACCGCTGGGTGGTGGGGATCATCGCCGTGGTGGCGATCGTGGGGATCGGCGTCTATCAGTTCGTCAACCACGGAGTCAGCACCACCGGGGTCCCGCCCGGGCACCGGCTGCACCTGTTCGCGGCGCCGCTGGCCGCCTCCGATCTCAACGGCGACCCCAACGCCCACCCGGAGTGCACGGCCGCCCACCATGACCCGCGGGCGCTCAACGTCTGCCTGATGGCCGCCCGGGGCCCCGTGGTGCTCAGCTTCTTCGTCGCCGGCGCCTCCCAGTGCGAGCGCCAGGTCGACGCGCTCCAGGCGCTGGCGCCGCGCTTCCCCGCGGTGCAGTTTGCCGCGGTGGCCGTCAACGCCGGCCATGCCCAGACGGCGGCCATCGTCCGCCGGCGGCACTGGACGATCCCCGTCGCCTACGACCGCGACGGGACCGTCCAGTCGCTGTATGACGTCGTCGCCTGCCCCATGGTGGAGATGGCCGCCCGCGGGGGCCTGGTGCGCAGCCGGCTCATCGGCGACCGCTGGCAGTCGCCGGCGGCGCTGGCGCCCTACGTGCGGGCGCTGGCGCGCGCCGGCGGGGCGCCTCGGTGAGCACCGAGGCGGCGTTCGCGCCCCGCGCCGGGTTCATCGCGCCGGAGATCGCCGCTGAATTTCCGGGACTGCGGCTGGTGTGGGCGGCGGGGAGGGCCCGCGGCGGGGCGAGCCCCGCCGGCGTGCGCCGCCGGCTGCGCGGGCTGTCGGATCGCTACCGCGGCTCCGGCGTGGTGTCGATGCGGGTCAAGCCGGTGCCCCACGCCTTCCGGGCGTTCTACCGGCAGATAGGGCTTGATCCGGATGTCCAGCGGATCCCCAGCGAGGAGGCGGCGGTGGCCCGCCTGCTCCACGGGGAGTTCCGGTCGGCCGGTCTCACCAGCGACGCCTGCCTGGTGGCGCTGCTTGAGACCGGCGTTCCCGTGTGGGCGCTTGACGCCGCCGCCGTCGACCCCGCCGGCCTGGGGATCCGGGTGGCCACCGCGGCCGACGCCGCGGCTCCGTCCGGGTGTCCGGCGCCGGAGGGCAGCCTGATCGTCGCCGACCGCGCCCGCGCCCATGCCGTGCTGTTTGACGAGCCGGCCGCCGGCAGCGCGGCCAGCCGCGCCGCCGGCCCGGTGACGCTGTTTGCGGTGGGGGTCGCGGGCGTGCCTGACATCCACCTGGAGGAGGCCCTGTGGCTGGCCGCGGACCTGCTCAGCCGCGGCTGACGGACTGCTAAGGTGGCCGATGGCTATGGGTGCAGTGACGCATCCCCGGCAGGTGCAGGGCGGTGTGGGGATTCCGCTCCCGCTCCCGGTGGCCCCCGGCCAGCCGGCCGACGAGGCCGCGGCCCGTCGCTCGCTGCGTGACCAGATTGCGCGGCTGGAGCGCGAGCTCGCCGACGCCTTCGTGACCGCCTATCCGATGGGCGGACTGCCCCAGCCGGCTCCCGCCGCCGCCCCGCCGAGACTGCTCGGCCTCGGCGAGCTGGAGCAGGTCCGCGACGACCTGGCCGAGCGCCTGGCTGCGGCCCGGATCACGATCCGTCGCCGCGCCGACGAGCAGGCCGAGAAGCGGCGGGCACTGGAGCTCATGCTGCTGCGACCGGCCGAGCACAAGTTTGAGCGCATCGCCTGCCGCGAGCTGGGCGAGCCGGGCTGCGGCGTCTGGCAGGTGCGACCGCGACTTGGCCTGATCGGCATGCTGATGGGGTGGTGGCAGGTCAAGCTCTCCTCCGGCTGTCCGTTACCCGGGGGCCAGGGGCCCGCCCGCGGGCGGCCCGTGGCCCGGTGCACACGCCGTAGGCCATGCGTCCCCTGCTGAGAACCGGCACCGGCGCGCTGCTCGTCGTCCTCATCATGTTCATCGGCAGCCTGGTGCTGTGGGTGGGCACCCCGCTGCTGTGGCTGTGGGTGGCCTCCCAGATCCAGGGAGCCACCGAGTCGCTCGGCACCGCGCTGGCCGCCGCATTCTTCGGCGTGATCGCGACGATCGCCGTGCTCGCGGTCATCCTCGCCCGGCTGAGCGACGTCTACCGCGCCAACTGCCAGGCCCGCGGCCTCACCGATCCCGGCCACGTGATGCTGGAGGGCGTGCTCGTGATCAGCGCCGGCCTGACGATCTTCGCCTTCGTCATCTGGTTCTTCTTCCTGGCCGGCGCCAGTCCGGTGCCGATCGGCATGAACCTCTAGACCAGTTGGGCGGCGCTGTGAGCGCCGGGCCGGACGTGCCCAACTTGTGCCGGGCACGTCCGGCGCGGCGATCGGCTCGTCTACGCGCCGACGAGCTCCATCTCCCGGGAAGCGGACTCCTCCAGTGAGCTCGCCAGGACTCGCCGCTGGCGATCCGTGAGAGTCCCCACCGGCTTTGTCTCGACGATGTGGTTGCGGGAAAGGAACTTCCGGCACCGTGTGCTGCCCCAGCGCCGCTGACTCATGAGGAGGTCCCCAATCGGCCAGCTGTACGCGGCGTCAGGACAGCTGAGAATGACTTCCGCGGCGGAGATCTCCCCAAGCGCGATGCTGCGCTTCAGAGCCGCGCGCGCGAGCCGGATCTGGTTGGCTCGCTCCAGCGCACGCAGACGCTGAGGCTCAGGGGTCTTCATGGCGGCTTGCGTCATGTAGTGCTCTCACTTCCCAACATTCGGTCCGCCGCAGCGGACGTTGACCAGTATTGGCGGCGGCGCGCGTCCTGTGAACGCGCGGTACCGCCGGCCCTGCCTTGCTTTTTTTCGAGCCGGGGGAGGCTCGGATATCGGTGGCGGCTTTCCGGGTGCGTGACCCGGTGTCGGCGGACCTCGCTGCCCTCCGGCGGCCCGCCACCGTGCGACGGTTAAGAACCTAGAACAAACGACTCGGTCACAGCAATGTCACACGGCGATGACATGCGCTTAGAGCGCCTTTTTTATCGTTGCCAAGGTCTTGTGCAGGAGTGGACAAGTCCGGCGCGGCCTACGCGCCGGTGGGCAGCGGTCCGTGCTCTGACTCGAACGCCTTCTTGACTTCCGCAAACGTGTGCAGAGCCTCGTCGAGAGTCCGCTCGTCGTGGGTCGCCATGACGCTTGTGCGCAGCAGGGCGCCCGCCGGGGGCACCGCCGGATGCAGCGCGGTGTTGACGAACACGCCCGCCTCATACAGGGCCTTCCACAGAAACGCGGCCTTCCAGTCGTCGCCGACGAGCACCGGCACCACCGGCGTGACGATCTCGGTGCCATCGGCCAGCCGGGTCGGCGCCACCACATGAAAGCCGAGATCGCTCAGCCCCTTGTGGAGGTAGCGCGCGTTCTCAAGCACCCGGGCAAACAGCGGCGGGCCCTCCTCCGAGCGACAGATGCGCACGGCGGCCAGGGCCGCGCCCACCGCCGCCGGAACCGCGGCGGCTGTGAACATGAACGGGCGCGACTGGATCCGCAGGTACTCGATGATGTCGCCGGCCCCGGCGATGACCCCGCCGCAGGAGGCCAGCGACTTGGAGAAGGTGGCCATCCGCAGGTCGACGCGGTCCTCGACTCCGAGCAGCTCGCAGGTGCCCGCGCCGCGAGCCCCCAGGACACCGAGGGCATGGGCCTCGTCCACCATCAGCCGCGCCCCGTAGCGGGCACACAGCTCGGCGATCTCCGGCAGCGGGGCGACATCGCCCTCCATCGAGAACACACCGTCGACGACGACGAGGATCCCGCCCCCGTCGCGGGTCGCCATCTCCAGGCGCTTCTCCAGGAGGTCGACGCGGTTGTGGCGGAAGGCGCGCAGCTTGGCCTGGGACAGGATGCAGCCGTCGAGGATCGAGGCGTGGTCGCCGGAGTCGGCGATCACCGTGTCTCCGGGCCCCAGCAACGTCCCCAGCGCCCCCAGGTTGGCCTGATGGCCGGTGGTGAACACGAGGGCGTCCTCGGTGCCGAGCCAGCCGGCCAGCTCATGCTCAAGCTCCAGGTGCAGGTCGATGGTGCCGTTGAGAAAGCGCGACCCGGTCAGGCCGGTGCCGTACTTGCGGACGGCGTCGATCGCGCCCTGCCGGACCCGCTCGTCGCCGGTCAGCCCCAAGTAGTTGTTGGAGCCCAGCATGATCCGCCGCTTCCCCTCCATGTCCACGACGGGCAGCGTCGGCCCCTCCAGGACATGGAAGTACGGAACCGCCCCAATCTCCCGGGCGGCGTGCAGCTGCTCGATGCGCTCGTTGTCACGAGCCTTGGCGAAGACGTCGATCGATGTCGGCATACGGACGGCCTAATCGTAACGAGCGCCACCGGCGTCCTTGCATCGACCGGCGGCGCTGTCACCATATGCCGCCGATGCCAGACCACCAGCTGATCCATTCCGCGTCCCCCGCGCCCATCGAGGCCGAGATCGTCGCCGAGGAGGAGGAGACGGTCGACGGCGTGCCGGTGCTCGCGGAGGTGCGGGCGATCGAGCCGGCCTCGCCGGCGGCGCTCCCGGCCGTGCAGGCGGCGGCGGCCGCCGCCACCGGGTTTGTCGCGGGCGCCGCGACGCTGGCGCTCGTGCGCCGGCGCAGCGCACGCAAGCTGGCCCGGCGCCGGCCGCGCCCGCGCGGCGCCGCTGACGGCCTGCCGATCGTCGCCTCGCGCAGCTTCCTCGTCGACGTTCACCTGATCGCCAGACCCGGCGAGTGACCGACGGCTACGCCCTCGAGGTCCGCCTCGAGGTCCGCCCCCGGTGGGTGTTCCGGCTCTCGCCTCGGACCGGGCTTGATCGCGTCGCCCGGGTGCGCGGCGGGGTCCTGCACCGGCTGCTGCACTGCGGCGAGGAGCCGGTGGCCATCCGGGTGGCCCAGCTCAGCGCCGACCGGGTGCTGTTCGGCGCCCGGGCGAACAGCCGCGCCGCGGCCGAGTGGGGGATTGAGCGCATGCGGGCGGCACTCGGCATCGACCAGGATCTGCGCCCGTTCTACGAGCGCTTCCGGTTTGACCGCCTCATCGGCCCGGCGGTGCGGGCCGACCCGGGGCTGCGCGTCGCCGGCCGCCCGGAGCCGTTTGAGGCCCTGGTGTGGGCGATCTGCGAACAGCTGATCGAGTACGAGCGCGCCGCGGCGATCGAGCGGCGGATCGTCGCCCGCCTCGGCCGCCGCTGCCCGGTGACCGGGCTGGCGGACTCGCCGCCGGCGGCCGTGCTCGCCGCCCAGGCGCCGGCGCTGCTCGCCTCCTTTGATCTGAGCGAGGGCCGGGCGCTGGCGCTGGTGCGGGCCGCCCGCGAGGTCGCCGCCGGCCGCGTCGACCTCCATGCCTCAGACCACGAGCGCGGGTGGGCGCGGCTGCGGCGGATCCGGGGGGTGGGCAGCTGGACGCTGCAGACGCTGGCCCTCACCGGGCAGGGCCGGCTTGACCAGCTCCCCGCCGGCGACCTCGCCTACCTCAAGCTCGTCGGCCGCCTCCGGGCGGGCCCGTTCGCCGATCCCCGCGCCCGGGCGACCGAGGAGGAGGTGGAGCGCTTCTTCGCCCCGTACGAGCCGTGGTGTGGGCTGGCCGGGCTGCATGCGCTGCGCAGCGCGGGCAATCCGGGGGCGCTGCGGCTCGCCGCCTGAGCCGGCGGGCGCTCAGGCGCTCAGGCGTGGATGGGGGAGAGCACCAGCAGGCTGCCGCACGGCGAGATCCGCGGCGCCCCCGGAAGCGTCAGGTGCTGCCAGCGCCGCGCCGAGGCCGGCGCGGCCGTCGCCACCCCGGTCGCGGTGCGGCACACGTGGGCGTGCGCGTACTCGCTGTTGGTGGCGAAGCTGATCCCAAACCGGGCGCGGCTCCCCGGCGACAGCGCCACGAACCGAGGGGCGCGCCGCGTGTCCGGGAAGAAGCCGTGTCCGTGGCGGGCGCGCAGGGGCAGTGGGCGGCCGGCGCTGTCCAGCAGGCGGGCCGCCGCGTAGCCACGGAGGCGGCAGGCGCTGGTCGAGACGTTGCGCAGCGTCAGCGTCAGCTCCATGTGGCCGGTGGCGCCCTGGGTGCCGGCGTAGGCGACCGCCAGCTGCGAGGGCCGGCAGGTGGGGATCACCCCCAGCGTCGCCGGCGGGCTGGTCCGCGTGGTGACGGTTGAGGTGGAGGAGCCGGGCTGCGAGGTTCCGCAAGCCGCCACGCCCAGCGCCGCCACCACCCCGGCGGCGGCCGGGGCCGCCAGGCCCGCCCTTCTCCGTCTGCCCCGCATCAGCGACATCGTAGGCATCGGCGGCCGCCGTCGTGCAATCTCACCGTCGCCAGGCGCTCACGGTCCCTGCCCGGCGAGGAGCTGGTTGGTCTCGGCGCCGGCGACCGCCGCCGGGTTGGAGATCAGGTGCTCGCGCAGCATCCAGGCGCTGAACGCCTTCCACTGCCCGGCGTCCATCCAGCCCCACGGCAGGCCTGACCCGCGGGGGAAGAACGCCGGCAGCGTCGCCCGCACGCTGGCGAGCTGGAACCCGGAGTTCAGCGACGGATTGGCGGTGACCAGCGCCCGGACGCCGGCCTGGGGATCGGCCCGCACGGCGGCGTAGCCGCGGCCCAGTGCCTGCACGAACCGCCGCAGCTCGTTGGTCTTGGTGGCGAGGTCGTTCTCGGTGGTGACGAGCACGAGCTCGTCGTAGTTGGGCACCCCGGCGTTCTGGACCCGGATGACGTTGGGCTTCTTGCCGTCGCGGGCGAGCTGAATCGCCTCGTAGTTCCAGTAGGCGCCGAGCGCGGCGTCGATGCGCCCGGAGAGCAGCGCGGGGACGAGGTCCGAGCCGACGTTGACCTCGCGCACCGAGTGCGGGGACACCCCGGCGTGCTGGAGGATCGTCTGCAGAAACGCATGCTGATAGGCGATCCCGGCGTCGCCGACGGTCTTGCCGCGCAGCTGGCGCGGCGAGGTGATGTGCTTGGAGCCCACCGACACGATCGAGGTCAGCGGCTGCTGGGTGATGGCGCCGATCGCCACCAGCGGCTCTCCCTTGTCACGGGCGAGCATCAGCTCCGGCTCATAGGAGATGGCGACGTCCACCCGGCCGGCGGCGAGCAGCTGCAGTGGAGTGGCCGGATCGGTGGGGGTCTGAACGTGGACGGCGAGCCCCGCCTGGGTGAAGTCCCCGTTGGCCAGCGCCTGATACAGCCCCACATGGTCGGCGTTCGGCAGCCAGTCGAGCATCAGCCGCAGCGACTGAGCTGTGGAGGCGGTCGGCGTCAGCGCATCCTTCTTGGCGCCGCACGCCGCGAGCGCGATCGCCGCCAGCAGCGTCACCGCCACCAGCGCCAGTCGGTGTCTCGGTCCCCTGCGTCTCATCATCGGTCGAGGTCTCCAATCGGTCGGTAGGCCCACGGCACGGTCAGCCGCTCGGCCAGGGTCAACAGCGCGAACAGGGCGATCGCGAACACGGACATGACGACCACGGCGGCGTACGCCCGCGCGGTCTCCAGCTGGGGGATCGACTGCTCAAACAGGTACCCCAAGCCGGCATTGGCCCCCGCCTGCTCGGCGAACAGCGCTCCGATCACCGCCACCACGACGGCGATCTTGGCCCCGGTGAACACCCCCGGCAGCGCGGACGGCATCTCCACCATCCAGAACACCCGCGGCCGCCCGGCGTCAAACGTGCGCATCAGCTTGATCAGCTCGCCGTCGACGGCGGCAAAGCCGGCCAGCGTGGTGACGACGATGGGAAAGAAGGACACGAGCGCGATGACGACGAGCTTGGGCCCGATGCCGAACCCCAGCCACAGCACCAGCACCGGGGCGAGCATCGGAATCGGCACCGTCTGGGAGGCGACGAGCAGCGGGTAGACGGCCCGGCGCACCCAGCCGAAGAAGTGCATGACGACGGCCAGCACCAGTGCCGCCGCCGTGGCCACGAGGATCCCCAGGACGATCTCCTGGGCGGTGACCAAAAAGCTTGACCACAGCAGCCCGCGGTCGTCATACAGCGACTGGGCCACCGCGTGCGGCGGGGGGAGGATGAGCGGGTCGGCGCCGCCGAGGTCGACGTAGAGCTCCCACAGGCCAAGGAGCACCAGCAGGACGGCCACGGCCCGCCACAGCGACAGGCCGCGGACCAGCGAGGGCATCGCCAGTCTCACGCGGGCACCCCCAGCGCCTCGAGCACCCGCTCACGCAGGGCGACGATCCCGGCGTCGGTCCGCCGCCGCGGCCGCGGGGCGGTCACCGCCACCTCACAGACCACGCGCCCCGGCCGGGCCGACATGACGAGCACCCGGTCGCCGAGCACAACCGCCTCCTCGACGTCGTGGGTGACGAGGATGACGGTGCGGGGCTCAGAGGCGAGCACCCGGTCCAGCCAGGCCTGCATCTCGGCCCGGGTGATCGCGTCCAGCGCGGCGAACGGCTCGTCGAGGGCCAGCACCGGCTTGCCCGCCAGCAGCGAGCGCAGGAACGAGACCCGCTGGCGCATCCCACCGGACAGCTGCGCCGGCCGCGAGCGCTCAAAGCCGCCGAGGCCGAAGCGCTCCAGCCACGGAGCGGCGGTGGCCCGGGCGGCGTCGCGCCGCATCCCGCGGGCGCGCAGCGCCAGCGCCGCGTTGTCGATGGCGCTCAGCCACGGCAGCAGCAGGTCGCGCTGGGGCATGAGCGCCGCCGGCGCGGTCCGCACCGTCCCGGAGTCAGGCGCCTGCAGGCCGCAGATGAGCTCAAGCAGCGTCGACTTGCCGCACCCGCTGGGGCCGACGACGGTCACGATCTCCCCCGGACGGGCGCGCAGCGACACGTCGGCCAGCGCGGGCACGGCGCCGGCTCGTGCCATAAAGGTCCGGCTCACATGCTCCACGCACACTCCGTCGGCTGCGTGAAGGTCGGAAGGCTCCTGGGGCGGAGCCTCGGTCACCACTTGTCTGGCTCCCTCCGCGGGCATTACCCCACAGGTTCGAAGGGTCAGCGCCGGGCCGCGATCGCGGTGCGGAGGGCGCTATCTCAGCCAGCGTACCCGCCAGCCCCCCTGGTTTGCAGATCTTTCGGCTTGAGATCCTACCGCGTCGGCCGTTTCGTGACGCCGCCGGTGTCCGGTACAGTGCCGCCGATGCATGGCCGGAGGGCAGAGGCGGGCGGCCTCGTCGCGGGGGTGCTCAGGGCGCTGGCCGGGTCCGTGGTGCTCGTGACGCTGGGCGTGTCGGCGGTGTTCGCCGGGCCGGCCACAGCCGCTGCCGGCGGCGGCCACAGCTTTGCCCCGCGAATCCGGCACGCGATGGGCGTCGAGCCCGCGCACGGCGGGGCCACCCAGTTCAACCCCAACTCGGTTCCGGTCGCCTATCACGGCGGCCCGGTGATGCGCGACGTCACCATCCACACCCTGTTCTGGGCACCGCCCGGCTACCGCTTTGACGGCTCGCCGAGCGACGGCGTGCTCGGCTATCAGGCGCTCATCCAGCAGTTCCTCTCAGACGTCGCCTCCGCCTCCGGATCGCAGGCCAACGTTTTCTCGGCGCTTGCCCAGTACGGCGACGGCGGCGGCAACGGCGGCTACGTCGTCCATTACAACCCGGCCGTTGACTCCATCACCGACACCAGCCCGTTTCCCGCGCCCTCCGGGCAGTGCCCGTCGCCCTCCGGGACCGCGACCTGCCTGACCGACCTTCAACTCCAGCGCGAGCTTGACCGGGTGATCGGCTCGGCTCCGAACTCGGCGCGCGGCCTGTCCAACCTGTGGTTCGTGTTCCTGCCGCCGGACGTCGACACGTGCATCGCTCTCGCCTCCTGCGCCACCAACGCCTACGCCGGCTATCACTCGCTGTTTGACCTGGGGCACGGCAGCACCGTCTACGCGGCGATCCCGGATCCGCTGCTGGAGTTCACTCCGCCGCCGGGCGCCGATCCGCAGGGCAACCCGGAGGCGGAGGTGACGATCGACACCGTGGCCCACGAGGCGATCGAGGCCATCACCGACCCCAAGGGGACGGGATGGATGGATCCCAACGGGTTTGAGACCGGCGACAAGTGCGAGAACGGGCCCCAGCAGGGCACGCCGCTCGGCTACGCCCCGGACGGCTCGCCGTACAACCAGGTCATCGGCGGCCACCAGTACCTCATCCAGGACATCTGGTCAAACGCCCGCGGCGGGTGCGTCTCCAGTTCGACCGCCGTCGGCTCAACCCCGGGGCTGCACACGGTGGTGCTGAACCAGTTCAGCCCCGTGGTGCGGGGCAGCCTGGGAGCCGACGCCGGCCGCCGGGTGCCGGTCACGGTCATCCTCGCCCGCGCCGGTCAGCCGGTGGCGACCGCCCACACCGAGAGCCGCCCCGGCGGCGCCTGGGGGCCGGTCACCCTGCGCGGCAGGGGCGGCCGCCCGCACGCCGTCGGCGATGACCGGGATCAGATCGAGATCGCGTACGGCAGTTCGCCGACCAGCCCCGCCCCGGACTACATCCAGACCGGCGACGGCGGGGACCCGTTCTCCGAATCGGGCTTCACCGGCTGGTTTGACCTTGACTACGGCAACGCCATCATCTCGACCGGCCCGCGCTCGTCGGCGGTCGTGGTTGGGCCGTGTGCGCAGACCGGGGTGCTCTCGCTCCGCGTCGGTGCGGCGCTGACCCCCTCCCCGGTCGACCTGTGCCAGAACGCCGCCGACGCCGCCGCCGTCCCGGCCCGGCACATCGGCCCGGGAACGCGGGTGACGCTGACCAGCAAGGACAACCGCGGCGAGTACTTCCTGAACCCCAACGGGGCGCTCGTGTCGATGACGGTCCCGCTCGGCGAGCCAGACAGCGTCCCCGCCGTGGGCATCGGCAAGGTCGGCTATCCGACCGGCGGCTTTCCCGCGTGCACGGCGTTCATCCGGATCCGGACGGTTCGCTGCACCGGGCTGGTGCCCCTGACCCGCTACCGGCTGCTCCGGCGCGGGCGCACCGTCGCCCGGGGGCGGGCCGGGGACGCCGGGGCGGTCACGCTGGGCGGGGTGCCGGTCCGCGGCGGTGATGTCCTGACGCTCGTCAACGCCGCCGGGCGCCGCCTGACCGCCCTGCACGTCGCCCACCTGCGGGTGGGGATCGTCGGCAACCAGACGATCATCGCCTCCGGGACCTGCCAGCCCGGCGACTACTGGGGCGGGCCCGTCCCGCGCCGGCCGCCGAGCCCCGCCGTGGGCCTCGGCATCGGCGGCAGCGGCGTGATCTGCCCACCCAGCGGCCGGGCCAAGGGCCTGCCCGCGGGCGTCATCGCCCAGACCGACGACTTCAGCGGCGGCGAGACCGAGACCCAGGTCCCGCTGATCCAGTCCACGGCGCCGGTGCAGGACGAGACCCTGTACGGCGGCTTTGTCGCCTCCGCCCAGTCCGGGCTGCCCGGCCCCCACGGCTCGGTGTCCGCCGGCGGAGTGCCGATCGCGCTGACGATCCGTCCGGCCGGCTCGCGGCGGCCGGTGTTTCACGCCGCCAACGTCGACACCCGCCGCGGCGTCGCCGTCGCCGCGCTGGCCCCGGGCGCCTATGTCGCCACCTGGGTGCTCCACGACGCGGCCGGGGACACGCGCACGGTCACGACGCGGTTCGTCGACGAGCGCTGAGCGGGACTGTCGCGGACCTCGTGGTCGGCCTCTGGCAGTCAGTCAGCGGGCTGGGGTCCCGGCGGGCCAGTTCGTTTGCAGTCGAGGCACCCCTGGCGGCGCCCGCGCGGGCCTGCGGCCGGCGCGGCCCGGTTTGTTCGAAATTCGGATCGCGCCCGGCGATTTCGTCCGTGAGTGGTCTCTGGCGGCGGGTGTGTTCCAGATCGTCAGCCCCCATCCGGGTTTCGAACAGATCTGACCCCGCAGGGGGGTCCTCGCCCGCCCGGCGGCGGGATCAGCCGTCGAGCCGCCGGAGCTTGCGCAGGAAGCCGACCGCTGGGTCGGCGTGGCCGGTGCAGGCGCGGCAGGCGGTGCTGCCGGCGGCGCCGGGGGCGTCAAACCCGTAGCCGGAGACGAGCAGGTCAGTCCGCAGGTAGGCGTCGAACAGGGTGTTGGCGTTCACGTCGGCGTGGGGCACGCGCGTGCTCAGGCCGCCGAGCAGTTCGATGCCGGGCCGGGCGCGTGCCGCCTGAGCGACCGCTGACTTCACAAACGCGGCGAACGCATCCGGCGAGGTCTCGATCCCCTGGCCCTCGACCTCATAGGCGTCGGCGTTGCGCGCCGCGGCGGCCGGGATGCGCAGCTTGAGGAACTCCTGGGTCTGGCGCGCCGGGGGCGTGTGGGGAGCGATCACGCTGACCAGGCTGGGGGACGGCGCGGCGATGAACAGCAGGCCATGGACGTGGGCGGCCCGAGCGGCCAGCCGGTAGAAGCGGCCCGGGCTGCGCTGCTGGTTGCGCGGCGTCCGGCGCGAGGCCGAGTCGGCGTAGACGACGGCCTCGGTCCCGGGCCGCAGCCGTCCGGCGTGCACGTCCCGGGCGAGGCCCACCTCGTTGGTGAACGTCTCGGTGGGGATCGCGGTCTGAAGGCCGGTTGCCGCCAGCGACTGCGTGCTCGCGCCGCTGACGAACGTCCGCGGCGT
>DASSZQ010000253.1:0-2186 GCA_035702755.1 Solirubrobacteraceae bacterium | reverse complement strand
GCATCCTCCCACTGGCCGGTGGTCTCGCCGTCATCGGCGCGGGCGCCTTCATCCTGGGACGCTCGCCGGCGCTCCGCCGCGTCTGCACCGAGGCCGAGGCTCCGGTCGCCGAGCACGCCGGCGCCGTCACACCGCGGACCGGAGCGGCCCGCGTCAGGGACGAGTGCCCGGCGCCCGCCCCCGGGCTCGCGTCCCCATCGCGCCGCGGGCGCCGCCCCTGTCGGACGCTGTCGGGCGAGGGCACGCTCGCGTAGCCGGCTGGGCGACGACGGGAAGACGGGCGAGAACCGGCCCGCAGGGCGGGTCAAATGCGTACGAAATCTCGCATCCCGGCTGACGCTCTCGAACGCGATCGCTGCCATACGCCACTCACAGACGAAATCGCCCGGCGCGATCCGAATCTCGAACAAACCGGGGGTGCACCCCCGTCATCTCGCCCGTCACGCCCGGCGCGTCTTCCGGCCCCACCCCGGGTTGCACCGACCGCCTGAGGCAGCACGTGAGTTCCGCGACAGGCTCCTGAGGTCAGGTCGTCGCCGGCGTCACCGCCGGGGCCGAGACCCGCGCTCAGGCCGGCGGTGGGCCGCTGGTCCGGCCCGCGATGAGCCGGGGCGCCACGACCGTCCGCTGGGCCCGCCGGTCCGGGTGCTCGATCCGCGCCAGGAGCGCTCCCGCTGCGGCCGTGCCGATCGTTGCCGCGCTCTGATCGATGCTGGAGAGGTCGATCCGGCGCAGCCGGGCCAGCGGGGTGTTGTCATAGCCGACCACCGACAGGCCCCCGGGGACGTCAACGCCGGCGTCCGCGGCGGCGTCCAGGACGCCGAGCGCGGCCAGGTCGCTGGCGACGAACACCGCGCTGACGCGCGGTCCGGGCTCGCTCAGCAGTTCAGACGCGGCGCGAAAGCCGCCCCGCTCGGTGAAGCCGCCCGGCACGACGCGGATCTCGCTCCCCAGCCCGCACGCGATCATCGACTCCCGGTAGCCGCGGATTCGATCGGCCCCGGCGCGCTCGTCCTCGTCGCCGATCATCGCGATCCGGCGGTGACCGAGACCGACCAGATGGTCGACCGCCAGCGCCGCACCGGCCCGATCGTCGTTGACGACGACATCGACGCGCGGAACCGCCGGCGTCCGCGTCAGGTTCACCAGGGCGGCCGAGCGCGATGCCTCGGCGAGCGCGGCCCGGCCCAGCCGCACGGTCGCGCAGACGATGCCGTCGACACGCAGCTCAAGCAGTCGGTGCAGCGCAGCTTCCTCGGTCTGCTCGCGTCGCTTGCCGCTGACGATCATCGTCGTGTAGCCGCGCTGCTCCACGACGTCGTCAAAACCGGACACCACCTCGGGCAGAAACAGGTTGTGAAGGTCTGAAACGAGCACCGCCAGGGTCATCGAGCGCCGGCCGACGAGGGTTCGCGCCGCCGCGTTCGGCCGGTACCCCAGCTCGTCGATCGCCCGCAGGACGGCGGCCCGGCGCGGTTCGCTGACGAGCGGCGATTCGCGGAGCACCCGCGACACCAGCGACTTCGACACTCCGGCCCGTGTGGCCACGTCGTGAATGGTGGGCCGGCCACTCCCGTTCGGTCTTGGCGTGTTGACGCTCGGCGCCACGGTTTTAGTAGCCTACCGCCACATGGGAACGTTCCCAGCACGAGTCGGTGTCGCCGGGTCTGAGCCGGCCGCACCCCGGGATTACCGCCTCATCGGCCGCGACAGCGAGCGGGCGATGGAGCTGGGCCTGGTGGCGGCCGAGTGGTACCACTCCGACGTCCCGCGCAAGCGCATGAAGGCGCTGATGCGCCGGCGCAACGGCCCGGCGATACGCGACACCGCCATCTGGTTCGCCCTGCTGGCGGTGACCGGAGCGGCCGGCGGCTGGTTGTGGGGCAGCTGGGCGTGCGTCCCGTTCTTTGTCGCCTACGGCGTCCTGTACGGATCGGTCTCGGATTCGCGCTGGCATGAGTCCGGCCACGGCACCGCGTTCGCAACCTCGTGGCTCAACGACGCGCTGTATCAGCTCGCGTCGTTCATGAATCTGAAGGAGCCGACGGTGTGGCGCTGGAGCCATGCCCGCCACCACACCGACACGATCATCGTCGGCCGAGACCGCGAGATCCTCTCCATGCGTCCGCCTGATGTCGCGCGGCTGATCCTGAACGTGCTTGGCGTCAGAGATGCGCTTGACGTCG
>DASSZQ010000154.1:0-2024 GCA_035702755.1 Solirubrobacteraceae bacterium | reverse complement strand
GTCCGCGATCTCGACGGGCGCATGGAGTCGTCGCTGCTCGGCCGCAATGTCCGCATCGGCCGCGGCAACCGCCAGCCGCGGGCGTACCGGTTCATGGTGGGCGACAACTCCGAGATCGGCATCCTCTAGCCGCCGGCTAGCTCAGCGGCTTCTCGCCCCAGAAGGCGGCTATCGGATTGCCGTTGAAGTCCGGGACCTCGACGTAGCCCTCGGACTCATACAGCCGCCGGGCTCCCACCTGCTTGGGTCCGGTGTCCAGGCGGGCGACCGTGTAGCCGAGATCGCGGGCGATCGACTCAAGCTCCCGCAGCAGGGTGCGGGCCACGCCCTGACCGCGCAGTTCCGGGATCACGTACATCCGCTTGATCTCGCAGGTCCGCGCGTCCAGGCGCTTGACCCCGCCGCAACAGGCGGCCACGTCGGCGTGGTAGCCGACGACAAACGCGCCGCCGGGCGGGCTGAGCTCGGCGGCACCGGCCCGCGGCATGGCGTCGCCGTCGAGGTCGAGCCCGTCGTAGATGACGGCGATCTCGTCGCGCATGGCCTGGGCCAGAACGGCGCCGTCGCCGGCGTCGATCCGACCGGGGCGGAAGCTGAGGGGTGAAGGAGTTTTCATGAGTGTGAGCCGCTGAGGCGAGGGTAGGCTAGGCGCCGAGATGAGCGAGCCCTCAGTGACTGAGCCATCCACCGAGGTCTCCAACCGCCTGCTCACCGCCTGGCGGGGCGAGATTCTCGCCGGCGCGGTGTACGAGCTCATCGCCCGCCGGCTCCCGGAGCGCGAGGCCGGGATCCTCCACAAGATGGCGGCGGCCGAGAGCGGCCACCGGTCCCGTCTGGAGCAGCGCATGACCGAGCTTGGCATCGAGATCCCGGACTCGCAAAGCGTCCGGGTGCCGCTGTGGCTGCGGCTCCAGGCGCGGATCGCGCCCGTCGATCGCCTGCTGGCAGCGCGGGAGGCTGCCGAGGATGAGGAGGTCGACGACCTGTACAAGCGCTCCACCGGCGATGCCGAGACCGACCGGCTGCTGCGTGACATCCGCAAGGAGGAGCGCTCCCATTCGCTGGCCGTCTCGGACATCCGCTCCGGCGGGGCGGCGGGTGACGGCGGTCCGATCGCTCCGGATCGCGGTGACGGTCCGGTGGTCGCGGTGCCGGGCGCGCAGGCCCGGCTGGACCGCATCCTCGGCCGGGAGAAGTGGCATCGCTCCGGCGGGGGCTGGATCTCCGGCGCCATCTACGGGGCCAACGACGGCCTGGCGGCCGTGTTCGGCATCGTCGCCGGCGTGTCCGGTGCGACCGGTGGGGCCAGCACGGTGCTCACGGCCGGCCTGGCCGGGGCCATCGCCTCCGCGCTGTCGATGGCCACCGGCGCGTTTCTCGCCGAGCGCTCCGAGGCCGAGGTGGCCGCCGCCAACGTCGAGCGCGAGCGCCAGGAGATCGCCGGCCATCCGGAGGAGGAGAGGGAGGAGCTGTCGCTCTTCTACCAGCTCAAGGGCATCGACGAGCAGACCGCCGACCACCTGGCCGAGCAGATGTCGCGCAACCCGGACGCCATGCTCCAGGCACTCGCCGCCGAGGAGTTCGGCGGCGCGGGCGAGGAGCACCACGCCGGCGAGGCGGCGATCGCCGCCGGGATCTCCACCGGCGTGGGCGCGATCATCCCGGTGATCCCGTTCTTCTTCACCACCGGCGCCGCCGCCACCATCGCCGCCGCCATCGTGTCGCTCATCGCCCACTTCCTGGTGGGCGCCGCCAAGTCACTGGTGACGCTGCGCAAGTGGTGGGCGGCGGGCTTTGAGATGACCCTGGCCGGGGTCATCGTCGGCGGCGCTCTGTACGGGATCGGCCTGCTGCTTCCGACCTGACCCATCGACGCGGCGTCAGTCCAGGAGCTCGGCAAGCTGGGAGCGCAGCTGGGCGACCTCGGCCTCCAGCGCCGCCACCCGCTCCTCCAGCGCGCCATCGGAGGACGCCGCGACCGGCTCGTTAAACCCCCCGGCCGCGACCGGCGGGGCGACGTCGGC
>DASSZQ010000133.1:0-12774 GCA_035702755.1 Solirubrobacteraceae bacterium | reverse complement strand
TGGCGCTGCCGGGTGGGACATCGCTACTCGCCGGAGAGCCTGGCCGATGCCCAGGCCGAGGGCGTTGAGGCGGCGATGTGGGCGGCCGTGCGGGCGCTCGATGATCGCGAGGCCCTGTTGCACCGGATCGCCGGACAGTTTGAGACGCGCGGTCACGCCCGTTCGGCCGCTGCGTTTCGCAGGCGGGCCCGCGAGGCCGGAGCTCAGGCCCAGTCGGTCCGCGCCGCCCTCGACGACGCGGCGGGCACCACGTTGCAGAAACTCTCCGGCAGCGACGCGGTCGAGGCCGATCGCCGGGAGACGGTCTGATGGCCGCTGCCGCCCGACGCGGATCGCTCGATGAGCTCCTGGAGTTCGTCAAGTCGACGCGCGGATTCGACTTCACCGGATATAAGCGCTCGAGCATCGAGCGGCGCGTGGCCAAGCGCATGGGCGAGGTTGGCGTCGAGAACTACGACGAGTATGTCGACTACCTGGAGCTGCATGCCGACGAGTTTGCGCGGCTGTTCAACACGCTGCTCATCAACGTCACCAGCTTCTTCCGTGATCCGGACACGTGGGAGCACCTGGCCGGCGAGATCGTCCCCCAACTGCTGGAGGGACGCGATCCCGCCGAGCCGGTGCGGGTGTGGTGCGCGGGATGCGCATCCGGAGAGGAGGCCTACACCGTGGCGATGGTGTTCGCCCGGGTGCTGGGGGACACACCGTTCCGTGACCGGGTGAAGATCTATGCCACCGACATCGATGAGGAGGCGCTTGATCAGGCCCGGCACGGCGCCTATCAGCCGCGCCAGATCGAGGACGTGCCCCGCGAGGCGCTGGAGCGGTTCTTTGAGCGCACCGACCAGCGCTACGTGTTCCGCAAGGACCTGCGACGCAGCGTCATCTTCGGCCGTAACGACCTGGTTCAGGATGCCCCCATCTCCCGGATCGACCTGCTCGTCTGCCGCAACACGCTCATGTACTTCACGGCCGAGACCCAGGCTCAGATCCTTCGCCGCTTCCACTTCGCGCTCAACGACCACGGCATCCTGCTCCTCGGCAAGTCCGAGATGCTCATCACCCACGGCGACCTGTTCACTCCGGTCGACCTCAAGTGCCGCGTGTTTCGCAAGGTCCTCGAGCCGGCCCTGCGCGATCGCGTCCGGGTGCTCGCCGCCGATCCGGGCAACGGCGCCTCCCAGAGCGTCGCCGACAGCCTCCGCGACGCCGCCTTCGACTCGCCGAAGGCGGCGCAGATCGTGCTCGATGCCAGCCGTTCGCTGGTCATGGCCAACGCGGCCGCGCGGGCGCTGCTCGCCATCCGCTTCAGCGATCTCGGCCGTCCGGTGCAGGACCTGGAGCTCTCCTACCGCCCGCTGGAGCTGCGCACGCACCTGGATCACCTCATGCGGGAGCTGCGTCCCATCGACATCGCCGGCGTCCGCTGGCCGAGCCGGGAGCGCGACCGGGTCTTCGATGTGCACGTGGCGCCGCTGCTCGCCGACGGCGGCGTGTTGGGGACGACCGTGATCTATGAGGACGTCACCGCCGTCGCTGCGCTCAAGGCCGAGGTGACGTCCTCCAGGCAGGAGCTTGAACAGGCCTATGAAGAGCTGCAGTCCACGGTCGAGGAGCTGGAGACGACCAACGAGGAGCTGCAGTCGACCAACGAGGAGCTTGAGACCACCAACGAGGAGCTCCAGTCGACCAACGAGGAGCTGGAGACGACCAACGAGGAACTCCAGTCGACCAACGAGGAGCTGGAGACGATGAACGACGAGCTCCAGTCGGCCAACGAGGAGCTGGAGACGATGAACGACGAGCTGCGTCATCGCACCCTTGAGCTCAATGAGATGAACTCGTTCCTGGAGACGATCCTGACGACGATTGGACTCGCCGTCGCCGTGCTCGACCGCCGCCAGCACGTGCAGATCTGGAACGGACAAGCCCGCGAGCTATGGGGCGTCTCCGGTGACGAGGCGGCCGATCAGCACCTGTTCGCGCTTGAGATTGGGCTGCCGGTCGAGAAGCTCAAGGGACCGCTGCGCGCCTGCCTGAGCGGCGAATCTCAGCGCGAGGAACTGGTGCTTGACGCCGTCAACCGGCGGGGCAAGGCGTTTCGCTGCCGGGTCACGTGCCTGCCGCTGGCCGCCGGCTCCGACGGCAACCTCTCCGGCGTCATCGTCCTCATGGAGCCGGAGCCGGAGCCGGAGGTGGAGCCGGCCGTCGGTTGAGCCGCTCGCTCCGGATCTGGTCGCGCAGCGCCTGGGTGCGCTGACGGGTCCGGCGGACGCGCTCGAAGCGCGCCTCCATCTCACCTGAGACCCGGGCGTGGCTGTCTCGCAACGAGCTGAGCACGCCCTCGAGTTGGTCCAGGCTCAGCGGGCTCGGTGGGGGAGCAGGCTCCGGAGCTGACCATCGCGTCGACTGCAGAGGGACCACCTCCGGGGCGGCGCGGGGGGCCGAGCGGGCGCTGCCCTGCGGCGGCGGCTCAAGCAGGAGCCACTCACCGTCCTGGCGAAACAGCGAGCCGCGCTCGGAGAGCTCCTTGAGCGCGAGGGTGACGGTGGGCCGGCGCGCACCGATGAGCTCCCCCAGGGCGTCGTGGGTCAGGGCCATCGGCAGGACGGTCCCGCTGGGGGTGACCCGGCCCCAGGTTTCGGCCAGGAGCCACATGAGCGAGAGCAGCCGGTCCTCGACGCGTGGCAGCTGGCAGATCGCCAGCTGCGCCGCGAGCCGCTGATGCTGTTCACCCAGGCGGGACTGGAGGCCGGCGAACAGGCGCGGGAACCGGCGGGCGGCGATCAGGACGCGGTCGTCGAGCAGGGCCAGGGAGAGAAGACTCCCCGCGCAGTAGCTGGACTCGCTGAGGACGTTGCACCGCATCCCGGAGGACCGCGCGATCATGTCGCCGCGGCCGAGGAGCCGCAGCGCGGGCTGGTCACCGACCGCCAACCGGTGCAGAAGAAGTCCGTCTACGACGACGGCGGCAAACGCGTTGGAGCGGTCGAGCAATTCGTCGATGTCCAGCGGCCGGCCGGAGAAGGAGCGGGCCGGAATCGCGATGCGGGCGACCAGCGGGCGCTCCTCGGCCGACAGGAAGTCCGAAAGCTCTGGAACGCCGTCCAGCAGGCCGATGGTCGCCGGCCCGGTGGCGTGTGAACTGCTCATCTCCCGCAAACGGTAATGGATGGCGCAACCGGCGCCCGGGGTAGTGGTCAGGGACGGCCGCAACGGCCGCGGGTCCACCAGCGCGAGAGGAGCTACATGTCCGAGTCAGATACCTACAAGATCGTTGAGATCGCCGGGACATCGCCGGAGGGCGTGACCGAGGCGATGCGGTCCGGCGTCGCCCGTGCGGCCAGCACCCTGCGCAACGTCGACTGGATTGAGGTCCGGAGCATCCGTGGACACGTCGAGAACGGCGAGATCGCCCACTTCCAGGTCGAGATGAGGGTCGGCTTCAAGCTTGAGAGCTGAAGCGACCGGCTGTGAGCGGTGTGTGGCATCGCTCACGGAGCTGCCGGCCCCCGGGTGTCGAGATCTGGCCAGCGGGTAGCAGCCAGAAGACCCGGCGGTACGAAAGGAGACCATCGAGTGGCAGGCAACGAGCGCATCTTCGGCGGCGTCGTGGGTAAGGCGGTGGGCAAGGCCAAAGAGGCCGTGGGAAGCGCAACCGACGACGACGACCTCGTCCGCGAGGGACGGTTGCAGCAGGTTCAGTCCGACGCCGCCCAGGAGGCGGAGGAGACCGCGCGCGAGTCCCGCGCGCGGGAGGCACGGGGCGAGGTGAGCGAGCGCCAGGCCCAGCTGGAGGCCGAGCAGCGGCGGCTGAGCAATGAGCTGGAGGCCGAGCAGCGCGAGGCGCGCATCGAGCGCGACCGCCGCGAGGCGGAGCAGCGTGCCCGGTCGGCGGCCGCCGGCCAGCAGGCCGACGCCGAGGCGCACCTCGCCGCCGAGCAAGACCGGGCCGACGAATCGGTCCGGGCGGCCGAGGAGGCCCGGGTGCGGGCCGCCGAGGAGGCCAACCGCAAGGAGCGCGCCGCCCACGAGGCGGAGCTGCGCGCTGAGAGGCTCGATCCGACGGAGGACAGATGACCCGGCTGACGACATCCGCCATCGACGCGTACCTGAGGCTGGTGCGCCGCCCGGTCGACGCGGCCGTGGGACTGCTCCCGGGTCGCCGGACCGGTACCGGGGCGGCGGCCCGGCTGACCGTCGACCGGCTCGACGCGACCGTGCGCACCGTCCTGGGGGCAGCTCTCGGCGACCCGGAACTGAGCGAGCAGGCACAGCGCCGGGAGGCGGCGGCCCAGGAGCGAGAGCGCGCCGTCGAGCTGCGCCGGGAGGCCCAGGCGGCCGAGGACGACAGCGAGGTCCGACTGCAGGCGAGCCATGAGCAGGCGAGCCGGCGCCGGGAGCAGGCCGGTGAGCGGGCGGCGTCGCGCCGACGCCAGGCGCAGCGCACGGCCGAGGTGCGGACACGCCGGGCCCGCGAGGTTGAGCGCGAGAGGCTGAAGGTCAGCCGCGAGCAGGAGGAGCGCGCCGAGGAGCAGATCGAACACCGGGCCGCCGAGGAGCGGCTACCCGCGGTGCAGGAGCAGGCACAGGCCCTCCACGAGCGCGAGCTCGCCCTGCAGCAGGCCGAGGAGGCCGACCGCATCGGCGACGCTGCGGCGCGCGTCAAGCGCCAGCGCAAGGAGCCATAGCCGATGGCCACCGCCATCCTCGACATCGACGGCACGCTCGTCGACACCAACTACCAGCACGCCATCGCCTGGTTCAGGGCGTTCGTCCGCCACGAGATCGTGCTGCCGATCTGGCGCATTCACCGCCATCTCGGCATGGGCGGTGACCAGCTCGTCGGCTCGCTGTGCTCAGAGCAGGTCGAGAACGAGCGCGGAGACGCGATCCGAGCCGCCGAGAAGGAGGAGTACGCGCGGCTGGTGGACGAGGTCAAGACGATGGAGCGCTCCCGGGAGCTGATTGAGGCGCTCACGGACCGCGGCCACGTCGTCGTCCTCGCCAGTTCGGCCAAGGAGGACGAGGTTGAGATCTACCTTGATCTGCTTGACGCCCGCGAGCTGGCCGACGCTTGGACGACGTCGGCCGACGTCGAGTCCACCAAGCCCGCCCCGGACCTCGTCCACGCGGCGATGAAACGGGTGAGCGCGGATTCCGGGGAGGCGGTGATGGTCGGCGACACGCCGTGGGACGTCAAGGCCGCCGCCGCCGCGGACGTCGGCACGCTGGCCGTCATGACCGGCGGGTTCTCCGAGCAGGAGTTGCGTGAGGCCGGCGCCCTGGCCGTGTTTGAGTCCGTGGCCGATCTGTGCCAACGGCTGGACGAGACGCCGCTGCGCTGAACGCGCCTACTCCGCCATCGGCGTGAGCGCCGACGCCGCGGGCGCGGGACGCCGGCAGATGGTGTGCAGCAGCACGAGCGTCCCGATGTAGATCACGCAGTCGCCGGGGCTCAGCACATTGGGGAGGGGTCCCGGCCACGGGATGATGTCGCCAAGCCACGGCAGCAGCGCATGTCCCACGTGCGCGGAGTTCTCAAACCCGCCGCCGGTGACATGCATTCCGACGGTTCGCTGCGCCCACGCCGAGGCCGGCATCACGCCGCGGTTGGCGAAGATGGCGGCCGCGTTCATGAACGCTCCGGCGGCGATGACGCGCACGCCGGGCAGACGCCGGTTGCACCACAAGAAGACGCCGAGCAGCACATAGGTACCCATGTGGATCGCGCGGTGCACCGCCGGGCTGCCGGAGGTCAGGATGACGGTGATGACCACCTGCGCGGCGAGCGCCAGCATGGGGATCCACATGCCGCGCAGCTCGATGTCAGCCAGCCGCCGCAGGTTGCCGCCGGTCAGCGGAACGCTGAGCAGGCACAGGCCGGCGAGCGCGATGAGGATCATGCGGCCCGCCCCAGCGCGGTCTCCACCGTGTCGACGCTGCGGTAGTCCAGCAGCCAGCGGGTCGCCTGCCCGGCCTCCAGCGGATGGCTGATGGCGAAGCCCTGCACCGCGTCGCAGCCCAGCGCCTCCAGCCCGGGCAGCAGCGCCGGATCCTCGACGCCCTCGGCGACGGCGCGCAGACCGAGGTGGTGGGCGAGGTCGATCGTCGAGTTGACGATGATCTGCCCGCTGGAGCCGGCGCCCATGCGGCTGACGAACGAGCGGTCGATCTTGACCTCCGAGACCGGGAGGTCGGCCAGGTAGGCGAGCGACGAGTAGCCGGTGCCGAAGTCGTCGATGGAGATCTCGATGCCGAGCGACTCCAGCTGGCGCAGGACGGTGCGCGCCGTCGCCGGATCGGACATCAGCGCGCTCTCGGTCACCTCCAGCTTGAGACGGTGGGGCGGCACGCCGGCTCGGCGCAGCGCGGTGATGACCTGGTCGGTGAAGCTCTGATCGACGAGGACCTGGGGCGAGATGTTGACGGCGACGGCGATGTCGAGGCCGACCGCCTGCCAGTGGGAGAGCTGAAACAGGGCGATCTCCATCACGTGCTGGGTGAGCGGCTTGATGAGGTTCGTCGCCTCGGCCATGCGCACAAATGAGCTGGGGGGCAGCACGCCCAGGCGCGGATGGTCCCAGCGCACGAGCGCCTCCACCGCCACCACCTCGCGGGTGCGCAGATCGAGCTCCGGCTGATACCACAGCACGATCTCGTCGCTGCCCACCGCCGTCCGCAGCTCCGCCGTGAGCGCCAGCTTGGCCGGGCTGTGGTGGTCGTGGCGCTCCTCGTACAGCGCGACGTCGCGGCGGGTCTCCTTGGCCCGGTACATGGCGACGTCGGCCTTCTGCAGCAGCGTCTCGACGCCGCGCCCGTGCTGGGGGAAGAGGGCGATGCCGACGCTGGCCTGCACATCGACGACCATCTCGTCAAGCTCGAACGGCGTGCGCAGGGACTCGGCGATGTCATACGCCAGGCGCTGCGCCTCCTCACGATCGACGCCGGTGCCCACCACGGCAAACTCGTCGCCGCCGAGCCGGGCGATGTGCCCCCGCCGGCCGATCACGTGCTCAAACCGGCGGGCGACCTGAACGAGCAGGAGGTCGCCGTAGCGATGACCGAGGGTGTCGTTGACCTCTTTGAAGCGGTCGAGGTCCATGAGCAGGACGGCGCCGTGGACGCGCTCGTCCTCGGTGGCAGCGATGATCGCCTCGTGGCAGGCGGTGCGGTTGGGCAGTCCGGTCAGCGGGTCGTGGCGGGCGGCATGATCGCTGCGGGCGCTGCGGGAGACTGTGTTGTACATCGCCACCATGGGCGCCAGGCACAGGGGGACGATTGCCACCGAGTAGGCGGCGGCCGCCAGCACGATGGGGGAGACGAGCACCACCGCCGTCGCGGTCATGACGGTGAAGGGAAGGCTGGCGCGGAAGTAGTGGCCGATCGATGTCCCCTGGTGCAGCGAGATGGCCACGCCGACGACACCGGCGTTGACGACAAAGAACGCGGTGATGCCCAGG
The DNA here is from genome assembly GCA_035702755.1 of Solirubrobacteraceae bacterium. GTDB lineage: Bacteria > Actinomycetota > Thermoleophilia > Solirubrobacterales > Solirubrobacteraceae > Palsa-465. The sequence goes on along the minus strand of DASSZQ010000133.1, from coordinate 5,311 downwards.
ATCATCGCCGGGAGTTGAGCGGCGGCGAAGGGATGGTTGCCGAGGTGATGAACCGACAGGGCGCGCATCACCAGCTCGGCCGCCGCCATGGCCAGGGAGTACTGGCCGACGTTGAACCGGGCGCGCCACCATGGCTTGCCGGAATGCCGATCCTGAACGACCGACGCGATCCCCTGGGCGATCATCGCCGGGATGAGCCCGCCGGCGAGAAGCAGCGCCATCGCGAACGATGCCGAGAGGGTGAGCTCCTCCTCGCTGCCGCGATGCGTCACCCGGATCGGCATCATCTCGCCGAGCAGCACGCCGGCGAACAGGACGCCGAAGCCCCAGGGCTCCTGATACAGATAGGTCAGCTTGGCGGTGAGGGCAAACAGGGCGACGACCGCGATCCCGCCGAGGAACACACCCTCGCAGTACACCCTGACGTTCGATCGGTCGCGCAACGAATCCCCCCAACTAAAAAAGAGCGACGGGCGCGCCTCACGGTTGCACCGCGAAGCGCGCCCGCGGAATCTCTAGAAGAACTTGTAGCCCGCCCCCGAGGCGATGGCGACAGTGGCAACCGCGGCCACGGCGGACGCGGCGCGATACACCCAGAACTTCTTCATGGTTCCCTCCTTGGAAAAGCGGCCCCGACGGCCGGGGCCGATTGCGTACACCATCGGTTGGGAAATCTGTGCAGTTGAGTGCCGCTGGACGAAGGTTGGAGCATGAGCGGTGATCGCTAAAGAATTTGTCTTCGGCTACGGGTCACTGGCCGCGATCGCCGGAGCCTCGCCCACGCGCCGGCGACGGGACGGTGGGTTCATCGCCGACCTGCCCGGCTTCCGGCGCGAGTGGGGCGTGGCCATGGACAACCGCCTCGACCTGCCCGGGTACAAGTGCTACGTCGACGCGGACGGGCGCCGCCCGGCGGTGTTCGTCACCTTCCTTGACATCGCGCCGGAGGCGGGCGCGTCGGTCAACGGCGTGTGCCGGCCGGTGCCGGGGCGGGACCTGGAGGCACTGGACCGCCGCGAGCGCAACTACCGGCGGGTCGACGTCTCCCATCTGATCGACGCCGGCGGCGCGCGCGTGTGGACCTACGTCGGCACCGCGGCGGGACGGCAGCGGCTGCGCGCCGGGCGCGACGCCGGGACGGCGGTCATCGACGCCGGCTACCTGGCGGCGGTGCGAGCCGGCTTTGCCGCGCTGGGCGACGGGGAGCAGCGGCTGTGCGAGCCGTCGCTGGCGGCCGACGGGATTCCCGTCCTGCCGCTCCGCCGTCTGGACCTGCCGTGAAGCGGTTCCGAGCGGGTTGTCCGCCACCCGCGAGAAATCGCCAGATTTCTCGCTTAAAGTAGTTGCCGCAGGCAACTACTCGTTCTCGCTTAAAGGAGGTGGCGCAGGCACCTACTCAGTATCCGCTAGGTCCCGGGCGGCGACCTCCAGGACGCCGCCGACGTCGTTGAGCGCGGTGGCGAGCGGGTCGACCCGCGGCTGTCCGTAGACCTCGAGGTCGACGGCGACGGCGCGCACGCCATTGACCTCATGTTCGAGCCGGTGCGTGGAGACCTCGCCGATCGAGAAGCCGGCCTCGGTGCAGTGCGTGAGCACATCGCGCAGGGTGCCCCGGCCGTCCTCGTAGACGATGTGCAGGCCGAAGCCGACATAGCGCGAGCGGGGCATCGCCTGGGCGAGGCGCCGATAGCCGAAGACGATGACGAAGTGAATCGCGGTGGCGAACACGGCCAGCAGCGGCAGGCTGGCGCCGCAGGCCATTCCGACCGCGGCGGTCACCCAGACGATGGCGGCCGTGGTCAGGCCGCGCACCGCGTCGCGGCGCACAAAGATGAGCCCACCTCCGATGAAGCCCAGGCCGGAGACGATCTGTGCCGCGATCCGCGAGGGGTCGAGCACCACGCTTGAACCGTTCACGACGTCGCCGAAGCCGTACTTGCTGATCAGCATGATCAGGGCGGCGCCGACGCCGACCAGCGTGTGGGTGCGCAGCCCGGCGGATTTCTGACGCCATTCCCGCTCCAGTCCGATGAGCGACGACAGGAGGAATGCCAGCGCCAGATCGCCGAACTGCTGCAGGCCCTGACCTGAGGGGACGACGACGGCAGCGGCGGCATGAGCGATCGGCGAAACCATCTGGCGAAAGTGGGGGTTGGACGAGGTGAGGGGGGAAGGGGTGCTCCGGGGGTTGCACCGGCTTACGGATGGTTAGCCCCAGCCCGGACCGGGAAGCGGGGCGAGGTAGCCTAACCCTGGGGATACCCGCCGACCAAGGAGCCGATGCCGTGGAGCGCAAGTGGTGGACGCTGATCGCAGTGTGTGTGGGCACGTTCATGCTGCTGCTCGACGTCACCATCGTCAACGTCGCGCTGCCGGACATCCAGTCGTCGCTGAACGCCAGCTTCAGCGACCTGCAGTGGGTCGTCGACGCCTACGCCCTGACGCTGGCAGCGCTGCTGCTGACGACCGGCTCCCTCGCCGACCTGTTTGGGCGCCGGAAGCTGTTCGTCATCGGCCTGGTCATCTTCAGCGTCAGCTCGCTGCTGTCCGGGCTGGCGCAGAGCCCGCTGTGGCTCAACCTCGCGCGCGGGGCGCAGGGCATCGGCGGGGCGGCGATGTTCTCCACCTCGCTGGCGCTGCTCGGCGCCACCTTTCAGGGCCGTGAGCGCGGCACGGCGTTCGGCGTGTGGGGAGCGATCACCGGTCTCGCGGTGGCCGTCGGCCCCGTGATCGGCGGCGGGCTGACGAGCGGCATCTCCTGGCGATGGATCTTCCTCGTCAACGTCCCGATCGGCGTGGTGGCGGTCGCCCTGTCGCTCACCCGCGTGGAGGAGTCGCAGCTGCCCACCGCGCACCGGCCGGACCTGTACGGCGTCGTCACGTTCAGCGGCGCCCTGGGGGCGCTTGTCTATGCGCTCATCGAGGTCAACAGCCGGGGGTGGGGCGACCCCGTCATCCTCGCCTGCCTCGGCGGCGCGGCCGTGCTTCTGGTCGCGTTCCTGGTCGGCGAGCATGTGCAGGGCGACCGCGCCATGTTCGACCTGGGGCTGTTTCGCAAGCCGACGTTCACCGGCGGCTCGATCGCCGCCTTCTCGCTGTCAGCCGGGCTGTTCTCGCTCTTCTTGTATCTGACGCTGTACCTGCAGGACGTGCTGCGCTACTCGGCGTTTCAGACCGGCCTGCGCTTCCTCGTGCTCTCCGGCGGGATCATGCTCACCTCCACACTCGCCGGCCGCCTGACCGCCCACGTGCCGATCCGCTTCCTGATCGCGCCCGGGCTGGCGGTGGTCGGAATCGGCCTGCTGCTCATGCGCGGGCTTGACGCCGGCTCCGGGTGGACGCACCTGATTCCCGGGTTCATCATCGCCGGGGCCGGGACCGGCCTGGTCAATCCGCCGCTCGCCTCCACGGCGATCGGCGTCGTGCGGCCGGAGCGCGCGGGCATGGCCTCCGGGATCAACTCCACCTTCCGCCAGGTCGGGATCGCCACCGGCATCGCGGGACTGGGGTCGCTGTTCGCCCATACCGTGCGGACCCACATCGAGTCGATCCTCGCCGGCTCCCATGCGCTCGGCGCCCACGCGTCCGGCAGGCTCGCCTCCAGCGTCGCTCAGGGCGGCGGCGCGGCCTCGGCGCTGTCGTCGCTCCCCCCGCACGCCCGGGGCGCTGCCGTTCACGCCGTGCGGTCCGGGTTCGTCGCCGGCCTCAACGACGTGTTTCTGATCGGCGCCATCCTCCTGCTCGTCTCCGCGGCGCTGACGCTGGTGCTCATCCGCAGCAAGGACTTTGAGGTCGGCGCTGCGCGGGCGGGCGCCCGCAAGCCGGCGGGCGAGGCGACGCAGCAGCCCGCCAGCCGTGCACCGGGGGCCGAGCAGCCGGCCGAGGTCGGCGGCTGACCCCTCGTCAGCCGGTGCCTGGGCGGACCGGGGCGAGAAACGGGACCCACAGTCCCGTCAGACGCCCAGGTCAGCGGCGGGTCGAAGCAATCGGGGCCCCTAACCGGCCATATATTCCGGTTAGGCGCCCAGGTCGACGTGCGTCAGCTGCCGGCAGGCCTCCACCAGGGCGTCCTGCACGTCCGTTTGGGAAGCGGCTGGGTGGGCCTCCCGGGGGCGCCGGTGGTAGAAGAGGCGGCCGCTGACCCGGGCCTCCGCATCGTCTGAGACCGCCAGCCACGCCTGGGTGTCGCCGCCGGCCTTCAGATCATCCGGGGCGCCGGCGCCGCCCATCCTGGTCGCCACCCACCCGGGGTCCACCGCGTTGGCGAGCACGTCCGGCCAGCGGCGGGCGACGGCGAAGGCGAGCACCGTGTCGTAGAGCTTGGAGTCGCTGTATGCCTGAGAGCCGCTCCAGCGGCGCCGGCGCCACTGCACATCGGAGACGTCGGGGTCGCCGCCGCGGTGCATGCCGGAGCTCAGGTAGATGAGCCGGTCCGGGCGGGTCATCTCCGCTGTGAGCAGGAACGGGGCGAGCACGTTGACGGCGAACACGCGGGGCAGCCCATCCTCGGTCTCCACACGCTCGCGGTCGCGGTAGCCGAGCCCGGCGTTGTGGATGACGGCGTCAAAACGCCCTTCGGCGTTGGCGGCGTCGGCGAGCGCCCGCGTCTGGGCGATGCTCGCCAGGTCACCGGTGAGAACGTCCGCCGCTCCGGGCGCCCCCTCCAGCGCATCCCGGCCGCGCGCCGCGCTGCGCGCATGGAGCACCACCTCATGGCCCTCGTCAATGAGCTGCCGGGCCGCCAGCTGTCCCAGCCCGTCCGCCGATCCCGTTATGAACACGCGGCTCATGGCCCGGGGCTACCCACGATCACATCCTGAACACGCCGTAGCGGACCTCCTGGAGCGGCGCGTTGGCCGCGGCGGACAGCGCCAGCCCCAGGACATCGCGCGTGTCCCGCGGATCGATCACCCCGTCGTCCCACAGCCGCGCGGTGGCGTAGTAGGGATGGCCCTGGCGCTCGTACTGCTCGCGGAGCGCAGCCCCCGTCTCGGCTTGGCCGACCTCGGTCATGACCGTCGCCGCCTGTTCGCCGCCCATCACCGAGATCCGGGCACCGGGCCACATCCACAGCAGCCTGGGGGAATAGGCGCGCCCGCACATCCCGTAGTTGCCGGCGCCGAACGAGCCGCCGATGATGACGGTCAGCTTGGGCACGCGGGCGGTGGAGACGGCGGTCACCATCTTGGCGCCGTGCTTGGCGATGCCGCCGGCCTCGTAGTCGCGACCGACCATGAAGCCGGTGATGTTCTGCAGGAACACGAGCGGGATCCGGCGCTGGTCGCACAGCTCGATGAAGTGGGCGCCCTTG
>DASSZQ010000031.1:0-4059 GCA_035702755.1 Solirubrobacteraceae bacterium | reverse complement strand
CCCCGCCGGCGGCGCATGCGCCGCCGGGACCTGGCCGCATGCGGCCAGGTCTGACATCAGAGACCGTACGAGCGGCCGATGACGTCGAGCATGATCTCGTCGGTCCCCGCCCCGATGCGGTTCAGCCGCAGGTCGCGCCACACCCGCTCGATCCCGTACTCCTGCATGTAGCCGGCGCCGCCGTGGATCTGGATGCACTCGTCGGCGACCTCCACGGCGATGCGCGAGGCGTAGAGCTTGGCCATCGTGATCTCGCGCACCGGGTACTCGCCGTTCTGGAAGCGCCACGCGGTCGTGTACACCATCTGGCGCGCCGTTTCGATCTTGGTCGCCATCTCGGCGAACTTGTGGCGGATCACCTGGAACTTGCCGATGGGCCGGCCGAACGCCTGGCGTTCGGTCGCGTACTGGAGCGTGCGATCGAACACGTGCTGGGCGCCGGCCACCGCCCCGGCGGCGCCGATCAGCCGCTCGCCCTGAAGCTCCCACATGATGTGGTAAAAGCCCTTGCCGATCTGCCCGAGGACGGCCGACGCCGGCACCCGGACGTCGTTGAAGGCGAGCAGCGCGGTGTCGGAGGCGTGCATGCCGAGCTTCTTCAACCGCTTCTCGCGGATGACCCCCGGCGTGTCCATCGGCACCAGGAACAGGGTGAAGCCGTCGTAGCCGGCGTCCGGGTCGGTCTTGGTGACGAGCACGATGGCGTGCGCCCGGTGGCCGTTGGTGATGTAGGTCTTGGACCCGTTGATGACGTACTCATCGCCGTCGCGGACCGCCCGGGTCTTGATCCCGGAGACGTCTGACCCGGCGTCCGGCTCGGTGATTCCAATGCACAGGATCGCCTTGCCCTCGATCGCCGGCCGGGCCCACTGCTGCTTCTGCTCCTCGGTGCCGAAGGCGAGGATCGGCGGCATCGCCATGTCGGTCTGGACGGCGATCCCCATCGCCAGGCCGCCGGAGTGGGCGTGGGCGATCTCCTCGGCGAGCACGAGGCTTGAGTAGTAGTCGCCGCCCTGACCGCCGTACGCCTCCGGCTTGTCCAGCCCCAGGAAGCCCAGCTCGCCCATGCGGGTGAACACCCAGTCCGGGAACGTCGTCTCCTCCCACTCCTCGGCGTGGGGCTGGAGCTCCTTGACCACGAAGCGGCGGATCGACTCGCGCAGCTGCTCGTGCTCGTCGGTGAAGATGAAGTGCTTGCGCTGGCTGGCGAAGTCTGGCTTGACGACGTCGGCGGTGGCCATGGGGGCTCCTCGGTCGATGGGGTGCAGGCGGCGGACGGTAGCCGGGTGGTGGGGGAAAGTAAACAGTAGAGCTTCCTACTTTCTACTTGGCCGACACCGTCCGGGGCCGCGGCGCGTAGGCTGTGCGCGCTATGGCCTACGACAAGATCACCTACGAGGTTGCGCGCAACGGGGTGGCCACGGTGGCGCTCAACCAGCCGGAGACCCGCAACGCGCTCTCCGACGACGTGCTCTCCGAGCTGATCGCCGCTCTGGAAGAGGCCCGCGATGACGCGTCCGTGCACTGCGTGGTGCTCACCTCCACGCACCACAGCGTGTTCTCCAGCGGGGGCAACCTGGGCGGGTTCGCCGCCGACGTGCCGCTCGTGCACAAGCACTTCGCCACCGCGCTGTTCCCGCGCGTGTTCCGGCTGCTCGGCGAGCTGGGCAAGCCCTCGATCTGCGCCGCCAACGGCCACGTGCTCGCCGGCGCGCTCGGCCTGGCCCTCGCCTGTGATCTGATCATCGCCAAGGAGGAGGCGCGGTTCGGCACGCCGGAGATCAACATCGGCCTGTTCCCGTTCATGATCATGGCGCTCATCTACCGCAACATCGGCCGCAAGAAGACGGCCGAGCTGATGCTCATGGGCGATCAGATCTCGGCCGCCGAGGCCGAGCGGATCGGCATCGTCAACCGGGTGGTGCCCGCCGATCGCTTCGAGGCCGTGGTGGCCGAGTGGTCAGGCAAGCTGGCCCGCAAGTCGCCGGTGCTGATGAAGCTCGGCAAGGACGCCATGTACCGCCAGCAGGACATGGCCTACGACGACGCCATCGACTTCCTGCGCTCCCAGCTGACCATCGCCTTCTCCACCGAGGACATCCAGGAGGGCGTGCGCGCGTTCTTTGAAAAGCGCGACCCGGAGTGGAAGGGCAGATAGCCGGTCTCAGGCCTGGGCAAAAGGTGAGCGCGGGCTCGTCGGTGAGGCGGGCGAGCTGGGCCTTGACGAGGGTGGCGGCGCGGCGGCAGGTCGAGCCCCACTTCATTGCCCGCCGTCTTTCCACGCCGACGTCACGCTCCGTGACGAGCCTTGACGAACCTGGCAGAGTAGGAAGTAGCACGTCCTACTCATGACGACCGAGCCCCAGACCACCAGCCTGCTGCGCCCGCTCGCCGAGGACCTGCGGGCGCGCCGTGACCAGATCAGGCTCGGCGGGGGGGAAGCGAAGGTCGCCGCCCAGCACGCCGCGGAGAAGCTGACGGCCCGGGAGCGGCTGGATCTGCTGATCGACCCCGGCACCTGGGTGGAGCTCGGCATCCACGGGCGGCCACACTTCTCCCAGCGCGCCATGGACGGGCGCGAGGCGCCGGCCGACGGCGTCATCACCGGCTACGGGAAGGTGGACGGCCGCCTGACCGCCGTGGCCGCCTACGACTTCACGGTCATGGCCGGCTCGATGGGGATGACGGGCGAGCTCAAGGTCACGCGGCTGCGCGAGCTGGCGCTGACCAAGCGCATCCCGTTCGTCTGGCTGCTGGACTCCGCCGGGGCGCGGATCCAGGAGGCGGTGGGGTCGCTGTTTGCCGGCAGCGGGCATCTGTTCAGGGAGGAGGTGATCAACTCCGGGGTCATCCCCCAGGTGGCGGCGCTCATGGGGCCGTGCGCCGCCGGGACCGCGTACATCCCGGGGTTGGCCGACTTCGTGCCGATGGTCAAGGGGCGGGGCAGCATGGCCCTGGCCGGGCCGCACCTCGTCCGCGCTGCCGTCGGCGAGGACGTCACCCAGGAGCAGCTGGGCGGATCACGGGTGCACTGCCGCAAATCCGGCGTCGGCGACCTGGAGGTGGCCGATGACCGCGAGTGCATCGCCCAGATCAAGCGCTACCTCAGCTATTTCCCCAGCAACTGCGAACAACCACCGCCGATCACGCCCACCGCCGACCCCATCGACCGCGCCGACGAGGAACTGCTCGACGTGCTGCCGGAGTCAAACCGCAAGCCGTATGACATGTACGAGGTCATCCGCCGCATCACAGACGACGGCGACTACTTCGACCTCAAGCCCCAGTTCGCCAAGACGATCATCACCTGCCTGGCGCGCTTCGGCGGGCGCCCGGCGGGGATCGTGGCCAACCAGCCCAAGCAGCTGGGCGGCATCCTGGACAACGACTCGGCCGACAAGGCGGCGCGGTTCATCAACCTGTGCAACGCCTACGGGATCCCGCTCGTCTACCTCATGGACGTCCCTGGGTTCATGGTCGGCACCAAGGTGGAGGAGGCGGGGATCATCCGCCACGGCGCCAAGATGCTGTACGCCACCGCCAACGCGACCGTGCCCAAGATCACCGTCGTGCTGCGCAAGGCCTACGGCGCCGGCTACTACGTCATGTGCGGGCGGGCGTATGAGCCGGACCTCATCGTCGCCTGGCCGTCCGCCGAGATCAGCGTGATGGGCGCCGAGGGGGCGGTGGAGATCGTGTTTCGCAAGCAGGTGGAGGAGGCCGAGGACCCGGCGGCCAAGAAGGCCGAGCTCATCGCCGCCTACCGGGAGATCATCGACGTCTACATCGCCGCCGGCAACGACATGATCGACGACGTCATCGACCCCCGGGAGACGCGGGCGACGATCTGCCGCGGGCTGGAGATGGCGGCGGGCAAGAAGGTGGAGCGGCCATACAAGCGATCCGGGGTCGTACCGGTCTGATGGCCACAGACGACCCCGCCATCATCACGTGCGCGATCTCCGGCGCGCTGGCCAACCGCGACCAGTGCCCGGCGATCCCCTACACGCCAGAGGAGTACGCCGCCGAGGCGCGGCGGATCGTCGACGAGGGCGGCGT
>DASSZQ010000291.1:0-8052 GCA_035702755.1 Solirubrobacteraceae bacterium | reverse complement strand
CGCGCGCACCGCCGGCGAGAGGAGCGAAGACATGAAGGCTCTCGTGTACCACGGCCCGGGGCAGCGGGCCTGGGATTCAGTGGCCGACCCGGCGATCGCGGACCCCACCGACGCGATCGTCCGCGTCGACACCTCCACGATCTGCGGCACCGATCTGCACATCCTCAAGGGCGACGTACCGGAGACCACCCCGGGCACGATCCTGGGGCACGAGGCGGTCGGCGTCGTTGAGGAGGTCGGCGCCGGGGTGACGACCGTCACCCCCGGGGACCGGGTGCTGATGTCGTGCGTGAGCGCGTGTGGGCGCTGCCGCTACTGCAAGCAGGGGCGCTACGGGCAGTGCCTGGGCGGCGGCGGCTGGATCTTCGGCCACCTCATCGACGGGCTGCAGGCCGAGTACGCGCGGGTGCCGTTTGCCGATAACTCGGTCTACCGGGTCCCGGATCAGCTGACCGACGAGCAGGTCCTGTTCCTGGCCGACATCCTGCCCACGTCCTATGAGGTGGGGGTCATCAACGGGATGGTGTCGCCGGGGGATGTCGTCGCCATCGTCGGGGCCGGGCCGATCGGCCTGGCGGCCATCCTGACCGCGAAGCTGTACACGCCCGGGCAGATCGTCGCCATCGACCTGGCCGACAGCCGCCTGGACGGCGCGCGGCGCTTCGGCGCCGACATCACCATCAACAACGGGCGCGAGGACGCCGTCGCCCGGGTGATGGAGATGACCGACGGCCTGGGGGCCGACGTGACCGTGGAGGCGGTGGGCGTGCCCCAGACGTTCGAGCTCGCCACCGAACTCGTTCGCCCCGGCGGCCATGTCGCCAACATCGGCGTGCACGGCAAGCCGGCGACGCTGCATCTGGAGAAGCTGTGGATCCGTGACGTGACGGTGACGACCGGGCTGGTCGACACGTTCAGCATCCCCCAGCTCATGCGGCTGATCGCCTCCGGGCGGCTCGATCCCTCCCTGTTCGCCACCCACCACTTCGCGCTGCCGGACACGATGGCGGCCTACGACACGTTTGCCGACGCCGCGAACACCCACGCGCTCAAGGTCGTGCTGCACGGCGCCGAGAGCGCGGGCCGGATGCAGGAGCAGGCCGCGGAGACCGTCCCGGCCTGAGGCGCAGGACCGCGCGGGCCAGCAACGGCTTGCGAGACAACCGTCCCGGGGCAGGGATGCCCCGGGCGGCCTCGCGCTCTGCTGTCAGACGCGGTAGCGCTCGGTGAGCGACGCCAGCTTGACCGACAGCTGGTTGAGGTTCTCCGCGGCGCGCTGGGACTGCTGGGCACCGTCGAGGAACTGGGTGGTCCCGGTCTCGATCTCGCTCATCGAGTCGGCGATCTGGTCCATGCCGACGCTCTGCTGATGCGCCGAGCTGGCGATCTCCTCGGCGGCCCGCGACGCGTCGCGGATCGTGTCGGTGAGGCTGCGGATGCCCTCGCCGGCGCGGGTGGCGAGGGCGAGGCCGTGGTCGACGACGCGCGTTCCCTCCTCGCTGGCCTGCACCGCGGCCGAGGTCGCGTCCTTGATGTCGTTGAGGATCGTCTCCACCTGCGCGGTCGCCGCCTTGGACTGCTCGGCCAGCCCCCGGACCTGATCGGCGACGACGGCGAAGCCCTTGCCGTGCTCCCCGGCCCGGGCGGCCTCGATGCTGGCGTTGAGCGCCAGGAGCTTTGAGCGGTCGGCGAGGTCGTTGACGGTCTGGGTGATGGCGCCGATCTGCTGGGTGCGCCCGGAGAGCGTGAGGATCTCCTCGGCGATCCCGTCGACGCGGGTGCGGATCTCCTCCATCGCCTCGGCGATCGCCGCCACCGCCTGCGTGCCCTCGTCCGAGACATGGACCGACTCGCCGGCCTGCTCGGCGACATCCCGGGCGCGCTGGGCGGTCCCGTCGGCCGCCGACCGCAGCTCGTTGATCGTCGCCGACGTCTCGCTGATCGCCGCCGACTGCTGGGCCGCGCTCTCGGTGTGGCGGTTGACCGAGGCCAGGATCTGCTCGGTGGAGGCCGCGATCTCCTGGACGCCGGCCTGGATCTCCCCGGAGATCTCGGCCAGGCCACCGACCATGCTGTTGAGGCTGTCCGACAGCTCGCCCAGGTCGGCGGCGCCGGAGGCGGTGACGGTGGCGGTCAGATCACCGTCGGCAACCCGCGCTGCGAACTGTGAGTATTCGCGCACCGCGGCCTGCAGCGCCTCGCGCGAATCGCGCTCGGCCCGGGCCGAGCTCTCCAGCTCGCGGTGACGGTCCTCGGTGAGCTCATTGAGCCGGCGCAGCGCCAGCCCAAAGCGGAGGCCCGCAGCCAGAAGCGTGGCGGTGGCCAGGCCGATCGCCACCTGCGTGGTGTGCTGCAGGGAACCGACGAACAGGATGACCAGCGCCAGCCCGGAGGCGACGACCGGGACGGTGAAGCCTGACGAGTTGTTCTCCTTGACCGGCACCCGCGGATCCGGCGCCAGCCACACGGCGCTGGAGATGAGCAGCAGCGATACCGGCCAGGCGACGACGTTCAGAAACCAGCCGACGTTCGTCGCCGCCAGCCCGTTGAACAGCGCGCAGATGTCGCCGGCGGCGTTCATGGCGCCGGCGACCGCGATCAGCCCCCAGCGGGCGCGGCGTCCCGCGGGCAGCAGCCGGAAGCCGATCAGCGTCAGGCCGAACAGCAGCAGGTCGCCGACGGGATAGACGAGGTTGACGGCGACCGCCTCGTTGCCGCCGCCGGCGGCCCGGGCGATCGTCCCAAACAAGAAGGCGACCAGCGCCGCCGAGGTGACCAGCGCCGCGACCACGCCGTCGAGGTAGTTGGCGGCGGTGAGCTTGCGCACGTCGCGCTGCATGAGCACCATCACCGCGACATAGGCGAGCGGGAAGAAGCCGGCCCACCAGAAGTTGGCCACCGAGATCGTCGCCGGTGTCGCACCGCCCAGCGTCTCGGCCGTCATGGCAAAGTCGCCGATTGACCAGGAGACGCAGCCGATGCCCAGCCACAGCGCGTACTTGCGGTCATGGGGCCGGGCGTAGGCCCGCGCCAGGATCAGCAGGCTGGCCACCAGCTCAAACGCAGACGTGCCCCACCCGTCCAGCCACACCGGCGACGGGCCGTTGGGCCCGCGGACGAGCAACGAGATGATGTAGGCGACAAGCGCCACCGCGAGCGCGGCATACGTCGCCTTGATCCCGGCCCCGGGCCCGTCCGCCCGCGAGGCGCGTCGCGCCCGCTCAGGCCACGTGCCGATCAGCTCACCGGCACCCGCGTCTGACACTGCCATATTTACTCCTCGGTCCGAATGCCAACCCTGCATCCCGGCGGATCGGTGCCGTCGATGCTCTTCTCAGGCTCGGCTTGATTACGGGCGTTATCGGCAGGCCACCGTTGTTCTGTAGTTGAGAGCGTCTGCGCGCCGGGCCGCGCCGGCCTCCCCGGCCTCCCCGGCCTCCCCGGCCTCCCCGGCCTCGGCGGAGTGCGGGAAACTTGTCCGGTGTCCGCGCCTGTGCCCGCCGAGAGCGTCCTGAGCGCGACGCTGCGACGCGAGGGGCACCCGCGTCGGTTTCGCCGCGGCCAGGCGCTGTTCACCGAGGGCGATCTCGCCGAGCGGGTGTTCCTCATCGACCGGGGCTGGGTTCTGATCAGCTGCACCTCGCCGGAGGGCCGGGAGATCGTGCTGGGGCTGCGGGGCCCGGCCGACATCATCGGCGAGCTTTCCTCCCTGGACGGGGTGGCCCGTTCGGCCACGGCTATGGCCATCGACGATGTGGAGGCCGTCATCGCCCCCGGCTGGGCGCTGGACCGGGCGCTCGACGACGTCCGCGGCGCCCGGGAGATGATCGCCATCCTCGCCGACCGCCTGCGCGACGCCGATCGCAAGCGCCTGGAGTTCGCGACCCTCGACACGCTGGGCCGCGTCGCCGGACGGCTGCTCGAGCTCGCTGACCGCTTTGGCCAGCGCAGCGAGGAGGCGCTCGTGGTGGAGCTTCCCCTCTCTCAGGAGCAGCTGGCGAGCTGGTGCGGCGCCTCCCGCGAATCGACCGTCAAGGCGCTGAGCACGCTGCGAGCGCTCAACTGCATCAGCACCGGCCGCCAGAGCGTCGTCATCCATGACCTCGACGCGCTGCGGCGCCACGCCCACCAGTGACCCCTCCTTCTTCACAAATTCCTAAGGATCGGCGTCTCGTCGGTCTCTAATCTGGAGGCGACTGCGCCTCAGGTCCGCGGAGCGTCCTGAGGCCCCTGGGGGCGCGCAGCAGAACGAGATCGCCGTCGCGTTAATCCGGAGGCGAGGCGTTCGCGGACGAAAGGAAACCATGGCGATTGCTTCAGACACGTCGCGCCGTGCCCGTGCCCGGGCGCTCGCGGTGAAGGTCCCGCAGATCACCCTCGTCTTCTGGGTGCTCAAGCTGATCACCACCGGCATGGGCGAGTCGATGTCCGACTACCTGGCCCACCACAGCATCCCCATCGGCGGAGCGGTGGGAATCCTCGGTTTCTCGTTCGCAATGTGGCTGCAGTTCCGGACGCCGGAATACCGCGCCCCGGTCTACTGGTTCGCGGTGATGATGGTCGCCATCTTCGGCACCATGGGAGCCGACGTCCTGCACGTCGTCATGAACATCCCCTACACGGTCACGACGCCGTTCTTTGCCATCGCCGTCGCGGTCATCTTCCTTGCCTGGTACCGGGTCGAGGGAACCCTTTCGATCCACAGCATCAACACCCCGCGTCGCGAGCTCTTCTATTGGGTGGCCGTGCTGGCCACCTTTGCGCTGGGCACCGCCGCCGGAGACCTCGCCGCCTACACGCTGAATCTCGGCTTCTGGCCGGCCGCGCTCTTGTTTGCCGCCGTCATGGCCGTCCCGGCGATTGGCTGGGCCGGCGGCGTGCTGAACCCCGTCTTCGCGTTCTGGTTCGCCTATATCGTCACGCGGCCGCTCGGCGCGTCGATCGCCGATGGGCTCGGCAAGCCGATCGCCGGCGGACTGGGCCTGGGAGACGGCCTGGTCAGCGGTATCGCCTTCGTCGCCTTCGTCGGCCTCGTCGCCTGGGTGACGGTCACCCGGCGTGACGTCCAGCGCCCCGCCGTGGCGGGCTCCCGCCCGCCCCACCGGGCTCATCCGCATATGCCGGAGTCGATCGGGGTTCAGGCGCAACCGGCCGAGAACTGATCGCCGGCTGCGCCGGAGGCGCCGGCAGCGTCAACTCCAGGCGGGCGCCACCGGCGCTGTCGGTGACGCGCAGCGTCCCGCCGTGGGCGGTGGCGATCCCACGCGCGATGGGCAGGCCGAGCCCGCTGCCCGGGCGCGGCGGACCGGCGGGCGCCGCCAGGCGCACGAAGCGGTCGAAGATCCGCTCGCGCTCTGTCGACGGGATGCCCGGGCCGGAGTCGGTGACGGTGAGGGTGACCGCGGCCGGCGCGACGGCGACCTGCACCGCGATCGTGCCCCCATCCGGAGTGGCGTGGCGGGCATTGTCAAGCAGGTTGGCGATCACCTGGGCGATCCGGTCGCGATCGGCGACGATCGGCAGCCGGACCGGGCCGCTCAGCCGCAGATGCAGCCGGGGCGCGAGCACCTCGGCGCGGGTGAGCTCCTCCCGCAGCAGTCCGATGAGGTCGAATTCCGCGGGCTCAAGGCCGGGGTCGTCGTCAAGCCGGGTGAGCACCAGCAGATCGCCGACGAGGCGCCCCGCCCGGGTGGCGTCGCGGATCATCCGGACGGTCAGCCGCTCACGCTCAGGCCGGGGCGGCGAGTCGCGCAACAGCGTCTCGGCATCGGCCTGCAGCGCCGCCACCGGCGTGCGCAGCTCATGGGCGGCGTCGGCGAGGAACTCCCGCATGCGCAGCTCCGAGCGCCGGGCGGCGCCGAGCGCCTGCTCAAGCGCGTCGAGCATGGCGTCAAAGGCCGCCGCCATGCGTCCGAGCTCGGTGTCGGTCTGCTGGGGGTTCAGCCGGCGCCGGACGTCCCCGGCCGCGATGGCTCCGGCGACGGCGGTCGTTCGGTCAAGCGGCGCCAGCGCGCGGCCCACGACCCAGGCGAGCACCAGCGCCGCCAGCCCCAGCACGACGATCGACCCCAGGATCTCCAGGGCCAGCAGGCGGGCGAGCTCGGTGTCGATCGACGCCCGGTTGGCGCTGAGCACCAGCCTGCGGCCGCCGCCGAGCGGCTGGGTCAGCGTCAGCGACGTCCCCTGGCTGCGCACCGGTGCCACCCTGACCCCGGCGCGGCCGGGCCCGCGAGCGCCCGGTGCCGGAGGCGGCTTGCCGAGCGGCGCCCCGCCGAGTGGTGGAGCCGGGGGACGGCCGACGTAGCGGGTGGCGCCCTGGACGACCTGGGTCATGACCCCGCCGGACGCCAGGCGGTTGGCCAGCTCCTGGGGCGGGAGCGAGCCGCCGAGGCTGATCGCCAGCTGGGCGCGGGATCGCAGCTGCTGGCCGAGGTCGCCGACCAGCCGGGCCTGGAAGCTCCCGTACAGCCAGGCATCGAAGCCGACGAGCGCCAGGGCGAGCACGGCGACCCCGGCGACCGTCACCCGCCGGCGCAACGAAACCGTGCGCATCATGCGCGTGCGGGGCGCATCACGTATCCCTGACCGTGGACGGTGAAGATGAGCCGCGGCCCGTGCGCCTCAAGCTTGCGCCGCAACGCGCTGACGTGGACCTCCACCAGGTTGGGGTCGTAGTCGTCATAGCCCCACACCTGGGTGAGGATCTGCAGCTTGGACAGGACCCGTCCGCGGTTGCGGGCCAGGTAGCCGAGCAGCCGCAGCTCGGTCCGCGTCAGCTCCAGGGGGGTGCCCCCGCGCACCACGGCCGCGGCGCCCTCGTCGACGATGAGGTCGCCCACCTCCACGACGCTGGCCCGCAGACGCCCGGCGCGGCGCAGGAGGGCCCGGGTGCGGGCGAGCAGCTCCTCCAGCAGGACGGGCTTGATGACATAGTCATCGCCGCCCACCGCAAAACCCTGAAGCCGCGCCGGTGGCGCATCGCGCGCGGTGAGAAACAGGATCGGCAGGTCGCTTCGGTCCCGCAGCGTCCGCGCCAGCGCAAAGCCGTCGCGGCCGCCGGGCAGCATGACGTCGAGGATCGCCAGGTCCGGCCGGAAGGCATCCACGGTCGCTTCCAGCTCGCCCCCGTCCGCGCGGTCGCAGACGCGAAAGCCCTCGCGGCGCAGCGCCCCGGCGATCCCGTCGCGGATGGCGGGCTCGTCCTCCACAACCAGGATCCGCGCGGCCGGCATCGTCCGAGTCTCCCAGCGCTCCTGAAGAACTCCTGAAGCCTCGGCGTGTCTTCAGGACCTCATCAGGATCCGGGCGGACGCTGAGCCGACCCCACGCCGGTTCGCCACAAGGAGGCATTTGATGAACGAGCAGCCACCCGCACCTGACGCCGACCGCGTCCCTTCTGTCCGCCGCCGGCGGTTGCCCCGGCCGGGGGCACGGCGACTTGCCGCTGCCGGCACCGCCGTTGCCCTGGCCGGCGCGGGTGCCGCCGCGGGGCGGATCGCCACGGCGACCCCCGCATCGGCGGCAACGACAACGGCGCACACCTCGACGGCTGGGCGAACGGCCGCGCCCGGGACGCGGGCCGGCACGGGCACCTCCTCCTCAGGATCGCCGGGCGCGCGGGCGCCGTCCGGGACCGCGGCCCGGGCGTGTCCGGGGCCCGCCCTCCGCGGGCACGGTCCGGCGGGAGGGCCGCCGCCCCCGCCGGCGGGCAAGTCGGCATTCCCGCGGGGGAAGGCGGTTCCTCCTCGGCCCGCACCGCTCAAGGGCGGCGCGCGCACGGGCAGGCCGCTCAAGGGCGCGCCGCTCACGGGCGGGCCGCTCACGGGCGCGCCGCGCAAGGGCGCGCCGCGCAAGGGCGCGCCGCCCTGCCCGCCGCCCCCGCCGATGACCGCCTGTGCCGGTTCGCGGGCCGGGCTCCGGCGCCCGCCGGCCGCCCCGCCCCGGCGATCCCGTTCCGGCTCCTGAGGGTCCGGCTCCCGAGGGCAGCCTCCGTAGCCAGACGTGTGTCATCTGAGGCCCCATATGGGTGCTTAGAATGCACACACGTCCGGG
>DASSZQ010000232.1:0-19500 GCA_035702755.1 Solirubrobacteraceae bacterium | reverse complement strand
GACCGGGATCACGACCGTGTCCACATCCGGCAGGTCCTCCAGGATCTCCAGGCCGATCGTGCCGTTGCCCGCCATGACCGCCTCATCGGCGACGGGATGGATGAACAGCCCCGGCTGGCCGGGAACCGACCCGGTGACGATTGCCTGCCACCACTCCTCGTAGGGGACGCGGATGACCTGCCCGCCGAGGCGCTCGATCGCGTCGAGCTTGGCCCGCGGGGCGGACTCCGGCACGACGATCGTCGCGGTCACCCCCAGCTCGCGCGCCACCCAGGCCACCCCCTGGGCCATGTTGCCGGCGCTTGCCGTCACCAGCCCCCGGGCGCAGAGCTCCGGCGGCGCCGAGCGGACGGCGTTGGCCGCGCCGCGGATCTTGAACGAGTTGATCGGCTGCAGCGTCTCCAGCTTCAGGTGGATCTCGGCCGGCGCCTCGCCGAGGTGGAGGCGTATGAGCGGCGTGCGCACCGCGACATCCGCGATTCGCGCCTGCGCGGCCTCGATGGCGGCCAGCTCGATCACAGTTCGACGT
Organism: Solirubrobacteraceae bacterium; assembly: GCA_035702755.1. Taxonomy (GTDB): domain Bacteria; phylum Actinomycetota; class Thermoleophilia; order Solirubrobacterales; family Solirubrobacteraceae; genus Palsa-465. Next base: position 18,971 of record DASSZQ010000232.1, on the reverse strand, counting down.
CGGTTCCGAGTCCCCGCCGGCGGGCGGTCTGCACCGCCAGCTGCGCCGCCGCCAGATCCTCGACGCCGATGCCCAGCGAACGAAACACGGTCAGCTCGTCCGGGCCGGTGCGACCGGGTGCGGTGCCGGCCAGGACCTCGCCCAGCTCGGCTCGGATGTGGTCCTCACCGCTGATCGCGCCCTGCTCAAGCGCGAGACGAAACTCGCCCGCCTCGGCCCGCACCGACTCGCGGCTGTCGCAGAAGTAGGCGGCCGTCGCCACCGTCTGGACATCGAGCTCGCCGGGACCGGGGATGCTGACGCCGACCGCGTTGACATGGGCACCATCGCGCAGCCAGCCCCGTTCGAGCACCGGCTCCCGAGCGCTGGTCGCGGTGACGACGACATCGGCGCCCTCGACGGCCTCGCGCGCACTGCCCGTCGCGCGTATTCCGGCGGCGGTGTCGGCCAGGGCCTGCGCGTGCGCGGCCGTCGGCGCGTACACGCGCACCTCCTCCCACTCCCGCACGCCGGCGAGCGCGGTCAGGTGGGCTCGTGCCTGGACGCCGGCGCCGAGGATCGCCAGCACCCGCGCGTCGGGGCGGGCGAGCGCGCGGGTGGCCGCCGCGGTGACGGCTGCGGTGCGGATCGCCGTCACCGCCGACGCGTCCAGGATGGCCGCCGGCCTCCCGGTCTCGCCGTCGGACAGCATGACCACGCCCTGATGGGTGTCCAGCCCCCGCGCCGGGTTGCCGGGCATCAGGCACAGCGCCTTGAGCGCGAACGTCCCCGGCGCATGGGCGGGCATCAATCCCATGAAGCCGGGGGCCCCGGCGGGCGCCCACATGGAGCGCAGCGGGTTGGCCGCCTCACCGCGCGCATGGGCGGCCAGCACCTCGGCCATGGCCCGCTCGCACTCGGCGGGGTCAAGGGCGGCGTGGATGTCGGCGTGGCTGAGGACGAGAAGGGACATCAGCAAAAGATCTCATCCAGGCGGCGTCGCTCGTCGTCTGACAGCGGCGCGGCCAGCGCCTCGCGCACCGGATCAAGGTGCTCCGGGCGTCCGGGGCCGATGACCACCTGGGTGATGCGGGGGTCAGCGAGCAGCCACGCGAGGGCGACGCCGGCCATCGAGGTGCCGCGGCCGGCGGCGAACTCCTCAAGCCGCTCAAGGGCGTCGAACGTCCGGTCGGTGGCGAGCTCCCGGTACGGCTCCGGACGCTGGGTCATCCGCGAGCCGCCCGGGTAGGCGGCGCCGCGGCGGTACTTGCCGGTCAACCATCCGCCGCACAGGGGGCTGTAGACCAGGTAGGCGATGCCGTGGCTGGCGCACAGAGGCAGGACCTCGGCCGCATCGCCCTGCTGAAGCAGCGAGTACGCGTTCTGCACCGCCGCCGGCGGGCTGGGCGGGGTCAGGTTCACCGTCGCCTCCTCCAGCTGCCGGGCGTCGAAGTTGCTGACCCCGTAGGCGCCGATCTGGCCCTGGGCGTGCAGCTCCTCGAAGGCGGCGAACGTCTCGGCGAGCGGGGTGTCCGGGTCGTACTCGTGCGCCAGGTACAGGTCGACCCGGTCGACGCCGAGCCGGTCGAGGCTGGAGCGCAGCTGGCGGCGGACACGGTCGGCCGCCAGCCCGTGGTCGCCGTCGGCCGACATCGGGTTGAACGTCTTGGTCGTCAGCGTCGGCGTCACGCCGCGCCGGGCCATCCACCGGCCGATGGCGAGCTCGCTGCGCCCGCCGCCGTAGGCATCCGCGGTGTCGAAGTGGGTGATCCCGGCCGCCCAGGCGGCATCCATCAGCGCCGCCGCCTCGGCCTCGGACAGTCCCTGGCCGAAGAACGCCGGCGCCGAGCCGATGCCGCCGAAGTTGCCGCAGCCGAGCGCGATGCGGGGGAGTTCCACCCGCGCCTAGCCGACCACAGTTTCTTCTGTCTCGATCGGCTCCAGCTGGGCGATCTCGGAGCGGCGATGCTCCCAATGGGGCGGGATGCACATGTGGGTGCCGAGCTCGTCGGCGGCCTCGTCGATCAAAAAGCCCTGAGGCGTGCCGTAGGCGATCTCCACCAGCAGGCCGCTGGGGCTCCGGCAGTACATGGAGAAGAAGTAGCCGCGGTCCTTGGCCTCCGAGACATCGGTGAAGCCGAGGCCGACGATCCAGTCCTTGACGATCTGCTGGTTCTCGGCCGTGCCGACGTCGAACGCCTGGTGGTGGATGGTTCCCTCGCCGAAGTGCCACGTGCCCTGCGGCAGGTCCGGCTCCTCGACGAGCTCCAGGATCCGGCCGTAGCCCTCGGCATCACCGATGCGGTACTGGTGGTGGGCGCCGCTGGAGCCCAGGTGCTCGGCATTCATGCCCTGCATGAGGAAGTAGTCCATCGGCTCCGGCTCGCGCACCGAGGTCGTCGTCCCGTAGGCCCCGCGGATGGCGTGCTCGGCGGGGACATGGGCGTCATAGGGCTCGCGGGAGTCCGGCTCCGGGTCGGCGACCAGCGCATACTCAATCCCGCACGGGTGGCGGAAGTGCAGGCGCTCGGTGCCGAACAGCTCGGTGCGCTCATGCTCGATCCCGTGCTCGGAGAGACGGTCGGCCCAGAAGCCAAGCGAGTCGACCGGGATCGACAGGTTGAGGATCTTGGCCTGGTTGGTGCCCCGCCGGCCCATCCAACCCGCCTGGCGGTACGGGAAGGCGGTCAGCAGCGTGCTGGGGTCCCCGGCGCGATTGCCGTAGTACAGGTGGTAGATGGGGATCTCGCCGTCGAACAGCACGGTCTTCTTGACGCTCTTGAGCCCCAGCAGGCGGACGTGGAAGTCGTAGTCCTCCTGCGCGCCGCCGACACAGAACGTCAGGTGGTGGGTACCGCGGATGAACCCCGGATTCGGCATCTCTCCTGCTCCTCTCGCTCACTTCAGTCCAACTGCTCGCCTGATCGTACTTGCGCACGCAACCGAGTTTCGCCCGGTGACGCTCTCGGTCAAGCGCCGGTGCGCGCGTCGGCGAGCAGCCGCCGCACCCCCGCCACGGCGTCATCGTTGATCAGGTGCTCGCGGTCCTCATAGGTCTCGACGGTCACCCGCGCGCCCGCCCGCTCAAATGCTTGCGCGCTGGCGTGCACCCGCTCAATCCGGACCCATTCGTCATACCGGCTGGCACCGAAGAACATCGGCAGGCCGTCCACCGGGTCCGGCCGCGTCTCCTCGCCGTCGGGACCCATCAGCGTGCCGGTGAGCACGGCCGCTCCGGCCAGGCGCCGCGGGCGCCGCGCGACAAGCTCGGCGACGAGGCACCCGCCCTGGGAGAAGCCGGCGACGACGATCCGCTCCTCCGCAACGCCGCCGGCGCGCGCCCGGGCGATCGCGGCGTCAAGCGCGTCCAGCGACCAGGCGACCCACGGGGCGTTGGCCGGGAGCGGATCGAAGTATCGGCCCGGATACCAGACGTTGCCGGCGGCCACCGGAAGCAGGTAGGCGACGTCCGGAAGCGCGAGGCGACCGACGACGTCGAGCATGACCTGCTCGTCCTGATCGCGCCCGTGGACGAGGACGGCGGCCATGCGCGCCTGCGCCAGCTCCGGCCCGGCCGCCACCGGCTCGCGCTCCAGGTGGGGGTTGACCGTCACGGGGCCGCCTCCCGCAGCCAGCGCGCGAAATCGGCGCCGGGCACCACCCAGGCCTCGCCCTCACGGCTCAGCCGGGCGAGGTGGGCCAGCAGCCGCCGCACGCCCTGCCACCACGCGTCGTCGAGCATCAGGAAAGGATGCAGGATCAGCGTCCGCAGGGTGGGCGGTGGTTTCGCGCCGGCGAGCGTCCGGACGAGGCGGGCGGCGAGCTCCGCGGGCGCGGTCCCGCCGGGATCCTCACCCCGCCGGCGCCGCAGATCGGCGAAGCGGTCCATGAGGTGGAAGGCATCGACGAGCTCCCAGTCAAACGGGACCACGGCCAGCCCGTCACAGAGCGCCGGTGTGGCTCCCAGCGGCGAGCACCAGGCGTAGCCGTGCTCGCGCAGCAGCGCCGGTGTCCGCGCCGTCAGGGCGCCGCCCGGGGGCCGGAACGCCCGCGCCGTGATGCCAAGGGCGGCGAACGCGGCGGTGCTGCGCTCCAGCAGCTCGGGCTCCTCGGACGCCGTCAGCTCTGACCACGGCTCATGGCTGTAGCCGTGGACGCCGAGCTCATGGCCGGCGGCGGCGATCGATCGCACGGCCTCCGGGTTGAGCTCGCAGTTGATCGCCTCCACAAAGAACGTCGCCCTGAGCTGATGGGTGGCCAGCTCATCCAGCAGTCGCGGCAGTGCCTCGGTCACCGACGGGTCGCGGCCGAGCGGCATCGCCGGGTCCGCGGTGCCGCGGTGCAGCGCGCTCGCCTCCCCCAGGTTGTCGAAGGTCAGGACGATCGCGTGCATCTCACGAGCGGGCGACCGGGGGGCGTTGTAAGGGCAGCGTCAAGGCGTTTCTAGAATGTACGACGGTCATCGAACGAAAGCCCCCATGAACCCGGACACCGCATCCTCCAAGACGCCGCATCTGACCGCCACGCTGCTGCTCGGCTGCCTGGCCCAGTTCATGGTCATCCTCGACGTCTCGGTGGTCAACGTGGCGCTACCCGCGATCCGGACCGGGCTTCATTTCAGCGAGGTCGACCTGCAGTGGGTGGTCAACGCCTACACGGTGACGTTCGCCGGCTTCCTGCTGCTGGGCGGCCGCGCCGCCGACATGCTCGGCCGGCGCCGGGTGTTCGTCGCCGGCCTGGTCCTGTTTGCCCTCGCCTCCCTGGCCGGCGCCGTCGCCAACAGCCAGGCGGTGCTCATCGGCGCCCGCGCCATCCAGGGACTCGGCGGCGCCGTGATCGCCCCTGCCTCCCTGTCGATCCTGACCACCACGTTCCCGGAGGGCCGCGCCCGCAACCGCGCGGTCGGCATCTGGGGCGCGATGGGCGGGGCCGGGGGTGCGGTGGGCGTGCTGCTCGGCGGCGTCATCACCGACCTGCTCTCCTGGCGCTGGATCCTGTTCATCAACGTGCCCATCGGCCTGATCGCCGCCCTCGCGGCCCAGCGCCTGCTGCTGGAGAGCCGCAACCCGCAGGCCACCCGCGACTTCGACCTGCGCGGCGCCCTGACCGCCACCGTGGGGCTCTCGCTGCTGGTGCTGGGGATTGTCCGCACCGATCAGACCGGGTGGGGCAGCGGCCAGACGCTGGTGATCATCGCCGCCGGGCTCGCGCTGCTCATCGGCTTCGTCGTGATCGAGGGGCGCTTTGCCCGGGCGCCGCTCATGCCGCTGCGCATCTATCGCTCGCGCACGCTGAGCGCGGCCAATGTCGTCGTGCTCCTGCTCGGCGCCGCCTCGTTCGGCATGTGGTTCTTCGCCTCGCTGTATCTCCAGCAGGTTCTCGGCTACTCGCCGATCCGGGCCGGGCTGGCGTTTCTGCCGATGAGCCTGAGCATCGTCGTGTTCTCGACGATCGCCTCCCGCGCGGTCACCCGGGTGGGCGCCAAGCCGCTGCTGGTCACCGGCATGGTCGCGCTGACGGTGGGGCTGGCGCTGTTCGCCCAGATCTCCGTTCACGGCACCTACCTTGGCGTCTTCATCCTCCCGTCCCTGCTGACCGCGGTGGGGATCGGCCTGGCGTTTGTGCCGGCCACCATCTGCGCCGTCGCCGGCGTCGCCCCGTCGGAGGCCGGGCTGGCCTCCGGGCTGGTCAACACCGGCCGGCTGTTCGGCGGCGCCCTGGGGCTGGCCATCCTCGCCGCGCTGGCCACCTCGCGCACCGACAGCGATCTGCACCACGCCGGCGCCAGCGTGCACGTCGCTCTGACCAGCGGCTTTCAGCTGGCGTTCCTCGTCTCGGCGGCGTTCACGCTCGCCGGCGCCGGCGTCGCCGCGTTCGGTCTTCCCCGGCTGGCGCAGCGGGAGGGCGGCCCGGCGGCCGCGGTGCCCGCCGAGACGGTGTAGCCCGCGTTCGCCGGATTGGGGGAGAATCCGCCGGCCGTGGCCCGTTGCTTCGTCACCCGTGACCTCCCCGGCCCCGCGCTCGATGCCCTGCGCGCCCGCCATGACGTCGACGTCTGGCCCGGGCGCGAGCCGCCCCCGTATGAGGAACTGCGCCGGCGCACCGCCGACGCCGAGGGGCTGCTCTCCCTGCTCACCGACCGCATCGACGCCGAGCTGATCGCGGCAGCACCGCGGCTGCGGGCGATCGCCAACTACGCCGTCGGCTACGACAACATCGATCTGGCCGCCGCGGCGGCCCGCGGCATCGCCGTCGGCAACACCCCGGATGTGCTCACCGACGCGACCGCCGACCTCACGTTCACGCTGCTGCTCGCCGCCGCCCGGCGCCTGCCGCCGGCCCTGGACGCGGTGCACCGCGGCGACTGGGTGACCTGGGAGCCGGCGCGGCATCTCGGCTACGACGTCCACGGAGCGACGCTGGGGATCGTCGGCCTGGGCCGGATCGGCCGGGCCGTCGCCCGCCGGGCCGCCGGGTTTGACATGACCGTGCTGCACACCGGGCGGACCGGAGGCGTCACGCTCGGCGAACTGCTTGAGCGCTCGGACTTCGTCTCGTTGCACTGCCCGCTGACGCCGGAGACGCACCACCTCATCGATGCGGCGGCGCTGGAGCGGATGCGCCCCACCGCCATCCTCGTCAACACCGCCCGGGGCCCCATCGTCGACCAGCCGGCTCTCGTCGCCGCCCTGCACGCCGGGACGATCGCCGGGGCGGCGCTCGACGTGACCGACCCGGAGCCCCCCGCGCCCGACGACCCGCTGCTGAGTGCCCCCAACGTCATCGTCGCCCCCCACATCGGCTCGGCCACCCACTCGGCCCGGGAGCGGATGGCGCAGCTGGCCGTCGACAACCTGCTGGCGGCCCTCGACGGGGAGCCGATGCCCCACCCGGTCACGTGAGCGCCGCACGGGGTCCGCTGGCGGGGGGCCAGGCAGGGGTGAGAACCCGCCCGGTAGGGTCACGTGCGTTCGAAATCCGAATCGGCGCTGACGATCTCGAACGAACCTGCCGCTATAGGCCACTCGCAGACGAAATCCGGAGGCGCGGTCCGAGTTTCGAACAAACTGGGGGTGCTCCGCGCCCGCCCCGCTCCGGACTCCCCGTCATCCCCGCCGTCAACCCAGACGCCGCCGGCACCGACTCATGGCAGCACACTCCCGGCGGGGGGACACGGGAGAGACATCCCTCGGCCCCGGGCCGGTTAGGCTGAGCAGACCGTGAACGTGGCCGTCGTCGACATCGGCTCCAACTCCACCCGGCTGCTCGTGGCCCGGCGCGAGGGCGACCGCGTCGACGAGCTCGTGCGCGAGAGCCGGGTGACCCGGCTCGGCGCCGGGGTCGACGTCGCCGGGCGTCTGCGCGAGGACGCCATGCAACGGGTCTTCGACACGCTGGACGAGTACCGCGTGCAGATCGACGCCCACGGCAGCGAGCGCTCCGTCGCCGTGCTGACCAGCGCCGTCCGCGACTCAGCCAACGGGCAGGAGTTCGCCGACGCCGTGCGGACGCGGTACGGCCTGGAACCCCACGTGCTCACCGGCGATGACGAGGCGCGGCTCACCTTCCTGGGCGCCACCAGCGAGCGCGACGGCGGCGACCGGACGCCGACGCTGATGCTCGACATCGGCGGCGGCTCCACCGAGCTGGTGATCGGCCGCGGACATGAGGTCGTCTTCCACGTCTCCACCCAGGCCGGCGTCGTCCGTCAGACCGAGCGCCACATCCACAGCGATCCGCCGGAGGCGCGCGAGATGGAGGAGCTCGCCGACGACGTCCGCGCCATCCTCGGCCGGGCGGTCCCGGAGGAGCGCCGGACCGCGGTCGGCCATGGGATCGCGGTGGCCGGCACGGCCACCTCGCTGGCGGCGATCGCCCAGCGGCTCGACCCCTATGACCCGGAACGCGTTCACGGCTACCTGATCAGCGCCGGTGAATCCGAGCGGATCCTCGGCGAGCTGGCGCAGATGACGCTTGAGCAGCGGCGCGCCGTTCCCGGCCTGGACCCCGGCCGCGCCCCCACGATCGTCGCCGGCGTCATCATCTTCCGAGAGGTCCTGACGATGTTCGGCCTGGAGGAGATCGAGATCTCCGAGCACGACATCCTCCGCGGCGCGGCCCTGGAGCTCACCGGCAGCCAGTTGTAAAGGCCTCTGGTCAGAATTCCGACGAAGTAATGGTGAGGTTTTAGGCAGAAACTGGACGAATGTTCGATTGCCATCATTGGACCGGCGGGGGATCCTTTCTGCGGGGTGCGGAGCGTTTATGACGATCCGTCACCTTCACATAGGCTCGGGCGAAGCCGCAGACATCGGCGCCTCCCGCCGTCCGAGCCACTTAAATTGGCCCTTTCTGGCACGTACCCCTGCCCGTCCCGATTGGGCCAAACCTGGATCGGAAGCCGCCCGCCTAACCGCGGGCGGTTTTCGTTTGTGAGGAGCGGAGGTTGTCCCGGCGGCGGACGGGTAGGGCGCTGCCATGCCCCAACCACAGCAGCAGGCCCCTCCCGGCCACACCTCCAAGATGGATCCCCGCCCTGACCACGGCGAGGACAGCTACCGCGGCACCGGCCGGCTGACCGGCAAGAAGACGCTGATCACCGGCGCCGACAGCGGCATCGGCAAAGCGGTGGCGATCGCCTTCGCCCGCGAGGGCGCGGACGTCGTCATCTCCTACCTCAATGAGGACGAGGACGCCCAGGACACGGCGAACTGGGTACAGGACGCGGGCCGCACCGCCGTCCTTGCCCCCGGGACCGTCGACGACCCGGACCACTGTCGCGCGCTGGTGCAGACGACCGTGGACAAGCTCGGCGGTCTCGACGTGCTCGTCAACAACGCCGCCTTTCAGATGTCGCACGAGTCGCTGGAGGAGATCCCTGACGATGAGTGGGACCACACCTGGGCGACGAACGTCAGCGCGTTCTTTCACCTGGCCAAGGCGGCGGTGCCCCACATGCAGCCCGGCGCCTCGATCATCGCCACCAGCTCCATCAACTCCGACACGCCGTCGCCGACGCTGATGCCCTACGCGGCGACCAAGGCGGCGCTGGCCAACATGTGCGCCAGCATGGCCCAGATGCTCGGCGACCGCGGCATCCGCGTCAACAGCGTGGCCCCGGGCCCCATCTGGACGCCGCTCATCCCCTCGACGATGCCCGAGGAGAAGGTGGAGAGCTTCGGCGGCAACACCCCCCTGGGGCGTCCCGGCCAGCCGGCCGAGCTCGCCCCCGTCTACGTGCTGCTCGCCTCCGACGAGTCCAGCTACATCTCCGGGGCGCGGCTCCCGGTCACCGGCGGGCGGCCGATCCTGTGAGCGGCCCGGGGACGTGTGTCATCTGATGCCGCGCGGAGGGGCTGAGATTGACATCACGTGCGCTCACGCCAGGTTTGAGCGCCGCGGGTAGGCGATCGCCGGGTCGGTGAGCACGTTGACGAGCGCCGGGCGCCCGGCGGCGAACGCCCGCTCCAGCGCCGGGCGCAGCTCGTCCGGCGTGCTGACGAGCTCGCCGTGGCAGCCGAGGGCGGCGGCGACCTCGTCATAGCGGGTGCCCGGCCGCAGTTCGGCGGCCACCGAGTACCCGTAGACGGCCTCCATGGGGTGCTTCTCCAGCGCCCAGATGCCGTTGTTGCCGACGATCCCCACCACCGCGACCCCGTGGCGGGCGAGCGTGTCGAACTCCATCCCGGAGAAGCCGAACGCGCCGTCGCCGAGCAGGAGGACCACCTGGCGGTCCGGGTGGGCCAGCTTGGCGGCGAGAGCGTAGCCCGGCCCGGAGCCGAGGCAGCCGTACGGCCCCGGGTCCAGCCAGCAGCCCGGACGATAGGAGTCGACCACGCGGCCGGCGTAGGAGACGAAGTCCCCGCCGTCGCCGACGACGATCGCGGTGCGGTCGAGCATCTGGGCGAGCTCGCCGTAGATGCGCATGGGGTGCAGCGGCGCCCGGTCGTCGCGCAGCTCGGCTGCCTCCTCGCCCCGGCGCTCACGCTCGATCGCCCGCAGGCCGTCCACCCACTCGGTGCGCGACGCGGCCGGCCCGCCGGGCGGTGCGGCCGCGCTCCGGAGCGCGTCGAGGGTCGCCGGCAGCGCGCCGTAGAGCTCGGCGCTGACGTTGCGGGGATGCCCGCGCTCCGGCTCGGCGACGTCGATGGCGATGACGTGCGCGTCGTCGGCGAAGGCGGCGCCGAAGCCGAGCCGGAAGTCAAGGGGGACGCCGATCACCAGCGCCACATCGGCGCGTTTGAGCGCGGCGCCGCGCGCGCGGGAGAAGAAGAGGGCGTGATCGGCCGGCAGGCAGCCGCGGCCCAGTCCGTTGAGGAACACGGGAACGCGCAGCTCCTCGGCCAGCGCCCACAACTCCTGCTCGGCCCGCCCCCAGTACAGCCCCGTGCCGGCCATGATCACCGGGCGCTCGGCCGCGCGCAGCATCTCGGCGGCCCGCTCCACATCCCCGGCGTCAGCGCCCGGGCCGGTCCACGGCTCCGGCAGCTCCGCGGCGGGCTGAGGCTCGGCCTCGCCGAACACCTGGTCCAGCGGGAAATCGACGAATGCCGGCCCGGAGCGCGGGGTGACGGCGGCCCGCAGGGCCGCGTCGATGAGTCCGGGGATCTGCCCGGTCGTCTCCGCCGTGGCCGCGTACTTGGCCAGCGGGGCGACGAACGGCACGTGGTCGATCTCCTGCAGCGACCCCTGCCCCCAGCGGAACGCCGGCGCCCGGCCGCCGAGCACCAGCATGGGCGAGTGGTTCTGAGCGGCCGAGGCGATCGCGCTCATGCCGTTGGTCACGCCCGGACCGGCCGTCAGCGCGCACACGCCCGGGGTGCGGGTGACCTTCGCCCAGCCCTCGGCGGCGAACGCCGCCGACTGCTCGTGGCGAACGTCGACGATGTCGATCCCCTCGGCGCGGCAGCCGTCGTAGATGGAGAACAGGTGGCCGCCGGACAGCGTGAACAGGACGCGCACCCCGTGCGCCCGCAGGGCGCGGGCCACCAGGCGGCCGCCGTGCAGCTGCGTACCGGACTCGATCGCCATGCCCGGCACGCTAACAGGCGCGCCCGGGTGCGGCGGCGGTGCGGCGCCCCGTCTACGACGAGCTCGGCAGGCGCGGGCCGCGCAGCCGCATCGCGTTGACGATGGCCCCGCCGAGGATGATGATCGCCAGCACGTAGAACCAGCCGAGCGTGATGAGGATGAACACGATCGTCGTCCCAAACCGGGCGATCGTCGAGATGTTGCTCAGGTAGGCGGGGAAGGCATAGTCGATGACGCCGATCGCCAGGGTGGCGCCGAGCGCTCCCGGCCAGACCGCCCGCCAGGCCACGCGGCGGTGGGGCACCCGCTTGTAGATGATGGCCAGGCAGAAGAAGAGGATGGCGAGGCTGACCGCGAGCGAGCCGACGTACACGAGCGCCGTCACGTGCGCCAGGTCGAACGGCAGCGCGGCCGCGCCGGCGCGCAGGAGGCTCTGGGCGGTGGGCACGGCGACCGTGGCGACCATGAACAACAGGACGACCACCAGCATCGACAGCGCGAAGCGCTTCTGACGCAGCCAGCTGCGCGCGGGCCCGCCGTAGATGCGGCTGAACGCGGTGTCCAGCGAGCCCCAGAACGAGGAGCCGAGCCAGAGGCTGGCGACGAGCGCCAGCACGCCGGTGCTGGTCGTCGAGGATCGAACCTGGTCAAGCAGCGCGTCCAGCGTTCCCACGGTGGTGCCCGGGAACACCTCCTTGAGATCGGCGAGAACACTTTGGGAGACCGCGTGGCTGGAGAGCACCTGGCCGGCGACGAACAGGCCGAGCAGAGCGATCGGGATGACGCCGAGGAGCATGTTGTAGGCGATCATCGCCGCCAGCCCGGTGATGTTGGCGTCCCAGGCGATGCGCCAGAACCGGTGCACGGTCCGGGGAACCGAGCGCAACGTCAGTCCAAGACCGAGGGGCCGGCTCGATCGCGTTCCGAGGCGTCTGGCTGGCGCACGCGCGGAGCCCACAGCCCTACCTGTACCTGTTTGCACTTCAGTTCAACCCTGGAACGTTGTCTGAGACCGAAGCGTCCCTTCGGCAAGAGGCGCCCGGTGTCCTCCGTGGCCGGCGCCATGCGATCGCCCGGATCGATCATCATCGGCACAGTCTGCCAGCGGATCGCGCGCGTTTGCGCCCCGGCAGCGGGCCGCCGGCCGCGGACTGTCATCCGATGCCGCCCCCGGGGGCCTGAGATTTGCGGCGATCCCGACGGCTCAGCAGGCCCGGTCCGCGCCGGCCTCGTGCAGGAGGAGCTGCGCGGTGAGCAGACCCTGCTCGCCCTCGGTCCACCGCCGTCCGACGCGGATCGCCGGTACCTCGGTGACGCCGTTGTCGGCGAGCTGGCGAACCGTCGCCGTCAGCTCCTCGTCGCGCCAGGTCTCTCCGGCGGCGGCGAGACAGCCCTCCAAAGGCACACCGGCGGCCGCGGCCGCCTCGGCGAGCGTCTCCGGATCCTCCAGGTCAAAGCCGCCGCAGAACGCCAGCCGGCTCGCCGCCAGGGCGAAGGCCGCGCCGGCGCCGATCTCGCAGGCGAAGGCGGCGGCCCGCTGGGCGCAGGGGGCGGACCCGGGAAAGCGCTCCGGCCAGACGAGCGGCAGCCGCATCGCCCGCGCGGCCGCCTCGGCCCGGCCGCGGAGGCCCTGCAGGGTCTGCCCACGATCGCGGCCGTTGCGGGCCCGCCGCAGCAGGCTGCCGTCGGCCGCGACCCATGTGACCTCGCCGAGCGTCCGCTCAATGCGCTCGGCCATGAGGTACGAGAGCGGGCTCGAAACGTCGAAGAAGAAGGTGGGGCGGTCCTGGCGAATTGCTCCAATTCGTACAGGCCGCCGCTCGTGGAGGTAGATCACTTGTCCCATCTACCCGCCCAAAACGATTACCACGGATAAAACTGGCGGAAAAACACTGTGGTGCTTGACGGACCATTCGTTATGCTGGTTCTCGGTAGGAGGAAATCGTCCAACACACCGGGGAATTGTCATTTCGCACGTACCACCCGCAAAGCGCCACCCGTACGACCAGTGGTCGCCCGACGCACGCGCCCTCGATCTCGTGGGCGACAAGTGGACCCTGCTGATCGTCCGAGACCTACTCTCAGGACCACGCCGCTTCGTGGAGCTGCAGCGCGTGCTGCCGGGGATTTCGACCGAGCAGCTGCGCTCGCGCCTGAACCGCATGGTCGCCGACGGAATGTTGACCCGCAAGCGCTACCGCGAGGTGCCGCCGCGGGTGGACTACGAGCTCACCGACCGCTCCCGTGAGCTGGCGCCCGTGCTCGGGCAGCTGGCGCGCTGGGGCTATGAGTGGGCCTGGGGTCCCCCCCGGTCCGCGGAGCGCATCGACGTGGGAGCCATCTTCCGACTGATCCCGGGGCTTGTCGGCAGCGACAGCACCCTCTCTGGAACCGTTGAGTTCACGGTCACCGACGACCAGGGCACCGGCGCGACATATCGCGTCATGGTCACCCCGGGCGTCGCGGAGATCGCCGAGAACGCCGACGGAGCATCCGACGCTCAGGTGCGCGGCACGACCGCGACCTGGGTCCAGGCGCTCTCCCCGGCCGGGGACCGTGAGGGACTGGAGATCAGCGGCGACAGCGAACTGGCCGGCGCGCTGCTCAACATGATCGCCCTCGGCCGCGCCTCGCACGCCGAGCTGGCCGACGTAGGGTCCGCGACCGCCTGAGCTCCACCACCGCCTGAGCGGCCCGCCGCGCGTCAGCGGCGCCGGCCGTCTGCGGGCGCGATGCCGCCTGCCGGCGTCCCGCGTCCGGAACGGGGCCGGGGTCGCCGGCTGCCGCGCGTGCGCTGCCATGCCGTCCATCGCCGCGCCTACTTGTTGGAGTACTTGGCCGCCGTCACGTGCGGGAACCGGTTGCTCTGGCCGATCAGCGGGCCGAGCGGCGACGCCACCCAGCAGGCGGGCGTGCCCGTCTGCAGCGGCGACACGGGCGCCGAGCCGGCCGGCTGCGAGCCGTCGCCGGGCGCGCCGGTGTTGTTGCAGTCCCAGGACGGCAGCGCGAAGCTGCCCGGATACTTGCCGCCGGCGCTGAAGGCGCGCGGGTCCGAGAGCCACAGCGGCGGCGGGTAGGTGTTGCCGCGGTTGGCCGGGTCGCGGGCCGTCGTGTTGTAGGAGAGTGTCTCCGGACCGATCGGCTGGAACTGGCGCAGGTAGTGGCCGATGCCGTTGCCGGCAAAGCTCGTCGTCGTCGCGGCCAGGCCGGACGGGAGGTTGGACAGAAAGTCGGAGGTGAGCTGCTGGTGCAGCGACAGCCAGGTCAGGATGGGGTTGAGCTGCTCCAGGAACGGGCCGAGCGAGCCGAGCACCGGGGTGGCTCCGTTGATGACGTCGCGGATCGCCGGCATGCCCGTCTTGGAGACGGTGATGAGCGGTCCCAGGTGGTAGAAGAACGAGCGCAGCGAGGGGGCGAGGCGGCGGACGTCGGTGAGTGTCGGCTTGAGGTTGGTGGCGACCGGCTCCAGTTCCTTGATCAGGGGGTCGGTGTCCTGGGCGAAGCTCTGCAGGCGCGCCATCGTCGCCTTGGTCTCGTTGAGGAAGGTGGGGAACACGTGGAACGTGGCCGAGATCGCCTTGTTGTTGGCGGCCGTCGTCGCAAACGTCTGCTCGCCGCTGGTGATCAGGTTGCGCAGCGCCGACTGGCTCTTGGAGAGGGCGGCGAACACCGTGGTGCCGTTGCGCAGCAGGTTGACGACCGCCATGTGCTGGATGTCGAGCACCTGAAGCAGGTCGGTGGCGTCGGCGGCGAACGTCGGCAGGTTGCCGAGCACGTTGTTGAGGTTCTGCCCGTTGCCCTTCACCGCGACGGCCAGCTGCTGCTGCCAGGTTCGGAACGCCTGCCGGGTCTTGGGGTCAAGGGCGTTGAAGATCTGGTCCAGCTGAACCGCGTTGACGACCTGGCCCACGGGGAGCGTTCCGCCATCGGCCAGCGGTGGGCTGTGGGGAGCGCCGGGGGTCAGCTGGACGTAGGTCTCGCCGAGGATCGTCTTGGTGCGGAGGATCGCCCGGGTGTCGCGGCGGATCGGCGCGAACTTGTTATCCATCTGGATCGTGGCCGTCGTCCGGTTGGCGCCCTTGTCCAGCGACAGCGACACCACCTTGCCGACCGAGACGCCGGCGATCCGCACGTCCGCTTGGTCATAGAGCTGGGTGGCGTCCTTGAACGCGACCTTGAACTCATAGCCGCGCGCGTTGAACGGGATCGTCCCGCCGAAGGACAGCCACAAGAACAGCAGCAGGCCGATGCACGACAGCGCGAACAGGACCATCGTCACGACCTTGGCTACGGACGGGCTGCTCGTTTCCATCTACTTGACCGGGAGGGCGGGGTCGAAGGGCGCCAGCGTCGTGCTCGTCTGGCCGGTGGGGGTGCGGACCAGCGCCTGCCGGCCCTGCTGCTGGGCCTGGTAGGCCTGATAGTCCTTGGCGTCGGCGGCGGCCTGCGTGGGGCATAGGCCGGCGCTGGTGAGGATCGGCGTCAGGTTCAGCACGCTCTCCAGCTCGGACCCCAGGCCGTTCTGGCTGAGGTTCATGCTGTTGATGATCTGCGTGTACGTGGCGCAGCTGGCCTGCAGGAACAGCGGCCGGAAATCGCCGTTGGCATCCTGGACGGAGAACAGCGTGCGCACGTTGTGGTCAAGCCACGCCAGCCACCACAGGTAGCCGTGCTCGACGTTGCCCGGGTTGTAGCCGAGCATGTTGACCAGGTGGTTGATGACCACGAACGTCTTGGTCAGGTTCGGCGTCGCCTTGGCCAGGTTGATGGCCGCCGGCCGCAGGTTGCGCACCAGCGGGCGGGCGGCGATGACGAACGGACGGATCTGGTTTTTGACGATCGGCGCGCTCGGCCTGGCCAGCGCCGAGAGGGCGGCGTTGGCGGCGGGCAGCGAATGGGCGGCCGGCAGCAGGCTGGCCGAGGTCGGCCCCAGGAGCTTGGCGAAGGCCTCGGCCTCGTTGAGCGTCTGGGTCGTCTGCGCCAGGGTCCCCGGCAGGTCGGAGACGGCGCGGCTGATGTTGGTGTCCTGGGAGGCGAAGGCCCGGAACACGGTGGAGCTGGCGTCGACGAGCGACACGATCTGGGTCTGCTTGGTCGCCAGCGCCGCGTTGAGACGGCGCAGCGAGTCGACGAGCTGCTGGAGATCGCGTCCGCGGACAGCGACCGCGCCGTTGACGCGCGCCAGATCGCGGTGGGTGGGCTCAAAGCGCTGCAGCACCTGGGCGAGCTCGTCGCCCCCCTTGCCCTGCAGCCCCTGCCCGGCACCGTTGACCAGCAGGTTCAGATACGCGCGGGTGTCGGAGTCAAGCGAGGAGAGGATCTCGTCGACGTTGACCTCCGGCATGGTGTTCTGCACCGGGATGGTGAAGCCGGACCTGACGACCGGGGCGCTGCGGGTGCCCGGGTTGATCTCCACAAACATGTCCTGCAGTCCGGTGCGCGGCCGGGCGAGCGCGGTGGCGTCGGTGTGGATGAGGTGGCGGTACTGGGGGTCGATCTGGAGGGTGACGATCGCCCGGCCGTTCTTGAGCGCGACGTTGCCGACGAGCCCCACCTTCACGCCGGAGATCGTCACCTGCTGGCCCTGGCCGGGGGTGAGCGCCTGGCCGGTGGAGAAGTCGGCCTGGAGCGTGTACGGCGTCGGCTGCAGGAACGGGAAGCGCAGCCGCTGATGGTTGAGGATGTAGGCGGCCACGCCCAGCGACAGCACCAGCAGGACGATGATCGCCACGAAGTCGCGCAGGTGGTTGCGGATCGCGCGCTTCATCCGCTACTTGACCACCTTGGCGGAGTTGAGCTTCAGGCCGGAGCCGGCGGCCTGGGACTGGAGGGCCGAGATCGCGTTGGTGTTGGCCCCGCGCCAGCGGGCGAGGGCGCCGAGGGCGTTCAGGCTGGTCGGCGTCTGCTGGATGGGGCCGCTGGAGGGGGTGGCGAGATTTGTGATCGGCGCCTGGGACTCGCACGGGACGTTGGGCTCAAACGGCGGCTCCTTGCCGCCGGGCGGCACCTGGGGCTGAACGGCGTCGAGCTTGGTCAGCGCCTGGCCGAACATGCCGGGCTGCAGCGAGTAGGTGAGCGTGCCGCCGGTGCCGAGGATGCGCACGTACGGGCCGTTGGCATCGAAGTCCCGCGACTCGCCGGCGAGACCGGGGAGGTAGTCGACGGCCTCGATGTACACCTTGTGCGGCGGGAATCCGTTGGAGGAGTTGAAGTGCGAGTCCGGGACGGTCAGCTGCGACCACGGGTAGATGATGTTGGCGACGCAGCTGGAGGCGGGGCGCACCTCGTTTTTCATCAGCGGGATCGTGTCCAGCGTGAGCTTGGCCAGCGCCGGGATCGTCGGCTTCAGATCGGCGGTCAGTCCGCGCAGCTCGGAGGGCTGGACGAGGTCGTTGAGCTGGGTGATGAACGGCAGGCTGGCGTCGACCATGGGACCGGTCGACTTGACGCCCGGGATGAGGGCGACGGCCAGCCGCCGCAGCGGCGGGAAGGCGGCGTTGAGCGCGTTGAAGGCGGGGATGGCGGCGCTCAGGGTGCGGGGCAGCTGGACGATGGTGTTCTCCAGCGCCACGTTGCGGCGGGCGAAGGCGTTGGCGGTGATGTTGAAGTCGGTGATCAGGCTCTCCAGGTTGTGCGGGTGCGCGTCGATGGCCGCCGCGGTGGTCGCCTGGTCGGTCATGTAGTTGGAGAGGTCGTTGGGCTGCAGGCCGAGCGCGTCGTGGGACACGATCGACGAGTACTTGTAGGCGGGCAGCCAGTACTGGATCGAGCGGTTGAACGAGGGGCCGCCCTGCTTGACGGCGGTGCCGAACTGCTGGAGCAGGGTCTGGAGGTTCTGACGGGTGTTCGACTGCAGGCTGGTGAGCACCTGATCGAACTGGACGGGCTCGATCCCCTGCTGGATGGGGAACGTGTGCCCGCTGTGGGCCACCGGCGCCTCCGGGGTGCCCGGCGAGACGTCGACGAAGAAGTTGCCCTCCAGGAACGTCCGCGGGCGGATGGCGAAGGTGGCGTCGTCATGGATCGGCAGTCCGCCCTGGCCGATCGTCATCTGCACCTCGGCCGCCTGGCAGGCCACGTGGTTGGTGCTCGCCTGGTTGCGGCAGGAGGGATCGGTCGTGACCGCGGTCACCTTGCCGACGTTCACGCCGGCGATGCGCACCAGGGCTCCGGGGACGATCCCGTGTGCGTTGGTGAACGTGGCGCTGACGGTGTACGGGCTGGCGAACGGATTGGCGAACTTGGTGTAGGCGAAGTAGGTGAAGACGATGATCAGGACGATTCCCACCAGCCCGGCGGTGAACTTGCTGACGCCGTTGCGGCGCTTTCCCTTGCGCTTGAAGATGCTCATGGGTTGGCCGGGATGGACGGCAGCTGCGGTCCGGTGGTGGGTTGACGGGAGAACGTCTCGCCCTTGGGCACGCGGGCGCGGCCGGCATACGTGGACCCCTGGACGCCGGGGGTGTGGGCGTCGGTGGCCAGGTCCCGGCCCTGCGGGTCGAGATGGTTGAGCTTGAGGACGTAGCCGCGCTGGCCGGTCTCGCAGTCAGCGGCGCCGGAGTTGGTGACCGCCGCCCCGTACGCCTGGGCGTGGAGGTACTCGTTGCCGCCGGAGATGGTGGAGGTGCTCCCGCCGCCGTTGGCCGGCGCCGTCGCCCCCTGCTGACCGAGATTGTTGGGCTGAGACGCGTTGGCCTGGTTGAGCAACACCCGCTGGGCGAAGCCGAAGCTGGTGGCCTCGGAGATGTGCTCGGCCAGATACGTCCACATGTAATTCCAGTCATTGCAGACCGTCTGATACGGCCCCAGGTAGCGGACCATCGGGTTCAGCGTGTCCACCGTCGCGGTCAGCGCGTTGACCCCCACATTGGTCCCCGGCGCCAACGCCAGGTTCTTCAGCGCATCCATGACCTGCTGCAGATTGGCATTCAACGACGGCGTGCGCGCCAGTGTCCGCGTCC
>DASSZQ010000186.1:0-2477 GCA_035702755.1 Solirubrobacteraceae bacterium | reverse complement strand
GTCGACGAACACGACGCGGGCCAGGTACTCCAGGTTGACCTGGTGCACGATGCCGGTGTCCGGCGGCACCACCTTGAAGTTGTGAAACGCGCCCTGCCCCCAGCGCAGGAACGCGTAGCGCTCCTCGTTGCGCTCAAACTCACGCTCGGCGTTGACCTGGAACGCCCTGGGGCTGCCGAATGCGTCGACCTGCACGGAGTGGTCGATGACCAGTTCGGCGGGAACGAGCGGATTGATCTTGTTGGGGTCCCCGCCCATGTCGCGCATCGCGTCGCGCATCGCCGCCAGGTCGACGATCGCCGGCACCCCGGTGAAGTCCTGCATGACGACGCGCGCGGGCGTGAACGAGATCTCCACCGACGGCTCGTCGGCGGCGTTCCACGTCGCCAGCGCCTCGATGTCCTGGGCCCGGATCGCCTCTCCGTCCTCGTTGCGCAGGAGGTTCTCAAGCAGGATCTTCAGCGAGAAGGGCAGCCGGGCGACGTCGAACTTGGACTGCAGTGCGTCCAGCCGGTAGATCTCATAGGAGCGATCGCCGACCTTCAGCGTGGCCCGGGCGTCGAAGCTGTTGGTGTTCGCGGACATGATGGTTCAAAAACTCCCTGGTTTCAGAGGCAGTTCCTCGTACTCTACGAGTCTGTTCCTACCCGGGACTTAGTCACCTCTTCACGGTTCCTTCGACGTGACGCCGATCGTGGCGACGGCCCTGTTCCCGCGTCTGAAACCGAGGAAGCCCCGTGAGATTTCTCCGCCGCCTCGTCGCCGGTGTCGCCGCCGGGCTCGCCGGCATGCTGCTGGCCGCCGGCGTCTACACCGAGATCCATCACGTTCCCGGCCAGCCCTAACGCGGGAATGCCGGCGCCCGCATCCGCGGCGCCGCCCCCGTCGCGGCCCGCCGACCGCATCCCCGGCGGTCCTGAGCTGTTCCTGACAGCAGTGCGCGCTCTTAGCCTTCTCTCATCCCGGCTGTTGATCCTGCCGTAGATGAGCTCCAGCTCCGCCTCATACCGCGAGCCCCTGCGCGGCTGGCGCCTGGCGCGTCGCGCCCGTCCCGGATGGACCGCCGCCGTTCGCGACCGCCCTGAGCTGATCGGCCTGATCGGCATCGCCGCGGCGCTCAACTTCTGGAACCTCAGCCTCAACGGCTGGGCGAACACCTTCTACTCGGCCGCCGTGCGCTCGATGACGGGCAGCTGGCATGACTTCCTGTTCGCCTCGCTTGACCGCAGCGGCCTGATGACCGTCGACAAGCCGCCGCTCGGCCTGTGGATCGAGGCCCTGTCGGCACGCGTCTTCGGCTTTCACCCGCTGAGCATCCTCGTTCCTGAGGCACTGATGGGCGTTGCCGCCGCCGTGCTCGTCTATGACCTCGTCCGCCGGCGCTTCGGCCGCGCCGCCGGCTTCGCCGCCGGGATCGTGCTGGCGCTCACGCCGATCACCGTCGCCATGTCGCGCCACAACAACCCGGACGAGGTCCTCGTCCTGTGCTCCGTCGCCGCCCTGTGGTTTGCGGGGCGCGCGTTCCAGGACGGGCGGACGAGGTGGCTGGTGCTGTCCGGCGTGTGCGTGGGCCTCGGCTTTGAGGCCAAGATGGCGGCGGCGCTTCTCATCGTGCCCGGGATCGCGCTCGCCTATCTGTGGGTGGCTCCTCGCGGACGGTTCGCCGCGCTGCGCCAGCTGACCCTCGGCGGGGTGGCGCTCGCCGCCGTCGGCCTGGCCTGGCCGGTGCTCGTCACGCTCACCCCGGCCGCCGACCGCCCGTGGGTCTCCGGCACCTCCGACAACAGCATCTGGTCGCTGATCTTCAACTACAACGGCCTCGGCCGGGTCACCGGACAGGCGGGCGCCCCGAGCGCGCTCCGCGGCGGGATCAGCGCCGCCAACGGGGGCGACCCGGGCGTCCTGCGCCTCCTCGGCGCAAGCCTCGGCGGCCAGGCCGGCTGGCTGATCGGCTTCGCCGCCGTCGCCGGGCTGGCGCTCATCGTCGCCACGCGGCTGCGGCGCTCCGATCCGCGCACCGGCTGGCTGATCGCCGTCGGCGGCGCGTTTGCCGTCAGCGCCGTCGTCTTCAGCTATGCCCAGGGCATCTTTCACCCGTACTACGTGTCGTTGCTGGCGCCGTTCACGGCGGCGCTGGTGGGCGCCGGGGTGGGGGAGCTCGCCGGCGCCGGGCGCGGCGCCCGGGGGGCGCGGATGCTCGGCCCGCTGCTCATCGCCGGCGGCGTGGTCACCGAGCTTGTCGTCGTCGGACACCTCGGCGGTGATGTCTCCTGGGCGCGCCCGCTGATCATCGCCGTCGGCGCGCTGGCCGCCGGGGTTCTGCTGTTCCGGCCGTCTCCCCGGGTCCGCCTGGCCGTCGCGGGCGCCGCGCTGGGGGCCCTGCTCGCCGCGCCGGCGACGTGGGCCGTCGACACGGTGAGCTATCCCACCAGCAGCACGTTCCCCGCCGGCGGCCCGCAGAACGCCGCGTTTGACGC
>DASSZQ010000328.1:0-2938 GCA_035702755.1 Solirubrobacteraceae bacterium | reverse complement strand
GCGCGGCACGGTGATGACGCCCGCCGGCCTGGCCTCCTCCCACGCCGGGATGCTGAGCGGGTTGGGCCGCAGCGAGATCCGGGGCACGCGCCGCCGGCGCAGGTCCTCGAACATGACCGCGAGGTCGCCGGGCCCCACCCCGCCGGAGGCGAGCAGTCCGCCCTGGCCCCAGGCCGGCGGGAACGAGGCCTCCCACAGCGGGGCGCCGAGCAGCTGGCGGCGGACCATGGGCAGGACGGCGTAGCGGTCCCCCGGAAGCTCATACAGGCGGCTGGCGTCCTGGAAGCCGGCGAAGGCGCACATGAGATCCACCCAGGCGGGGTGGTGGTAGATGAGCGCGTTCGGATCCGACTCGTACACGGCCAGCCACTCGGCCCGGGGGGCGGGGCTGAGGATGCGGGTGCGGGTGTCGGAGATGAGCAGTGTCACCGTGGCCTCCATGCGTCCAGGACGGGATCGACGTTGTAGTGGCGCCAGACGACCAGGCGGGCCGAGCGCTCGCGGAAGGTGGCGTGCGAGGCGGCGTGCCGCAACCAGCACAACAGCGTCAGCGCCCGCACGTCAAGCGGCTGGCCGGGGCCCGTTCGCGCCGCCCGGTCCAGCGCGCTCCACAGCGGCGCGGGGGCGCGGCGGCCGGCGATGGCGGTCACCAGCTCGCCCAGCTGAATGCGCTCCAGCTGGGTGTGCGTGGCCAGCAGCAGCATCATCCGATCAAGCGCCGGCAGGTTGGGCGTGGAGCCCATCTCCCAGTCGATGATCCCGGTCACCGCGCCGGCGCTGTCGACGAGCACGTTGCCGGGCACAAAGTCGCCGTGGGTCCAGCTTGTGCGCACCCGGTGCCCGTCGAGCGCGGCCGCCAGGTTGGCGCTGAGCTCGCGCAGGGCGCGCACGCGCCGCGGCGAGCGGGAGACCAGCTCCTCGACCGATCGCGCCGGCTCGCCGACCCAGTGGTCAAGCAGGGAGGCCGGCGCCACCAGGGTCTCCGCCGTGCGGCGGTGCAGCCCGTCGACGGCGGCGATGGCCCGCTGGGCGAGCGGGTTCCACGGCGCGCCCCCGGCGAGCGCCTTGGCCATGGGAACGCCGCTGACACCGGACTCCACGATGTACAGCCGTCCCCGGAGGCGATTGTGCTCAAGCACCCGCGGAACCGCGACCTCCCAGTCCGCCAGCCGCGCGTCGGCCGCCAGGCCGGCCAGCTGACGCAGCGCGCGGTCAACGCTCTCGTCGCCGTGGGGGGTGAGCGCCAGCCGCACAAACACCGCGTCATGCCCGGCGTCCGCGCTCACGGCGCGGGCCCGGCCGACGACGACGTCGGTCACGGCCTCCACGCCGGTCAGCGCCATGCCCGGCGGCACGCACCGGGCGAGGGGGTACAGGTGGCGGTGGGCGACGCGGCGCACCAGCGGCACGCGGGCGGTCGCCAGCGCGGCGAGATCGCGGCCCCCGCTGCGCAGCCGGCTGCGCTGGTTGCGCAGCGCGATTGGGTCAAGGCTGAGGATGATGATGGCCATCACGCTCTGGCACACCAGCCAGGCCAGTCCGACGCCGGCCGGGCCCATGATCGTGAGCAGCACGGGGCCGAGAATGAGCACCGAGATGCACAGCCCCGCCTGGATGGCGACGACGCGGCGCATGCGCCGCTGCACCCGGTAGATGCTGGTGTACAGCGCCGTGACCATCCCCGGGATCACCGACAGGGCCAGCAGCGACAGCGTCAGCGACGCATGGTGGGCGTACTGGCGGCCGAACAGCCGCACCACCCACGGCGAGGCGACGGCGACGAGCAGGGCCGCCGGGATGACCAGCCGCGCCGTCCGGCGCATCGTGCTGCGCGCGTACTCCGGCAGCCGGTGCGGCTCGCTGGACGCGGTGGCGACGAGCGCCACCCCCATGCTGGCGCTGACCGCGCCGATGGGCAGGATGATCATCCAGGCCAGCGAGAAGTAGGCGTTTGAGGTGGCGCCGGCGACGGCGACGACGATCACCGGCATCAGCGTGGTGGCGGCCAGCCACAGGAGCGCCGCGAGGTAGTCCGGCGCCACGAAGTGGACGATCTCCCGCGGCGTCGGCACCTTGACCGCGGCGTCGGGCTCCGGGATGCGGCGGCGCAGGAGGACCGTGAAGATGGCCAGGTTGACCGGCACGATCGAGAACAGGAGGCCCGCCGTCCAGGAGGCGAAGATGCCCAGTGCCGGCGAGACCGAGGCCAGCGCCACCAGCAGCACGATCTTGGCCACGCCGTAGACGGTGTTCTCGGCGGGGACGAGGACCGCGGCATCGAGTCCGGTCATCGCGCTGTCCTGGAGGTTGAACACGCACCAGATGACGGTGGCGCCGATGAACCAGCCGACCATGGCCGGCCCGGAGCCGAGCACGCCGAGCGCCGGCGCCCAGGTGCCGATGCCGACCAGGAACACGGCGGCGCAGGCGATCGCGGCGGCCGCGGCGGTGGCGTAGCAGACGGCGATGAAGCGGCCGCGGGCGCCGCGCAGGATCGGCACAAAGCGGACGAGCGCGCTCATCAGGTTGAGCTGGGCGACGCCGGCGAGGAACATCATGGCCGAGATGGCCGCGGTGTTGACGCCGACGGCGTGGGCGCTGTATTCGTGCGCGGCCAGCAGCCAGTAGGCGAGGCCGAGCAGCGCCGTGACGCCGGAGTTGAGCACCAGCGCGGCGCCGTTGCGATACAGGGGGACGTGCAGCGTCGTCGCCAGCCACGTCAGCACCGGCGCCTGGCGCCGGGCGGGGGCCGACGGCGCGGGCGGTGCGGGCGGCGCCGGCGGTGCGGGCGGCGCCGGTGAGACGGGCGGCACGGGCGGCAGTTCCCGGGAGGCGGGCTCGGTCACCGCAGCCTCCAGGCGATCCGCAGGGCGGCCGGGAGCAGGCCGCGGCGCCCGCCCTCGGAGACCGACAACAGATCGAGCAGCAGGTCTCCGGC
>DASSZQ010000193.1:0-10753 GCA_035702755.1 Solirubrobacteraceae bacterium | reverse complement strand
CGACCGGTACCCGCTGTACGCGCAGCTCGGCGCCGCCGCGGTCGCCTGAGCCACCCGCCGCGGCGGACCGCAGGCCCGCCCCCGCACCGGCGGCCCGCCGGCCCTCCGGCCCGCCGGCCCTCCGGCCCGCCGGCCCTCCGGCCCGCCGGCCCTCCGGCCCGCCGCGGAGGAGCCTGGCGGCCCTGATCGAACCCTGGAGGGGGGAGAAGGCACGGCCGTCGCCGACTCAAACCGAGTATGGCCGGCAATTCGCAGCCAGTTCGTACGAGATCCGAATCGCGCCCCGTCGTCTGGAACATTTCGGCTGTCCAGCGGCCCTCTGGGGCGAAATCTGGAGCCTCAGTTCGAATTTCGCACAAGGTGGGGGTTGTTGCCGCTGGCGAATGGGGCCTGGTGGAGTTGGCGGAGGCCCAGCACGGATTCGTGCACCGCTCGCAGATCCTGGCGCTGGGAATCAGTCCCGGGTCCATCCGCCACCGCCGGGACCGAGGACGGTTGCACGAGGTGTTCCCGGCGGTGTTCGCCGTGGGCCACACGGCGCCAACGCCGCTCGGTCCGCCGACCGCCGCGCTGCTGTATGCGTACTACGACACGGCGCTCAGCCACGCCATAGCGGCGTCGTTGTGGGGGATGATCACGTCACCGCCGCCGGAGGTCACGCTGACCGTCATGCGCCGGCTCCGCTCCCGGCCGGGCCTCAGAGTCCACCAGGTGCCGGCGCTCGATCCCCGTGACGTGCGCCTCTGCCACGGCCTTCCGGTCACCGCGCCCGCTCGGACGCTGATCGACTTGGCCGCGGACGCGTCCACGCCAACGCTCGCGCAGGCACTCAACGAGGCGCGTGTACTCGGTTTGGTGACGGACGCGGAACTCCACGAGGCCTTGAAACGAGCTCCCGGCAGGACGGGAACGCAGCGCCTGCGAGCCGTCCTCGCGGACGAGCAGGGGCCGGTGTTGACACGTTCGGAGGGCGAGCGAAAACTGCGGCGGCTCATTGCGAGGGCCGAGCTGCCGATGCCGGTGTTCAACATCTGGCTGCACGGTCATCTCGTCGATGCGCTGTGGACGGAGGCGAAGGTGGTGGTGGAGGTTGACGGGTACCGCGTCCACGGACCGCGGGCGGCGTTTGAGCATGACCGCCGGCGAGATCAGCGGCTCGCCGCCGAGGGGTTCCTGGTCCTGAGGATCACGTGGCGCCAGCTGGAGGAGGAGCCACTGGCGGTGGTGGGGCGGCTGGCGCAGGCGCTGGCGCGCCGGGCGTGACGAGGGGAGGGGGACGCCAGGGCTGAGCAACGTCGCGCCGGGCCTGACCAGCGGAGGGGGACGCCGGGTCGTAGGCCGGTGACCCGGTGGCGACGGCAGCTGTCGAGGGGGACTGGCATGCTTGTCAGGCATGCAGTACTGGGATGCCGTGCTCTCGTTCGTGGTGGCCGCGGCGATTTCGGCGGGGCTCACCCCGCTGGCCGCCCGGCTGGCGCGGCGCGTGGGCGCGGTCGATCTGCCGCGGGAGCGGGGGTTGTCGCACCGGGAGACGCCGCTGCTGGGCGGGCTGGCCATCCTGGTGGCGGTGCTGGTGACCGGGTTCATCTGGCTGCCGGCGACGATCAGCCTGCCGCACACGTTTGGGCGCCCCGGCAGCGGCGGCACGGTGCACATCTGGGGCGTACTGGTCGGAGCGGTGGTGATCACGCTGGTGGGAGCGATCGACGACATCAAGCCGCTGAAGCCGGCGGTCAAGCTCATCGGTCAGGTCGCGGCGGCCGTCGTGGCCGTGGAGGCCGGCGCGGTGGTGACCGACGTCACGCTGCCGTTCTTTGGGACGCTGGCGTTCCCCAACGAGGGCGGGGTCATCACCGTCATCTGGCTGGTGGGGCTGATGAACGTCGTCAACTTCTCCGACGGCGTCGACGGCCTGGCCGCCGGGATCTGCACGATCGACGGTGTGGCGTTTGCCGTCATCGCCTTCGACCTGGGGGTGCAGGGCGCCCCGGTGCTGGCGGCGCTGACCGCCGGGGCGGCGCTCGGCTTCCTGTTTCACAACTTCTATCCGGCGACGGTGTTCATGGGCGACGCCGGGGCCAACCTGCTCGGCTACCTGCTGGGGGTGGTCGCCGTCGTGGGCTCGCTGAAGACGAACGCCGTCGTCGCCCTGGTGGTGCCGCTCGTCATTCTCGTGATCCCGTTCCTCGATACCGGGTTCGTGATCGCCAAGCGCCTGAAGTACCGGCGCAAGCCGTGGATGGCCGACGCCAACCACTTCCATCACCGGATGGCGCGGATCGGCTTCTCGCAGCGCAAGACGGTCGCCTACCTGTACATCTGGTCGATCCTGATGGCGGGCCTGGCGGTGGCGCTGCGGCTGGTCGGCCACCACCTCATCTCCCACCAGCCGCACCACGCCGTGTGGGTGGGCCTCCTCATCATGCTCGGCGCCGTGTGCGTCGCGGCCAGTGTGTATCTCGTCTACGTCCTGGAGATCCTCAAGTTCAAGCGGCTGCGAACGATCGAGCTGCGCCGCGCCGATCCGACCACCACCGAGCACGAGATTGAGGTCAGCGTCAGCAAGGACATCGAGACCGGCGAGTTCGAAAGGGTCAGATAGGAGATGGAGAAGGCGAACCTGCAGGCGCTGCGCTCCTTCGTCACCGCCGACGGCTCGACGATCCGCGAGCTCGCCGGCCCGGCGTGGACGCCGGCGCGCCACCAGAGCCTGGCCGAGGCGACGGTTGGCCCCGGCGAGGAGACGGCCGAGCATTACCACCCCGCCACCGAGGAGCTCTACTACTTCGTCTCCGGCGCGGGGCGGATGCGGCTGGCGGACGAGGAGGCGGCGGTCACGACGGGCGATTGCGTCGTCATCGCCCCCGGAACCCCGCACAAGCTGTGGAACCCCGGCCCGGCGCCGCTCGTTCTGCTCTGTTGCTGTGCCCCGGCGTACTCCGACGCCGACACCGTGATGACGGGCAGGTAGGCACCTGCTCGCCGGATTCTCCAGACTGGAGCGCGTCGCCCTCGCCGGCGTCGTGCTCGCCACCGTCCTCGCCGGGATCGCCCGGTACGCGAGCGGGGTGCCCCGGGTGCTGGCGTTTGTGCTCGCCGCGCTCGCGCTTGCCGGGGACGCCTGGATTGTGTCCACGGCGACCGAGCAGGTCGGCCGGCGCTACGGCCCGGCGGTCACCGGCATGCTCCAGTCGACGCTCGGCAACCTGCCGGAGTTCTTCGTCGTGCTGTTCGCGCTGGAGGCCGGGCAGCGAATCGTCGCCGAGACGGCGATCCTCGGCTCCATCTTCGTCAACGCCCTGCTGGTGCTCGGCCTGGTGATCGTGGCCGGCGCGTGGCAGGAGCGCGATCGCGTCATGCGCTTCAGTCCACGTCTGCCCAACGACACCGCGACGCTGCTGCTGGTGTCCAGTTTCATCATCGTGCTCATCGGCCTGGTCAACGGCTCCCACGCCCCGGCCAGCCAGCATGACCGGACCATCTCCATCGTCGGCGCGGGTGCTCTGCTCATCGTCTACGGGGTGTGGACGGCCCAGTACCTGCGCACCGACCAGCGGCCCGAGGCCGAGGCGGCCGACGATCTCCGAGTGCCGATGGCCACCAGCCTCACGCTGCTGGTGGTGGCCGGAGCAGCCTCGGCGTTCGTCTCCGACTGGTTCGTCAACGCGCTTGAGCCGACGATCAGCGCCCTGCACATCTCCCAGTCCTTTGCCGGGCTGGTGATCGTGGCCATCGCCGGCAACGCGGTGGAGAACGTCGCGGGCATCGCGCTGGCCCACAAGGGCCGGCATGACCTGGCGATCTCCGTGGTCAAGAACTCGGTCGCCCAGATCGCCGCCTTCCTGTACCCGCTGCTCGTCATCGTCTCGCTGCTGACGGCCACGGCGCTGACGTTCGCGCTCGCGCCGGTCTACATCGGCGGGCTGATCGGAACCGCGATCATCGTCTGGCAGATCACCGGCGACGGCGAGGCGACGCCGTTTGAGGGCACGGCGCTCATCGCCGCCTTCATCATCCTGGCGACGGTGGCCTGGTTTGAGCCGTGACAATTGCCACAGCAGGCAGCCACGCTGCTATTCTGACGTTTACGTAAGAATGCGATTCGGTCAAATTTCATTATGAGTGCGTGCGCACCCACCACACAGGAGCGTCCGCTGCGCATCGGCGAGGTCGCCGAGCTGACGGGTACGACGGCGCGGACGATCCGCTACTACGAGGAGATCGGCCTGCTCGGCTCGGCGGAACGCGCCCAGGGCAAGCATCGCTGCTACACGCAGGCCGACGTCGACCGCGTGCGGGAGATCATCCGGCTGCGCGATCTGCTCGGCCTCTCGCTGGACCAGCTCTCCCAGCTGCTGGAGGCCGAGAGTGCCCGGGCATCGCTGCGCGACGAGCTCAAGCAGACCGAGGATCCGGCCGAGCGCCGCCGCATCCTGGAGGAGCTGCTCGGCCACATCTCCAGCCAGCTGGAGATGGTGCGGGGACGCCTCTCAGAGCTCAACGAGCTGGCCGCCGAGCTGGTCAGCAAGCAAAAGCGCGTCCAGGACAAGATCCGCGAGCTCAGCGAGTAGCCGCCGGGTCGCCGGCGGGCGGGGGAGGCTGGACGGCGGGCCGCGGACGCCTACTGCCAGTCCGGCGCAAACGCCGGGAACCGCGGGCTGGCCAGGGCGCTGCGCAGAGCCCGGGTGGCGGCCGGATAGCGGAAGAGGCGAAACGGACCGGCGGCGACATCGCCCTGGTTGTAAACGAGCATCTGGACCCGGGCATGGGTGTGGACCCAGCCGAACAGCTGCGTGATGAAGGCGGCGTTGTCAGCGCCCCACATCGCGTACTCGCCGAACACGAAGGGCTCTGAGCGGTACCGGGCGTAGAAGCTGGCCAGCCCGGAGAAGTTGGGGAACTTGGAGTAGAAGTCGGTGCCCACCCAGTCGACCCAGGCGCGGCCGGGCCAAAAGGCGGCCGGCTGATTGCCGGGGATCGCCGGGTCGCCGGAGGTCATGGGGACCCACAGCATCGCGACCTGGCCGACCGGAAGGTCTGCGTGCGTCCGCAGCGGGGGCAGGCGGAGCCGGCGCAGGACACCGTCGATGTGGGCCCGGCTGCCGCCCCGCAGGATGAGGGTCGCCCGCTTCCACGCCAGCCGGTACTCCCGGGCCGAGTGCGACGGCCCCCGGGAGGAGCCGTCCACGTTATAGGCGCACCAGGAGTTGTTGTAGTTGTCCATCTCGGCCATGAGCCGGATGTAGACCGGGTGGCCGGAGGCGGCGATCTGGTGGTTGAGCGCAATCAGCCAGGCGTCCCCGCGGCCGTCGGCGATTCCCTGCGGGGTGATCAGCTGGCGGCTCCAGGAGTCGGTGCTGATCGCGATCATCAGCCGGGCGTGAGCGGCGCCGGCGTCGGCGAACATGCCGGGCAGGTATTCGCCCCAGGCCGAGAACACCTGGTAGATGGCCGGGTGCTTGCCGACGGCCGTCTCATAGTCGGAGATCGGCTGGCCGGTCACGCCCTGAAAGACCTGGCCGGAAGGCGGCAGGTAGGCCTGCGCTGCGGCCTGCGAGCTGCCGATGACGGCGAAGAGGAGCAGGAACAGGCACGTTGATGCCGTAACCACGCTCACGCGGAGCGGTACATTCCACGGGGATTTCGCTTCGCGGCGGCGCACAAACGATCTATCGGCCCCGCCCGCCAGACGCTGAAGCAGCCAACCACTCCCATGAGACACATTCGTCAACGCACCGAAACCTGGACTCCTGCGCTGGCCGCGATTGGCGCGGCGCTGGTGGGCCTCATCAATGTCGCCTCGACGCTGACCCCCAACATCCGCTGGCGCGGGCACCTGCTGCTCGACTTTGAGCCGGTGGAGGCCATGCGGCTGTTCCACGCCTTCGCCCTGCCGATCGGCGCCGCGCTGCTGCTGGTGGCGCCGTACCTGCTCAAGCGCCGCCGTCGCGCCTGTCAGGTCGCGGTCGTCCTCATGGTCGCCCTGGGCGGACTCGACCTGCTCAAGGGCCTGGACTTCGAGGAGACGGTCATCACCTGGGCGGCGGCGGCGCTGCTGTTCTCGGTGCGCGACGCCTTCCGGGTCGAACAGGAGCGGATCACGGGACGCAGCGCCGTGTGGCGGGTGCCGCTGCTCGGCGCCTGCGGCGTGGCCATCGCCGCGCTCACCGCGTGGGCGACCCAGGGGCACCCCTCATGGGCCCGGGTGGCCCGGGAGACGGGTGATCTGCTCATCTGGCGCGAGACCGGGCCCCTCAGCTTCCGCCACAATCTCATCCACTTCCATCACCACTACTTCGCGTGGGTACCGCTCGGCATCCACCTGGTGGAGATCGGGACGCTGCTGGCGATGGCCTACGTCGTGTTCCGCCCGCTCCGGGCGCCGTCATCGCTGCCCGGCCCGGCCGCGCGCCGCGCCGCTGCCGAGCTCGTCCGCGCCCACGGCCACGACACGCTCTCGTTCTTCAAGCTGCGCGAGGACAAGCACTACTTCTTCAGCTCCGACCGCTCGGCGTTCGTCGGCTACCGGATCGAGGCCGGCGTGCTGCTGCTCTCCGGCGATCCCGTGGGGCCCCAGGAGGCCTTCCCCCAATTGCTGCGTGACGTGTCCGCGTTTGCCGAGGTCCGGGGGCTGAAGGTGTCGGCGATCGGCGCCAGCGAGCAGATGCGCGCCCTGTGGGCACAGCTCGGCCTGCGCACGATCTACCTCGGCGACGAGGCGATCATCGAGCTTGCGCGGTTCTCGCTGGAGGGGCGGCCGATCCGCAAGGTCCGCCAGTCGGTCAGCCGTCTGCGCAAGGCGGGGTTTGAGGCCGAGGCGCACCCGGTATCGGCGCTTGATCCCCAGACGGCCCGCGAGGTTGAGCTGGTGCTGGAGCGGGGCCGGGAGGGGGCGCCGGAGCGGGGCTTCTCGATGGCGATGGACTCGATCCGCAGCGAGCATGAGGCCGAGACGATCGTGGTGCTCGCCCGCGACGCGTCACGCCCCGGGCGGCCCGTGCGCGGCGTGCTTCACTTCGTGCCCTGCTACGGACGGCCGGCGATGTCGCTGTCGTTCATGCGCCGCGATCCGGACACCCCCAACGGCCTGACGGAGTTTCTGGTGGTGCAGGCGATCGAGCTGCTGCGCGAGCGCGGGGTGCAGGAGATCTCGCTCAACTTCGCCGCGTTCGCCCGGTGGATGCACAGTCCCGAGCGATGGTTTGAGCGCGTGCTCGGCCGGCTCATCGCGCTGGGCAATCCGTTCTTTCAGATCGAGAGCCTGTACCGGTTCAACGCCAAGTTCTTCCCGCGCTGGGAGCCGCGATACCTCGTCTACCAGGGCGCCCTGGGCCTTCCCCGGGCAAGCCTGGCGGCGCTGTGGGCGGAGGGTCAGATCCCCAAGCCGGACCTGCGGCGAGCGCGCCTCGCAGGGAGCATGCCTCTCATCCCGGGGGCACGCTAATCTCCTTCTAACCCGGGCGGGTCTCCACTACCCTCTTGGTAGTGGCGCGCTGCCCGTGCCGGCGCTGAACTGGGGCTACGCTCCTGTCGCCGCGCCGATAGCCTACGCGCGCCCCTCAACCCCGTAATCAGCTTGCAGAAAAGCGTCATCAGACTCCATGTCGCAAAGCAGTCGACCCCCCATAACCGGCCGGGACGCGGCCGGCGCGGGAGCGTTGATGCTCTCGGTGAACCTCTTGTGCGCGGCGGTCGGAGCGGGTATCGGCGCCTTGATTGGAGCGGTGGTTCCGCTGGCCGTCGCTGGGTTTCTGATCGGATTTCTGGTGGGGATACGAGTTGTCATTAAGCGCTTCTCATCCGTCTGAGGCGCCCGTGAGCGTTCTCAGCTACTTCGACGTCATCGTCCTGATCGTGGCCGCGCCGATCATGATCCTCATCGGCGTGCCCGCCGCCGGCTACGCCGTCGGCGCCGGCGCCTGGATCGTCCTGCGCCTGCTGGGCATCGGCGTGGAGCGCGCCGCCACGGCGAGCCCGCCCCAGCGCGCCATCGGGATCCGGCTGGGCTTCATGCTGGGCCGGCTGTTCGCGCTGGCGATCGCCGTCATCCTCGTGCGCAACGCCGACGGCCAGAACGCCGGGCTCGCCTGCCTGGCCGTGGTTGTGTTCGCCTTCACCGTGTCGCTGGCGACGTCGGCGCTGACGCGCCCCCGGAGGTCGTAGATGAGCCGGCGGCGCATGGCCCTGTGGTGGATCCTCGGCATCTACCTGGCGATCCTCATCCTCCTGGTCATCGGCTTCGGCTTCGGCCACAAGAACAACACGTTCAAGATCCAGGACGAGTTCCAGCTGCCGGCCTGGATCCACCTCGGCGTGTTCAGCATCAACCGCGCCGTGCTGTACCTGTTCATCGCCGCCGTGCTGACGGTGGTGACGATGACGTGGGTCGCCTACCGGATGCGCCAGCGGCCCAACCGGGTGCAGACGCTCGTCGAAGTCACGTACTCCCTCATGCGCGACAACATCTCGCGCGGGAACATGGACGACGCGCTGGCCGCCAAGTGGTTTCCGTTCCTGGGTGCGCTGTTTCTGTTTTTGGAGTTCAACAACCTGATCGGCTACATCCCGCTGCCGACGAACAGTGGAGAGACGTTCAACGTCTTTGGAGCGCATATCCCCGCGTTCTCGCTGTACTCGGCGACCGCCAACATCTCGGTCCCGCTGGCCCTGGCCATCGTGGTGTTCATCGTCTTCAACTGGGAGGGCATCCGCGCCCAGGGGGTGATCGGCTACACGAAGAGCCTGATTCCCGCGGGCGTCCATGGACCGATGCTGCTGCTGGTGTTCCCGCTTGAGGTCATCTCGACGTTCATGCGGCTGATCTCACTGACCGTCCGGCTCTTCGCCAACATCCTCGCCGGGCACATGATCATCCTGTTCATGGCCGGCGGCCTGGCGGTGATCCTGGGACTGACGTTCCTCGGATGGTTCACCCTCCCGTTCGCCGTCCTCATCTACGTCTTTGAGTTGGGCCTCATCGCCACGCTGCAGGCCTTCATCTTCGCGACCCTCGCCGCCATCTACATCGGCGGCGCGGTCACTCACCACTAAACAAAAGAAAGAAGGAGCTGAGCTCAAGTGCTAGCAACAATCCTCTCGTTCGCCGCGTCCTCGGGATTGACCGCGGGGTTCGGGATTGGCGTCGGTGGCGGTCTCGGTGCCGTGGGCGCCGGTGTCGGCATCGGCATCATCTTCGGCAAGGTCATTGAGTCGGTGACCCGCCAGCCGGAGATGCGCGACGAGATCACCAGCATCCAGTGGCTCGGCTTCGCTCTGACCGAGGCGTGCTTCTTCTACGGACTGGTCGCCGGCCTGCTCTCCTACGTGCTCAAGTAGATGCACCCCGTTCTCGCCCCCGCCGCCTCCGGCGGCTCATTCCTCATCTCGCCCAACGTGGGGTTGATGATCTGGACGCTGATCCTGTTTGGGCTGGCCATGCTGCTGTTGTGGAAGCTGGCGTTCCCGCGGATCACCGAGGCGCTGGATCGCCGTCAGCGGACGATCGAAGACTCCATCGATGCTGCCGAGCGCACGCGCGTCGAGGCCAAGGAGCTGCTGGACGAGTACCGCGAGCGGCTCGCCGAGGCGCGCGGCCAGGCCGACGAGATCGTCTCCCGCGCCCGGCGCGCGGCCGAGGTCCACGAGCGCGAGTCCCAGGAGGAGGCCAAGGCGCGGCGTGACCAGATGATGGAGCAGACCCGCCGCGACATCGAGACCGAGACCCGGCGCGCGATCCAGGAGATCCGCCGCGAGGTCGCCGACCTGACGGTGATGGCCACCGAGAAGGTGACGCGCAAGACGCTGACCGAGGACGACCAGCGGCGCCTGGTGGAGGACGCGCTCTCCGAGCTGGACTTCAGCGCGCTGACCGCGGAGACCGAGGGCCGGTAACGAGACGTGGAAGAGATCGCCCAGGTCTACGCGCGGGCTCTGTTTGAGGTCGCCGACGAGCGCGGGTCGCTCGATGAGATCCACGAGCAGCTCGGCGTGTTCGCCGACGCCCTGAACGAGAACCGGGAGCTGACCCAGTTCTTCTTCTCGCCGTACTTCTCGGTCACGGAGAAGAAGGAGGGCCTGCACCGGGCGGTGCAGGGGGCCGACCCGGCATTCCTAAACTTCCTGGAGGCCCTCATCGAGCGCCACCGGACGCCGGCGATCTTCCGGATCCGCGCCGAGTTTGAGGAGCTCTGGGACGAGGCCCGCAAGCTGTTGCCGGTGCGGATCACGAGCGCCGTGGAGCTGGACGCCGAGACCGTCCAGAGCCTCGGCGAGCGGATCGGCCGGCAGGTCGATCGCCAGGTTGAGGTCTCCACCTCGGTCGATCCGGACATCCTGGGCGGGGTGGTGCTCCAAGTGGGGAACGTGATCCTCGACGCCTCGATCCGCAACCGTCTCGAACAACTTCGAAAGCAAGTCGCGCAGGCGTAGTGCCGCGCCTGTGAAGGGAGCAACCAAGCATGCAGATCAAACCCGATGAGATCACCTCGATCCTCAAGAGCCGGATCGAGGGGCTCGACACCTCCGAGGCGGAGCTGACCGAGGTCGGCACCGTTCTCTCGGTCGCCGACGGCATCTGCCGCATCCACGGCCTGGAGAACTGCATGTCGTTCGAGATGCTCGAACTGCCCCATGACGTCACCGGCCTGGCGCTCAACCTGGAGTCCGACAACGTCGGCGCCGTGCTGTTCGGTGAGTGGGAGAAGGTCTCCGAGGGCGACACGGTCAAGCGCACCGGTCGCCTGCTGGAGATCCC
>DASSZQ010000102.1:0-12604 GCA_035702755.1 Solirubrobacteraceae bacterium | reverse complement strand
GCTCGTGACGACGAGCGCTTACCTGCAGCGTGATCAGCCCCCGGGGGTCCCGCCCCTGGAGCTCACCGGCGAGCGGACGCTGCCTGACGTGCCCGCCGAGAACTACTGGTACCGCCGCCATCTCGCCGTTTATGAGTGGATCGGCGCCAGGGTGATCGGCCGGCGGGTGATCGACATGGCCTGCGGCGAGGGCTACGGCTCCGAGGTGCTGGCGCGCGGTGCTGAGTCCGTGGTCGGCGTCGACGCCAACCCGGAGGCCTTTGAGCATGCCCGGCTGCGCTACCGGCGCCAGAACCTGTCGTTTGCGCGGGGGATGGTCGAGACGTACGGCGAGCCGGGGGAGTTCGACGCCGTCGTCTTTCTGCAGACGATCGAGCATGTGCAGGATCCGGTGGCGGTCCTGGAGCACTTCCGCGGGCTGCTCGCTCCCGGCGGGGTTCTGTACGTGACCACGCCCAACCTGCTGACGCTCGCGCCCCCCGGGGCGGAGAAGTCAGACAACCCGTGGCACATCAAGGAGTACCGGGCGTACGAGTTTGAGGCGCTGTGCCGCCAGGTGTTTGACCGGGTGCAGATGCTCGGCCTGTTTCACGCCCGCAAGCTCCGGGGGCACGAACTGGCGCTGCGCTGCGGCTGGGACGCCGTGCACCAGCGGCTGGGACTGACGACGCCGTTCTACGACCGCTTCACGCCGGCGATCTCGGCCCGGGACTTCCGGTTGCGCGAGTACGGCCTGGAGCGGGCGCTTGACTTCCTGGCCGTGTGCCGGGGCGAGAAACGGGACTCACAGTCCCGTTAGACGCCCAGGTCTTCCTGGGGAGTCGCTGCGGTCAGCCCCAACGAAGCTGGCGGGGGGCCTTGCGCATGCGGATGATCTTGGCCGGGATCCCGCCGACGACGGCGTTGGCCGGCACGTCACAGGTGACGACGGCGCTGGTGCCGATCACCGAGTTCTCGCCGACCGTGACCCCGCGCAGGACGCAGGCGCCGTAGCCGATCCAGACGTTGTGGCCGATGTTGACGTCGCGCTTGTAGATGCCCTGCTCGCGGATGGGCCGCTCCACCTCGACCATCCCGTGGTCAAAGTCGATGAGCATCACCCGGTCGGCGATGATGCACTCGCGGCCGATCGCGATGTGCTGAAAGGCGGAGATCGTGCACTCCTGGCCGAACACCGACTTGGCGCCGACGCTGAGCTCGCCCTCGTGGACGCGCACCTTGCAGCCGTGGCCGATCCAGCACCAGCGCCCCAGGTTGACCCGCGCGTTGCGGCCGATCTCGAACTTGACGCCGGGACCGATGAAGCACAGCCCGTCGGTGCGAAGCCGGCCCCGCCAGCGCAGCTTCAGCCACAGCCAGCGCAGCGCCAGCACCAGGTAGCCGAACGTCAGCATGTGGTTGCGCCGGGCGAAGCGCAGGAAGGTCAGCGGCCCGCCGTGCAGGGGCGCCGGCCCGGTGCGGATGATGGGGGGCAGCGGCAGCGGTGGTGCCGCCGGCCGTTCTCTGTCCTCAAGGCCGACCGAATGCACGGAACGGGATCGTAGGCCCTCGCGGCGGTATGTGGTCAGACGCGGGTTGGCTGCGGCCGCCCCGCCGTATCGGCCCCGTCTCAGCCGTCGTCGAAGAGCCCGGCGATCGGTCCGAGCAGCCGGCTGGAGCGGCGTGAAACGCCGGGCAGCTCCAGCAGCCGGTGCGTCGGCGGCTCGCCCTTCTCCCGGCGCTCCAGCTCACGGTGGGCGATCGGCCGCCACCGCTCATCGAACACGGCAACCGGGGTCGCCTCGCGCACCTCGGCCTCGTCCATCTCCAGGTGTTCGGCCCACAGGCGAACCCGCGTCTCCCGGGCCAGCTCGGCGTCGTCGGTCACCACGCACATCTCGGTGTCGTTGAACAGCGAATGCTCGTTGATGTTGGCCGAGCCGATGATCAGCCACCGGTCGTCGACGACGAGCACCTTGGCGTGGACGTAGATGGGATCGGCGCGCGCGCCGGACGGCGTCAGCGCCCGGATCGTCGCCACCAGCACGCGGTCCGAGCCGTCGGCGGCGTCGATCAGGACCCCCACCTGGCCGCGGGTGCTCTCCTGGCCGTTGTTCGCCTTGGCCGGCAGGAGGATGACGACGCGGAACTGGGGGGTGGGGGGGTTGCGCAGCTTGTCGGCGAGGATCGAGACCACCTCCGCCGCCCACAGAAACTGGCTTTCGATGTAGATGAACTCCTGGGCGGAGCGCAGGGCCCGGAGATAGCTCTCCAAAATCCGGAAGTCCCCGTGGGGGACGGCGTCGTACATGTGCTCCTCGACGGTGCGGACGACCTGGACGGTCGTCTCGCCCGCGGGGGCCGGCGGGGGCGTGGCCGGGATCTCCTCCCCGGTCAGCTCGCGCCAGCGCATCCGGAAGTGGTTGTTGACATCGGCCACGGCGGGGCCTCGCAGCCGGGTGGCGACGTCGTGCCAGCCGATCCGGCGCCGGGCGGTATGGGCCTGGACGTCATAGCGATCGCCATCGGAGTCGGTGAGGTCGATCCCGCCGACGAACGCGACCTCGCCGTCGATGACGATCGTCTTCTCATGGTGGCAGTGGACGGGGTGCTCGCGCGGGTCGCCGTGGGCCTGGATCCGGGTGTTGCGTGTCAGGTTGGCGAGCCCGGCGGCGACCTCGGACCGGGTGGGATGAAAGATCGGGACCGGCGAACCGGCCCACACGAGGACGCGGACGTCGATGCGCTCGGCCAGCTCGGCGAGCAGCGTGCCGATCGCCGTCCCCGCCCGGGTACGGTCGGTCTCAAACGACGGCTCCAGGTGCCAGCCGGTGACGTGGACGAAGTGCTTGGCCTGCGCCATCGCGGCCGCCACCTGCGGGAAGGCATTGGCGCCGTCGATGAGCACGTCAAGGGCGCAACCGGGCCGCGGGGGCGGATCGCCGTCGGCGAACACGCCGGGGCCGGCGGGCCGAAACACCCGCCCCCAGCCGAGCTTCTCCAGACGGCGGCGGTGCTTGATGCGGATGGCGGCCTCGATGCCGTCGCCAACGGCGGCATCGACGCGCGAGAGGAGGGGGGTGGTCATGTGCTGCATACGATTACCGGATTCGGCCGCGGGCACACCTGACATCATGGCTGCGCCCATGAGCCCCGCCGACCCCACGCTCGCCGAGCGCCTCCTCAACGGCGACCGCCGCGCGCTGGCGCGGGCCATCTCGCTGGTGGAGAACGACGACCCGGCCGGCTGGGAGCTGGTGCGCGAGGTCTATCCCAAGACCGGCCACGCCGCCGTCGTCGGCTTCACCGGCCCGCCGGGCGTCGGCAAATCGACGCTGCTGGGCGCGCTGACCAAGCACGAGCGCGAGCGGGAGCGCACGGTGGCGGTCCTGTCGATCGACCCCTCGTCGCCGTTCACCAAGGGGGCGCTTCTCGGCGACCGGATCCGGCTCGCCGACCACTTCCTGGACCCGGGCGTGTTCATCCGCTCCATGGCCAACCGGGGAGCCCTCGGCGGCCTCAGCGAGGCGGCGCTTCAGGCGGCACTGCTCATGGACGCCTCCGGCCGCAACCTGGTGTTCCTGGAGACGGTCGGCGTCGGCCAGGCCGAGGTCGACATCATCGACCACGCCGACACGGTGGTCCTGGTGCTCATGCCGGGCTCCGGCGACTCGATCCAGGCGCTGAAGGCGGGCGTCATGGAGATCCCGGACGTCATCGTCGTCAACAAGGCCGACCATCCCCTCACCGACACGATGGTCCGGGAGATCAAGGGCGTCCTCGCCCTCGGCCCCAAGGCGGACTGGCCGGTGCCGATCATCCGCACCGAGGCGGTGCGGGGGGAGGGCGTCTCCGAGCTCGCCGACAAGCTGACCGAGCACCGGGACTTCATCGCCGCCGAGGGCACGCTCTCGCAGCGGCGCCGGCGCAACCTGCTCAACGAGGTGCTGGCGATCGCCACCAACCGGATGCGCCGCGAGCTGGAGGACTCGATCCGCGCCGACGAGGGGGTCCGCGAACTGCTTGACCGCGTCGTCTGCCGGGAGCTTGACCCGGCCAGTGCGGCGGGTGAGATCCTGGAGCGCGAACGGCAGGCGGCTGGGAGGTAGCGGGCCCCGAACCCGAGGTCGGTCGGTGGGGGCTGGCCGTCGGGCGAATGCAGGGGGCCTGGGCGTACCGGCATTGGTGATGAAGAGGGGATGGGCCAAGCGGTGACGGTGGAGCCCCCGGATCGTTCGAAATTCGGATTGGCCCTCGCGATCTCGTACAGATTGGATGCTGAGCGCCACTCGTTGACGAAATCCGAACCCGGCCAGCCGGATTTCGTACGAATTGGTTGCTCCCAGACCTGTCGGAGGCCGGAATCGCCCCGTTCATCATCTGTTCATTGCCGTGCCGGTACGCCCGGGCCCCCTGCAGTCGCCCCACGGGCCGGCCGCCAGCGACCGAGTTGGGCTGGGGTCGGGTCAGGCCGCAGCTGAGAAGCTGAGCGCCAGCTCGGTCAGCAGCCGCACGCCGAAGCCCGTCCCGCCTCGGTCCAGATAGGGGCGGTGGCCGTTGTCGCCGACCCCGGCGATGTCCAGGTGGGCCCACGGCGAGTCGCCGGCGAAGTGGTGCAGGAACTCGGCGGCGGTGATCGCCGAGGCCTCGCGGCGCTCGGTGCGGTTGGAGATCTGCGCGTAGCGGCCTTTGATCATCTCGGCGTACTCCGGGTGAAGGGGCAGCCGCCAGACGAGCTCGCCGGCCCGCTCTCCGCTCTCAAGCACCCGGGCCGCCAGCCCGTCGTCGTTGGCCATCAGCCCGGCGTAGGCCGAGCCGAGCGCAACGACGACTCCGCCGGTGAGCGTGGCGATGTCGACGAGGGCCGCGCAGCCCTCGCGGCGCGCGTAGGCGATGCAGTCGGCGAGGACGAGACGGCCCTCGGCGTCGGTGTTGTTGATCTCCACCGTCGTCCCGTCAAACGCGGTGACGATGTCGCCGGGCCGCATCGCGCTGCCGCTGATCATGTTCTCGGTCGCGCCAACCACCCCCAGCACGTTGACCGGAGCGCGCAGCTCGGCGAGCGCCGCGATCGCCTCGATGACCGCCGCGCCGCCGGCCATGTCGAACTTCATCGGCACCATTGACGCGTTCGGCTTCAGCCACAGCCCGCCGCTGTCGAACGTGACCGCCTTGCCCACCAGGCCTAGCCGTGGCGCGTCGGCGGCGCCGCCGTCGTAGCGGAGGGCGATCAGGCGCGGGTCCTGATCTGAGCCCTGGGCGACGGCGGCAAACGCGCCCATGCCGAGCTCGCGGATCTGCGCGCCGCCGAGGGCGAGCACGTCCAGACCGTCGAGGCGCTCGGCCGTCTCGGCGGCGTAGGTGGCCAGCGCCGCCGGGGTCAGGTCGTTGGGCGGGCGATTGCCCAGATCGCGCGCCCGGTTCTGCGCCGCGGCCACCGTCGCCGCGCGGGCCACCGCGGCGCCGGTGTCCCGGGGGCAGCTGATGATGAGCCGCTGCGGGGCATCGCTGTCCGGCTCCCGGCGGGGCCGGAAGCGGTCAAACCGGTAGGCGGCGAGCACGCTGCCGTGGACGAGTCCCTCTGCGATCTGTTCCCCCGTTGCCTCGGAAAGCTCCCAGCACAGCGCCGTGGCTCCCAACTTGCGCGCGCGCCGGAGGCCGAGTGCGGCGGCGACCCGCGCGCGCTCCGGGGTCAGGTCGCGGCGCGCGCCGAGACCGACGAGGATCGCGCGGCGCCCGTCGATGTGCGTGTGGGCGACGTGCTTGTACGTGGGTCTGGCCTCCCCGGAGTCGACCAGCGCCCGCAGGCCGGTGTCCGGCAGGGCGGTGGCGAGCTCCTCGCCGTCGAAGAGAGGGAGCGCCACGGCATCGGCGCCAGTGGAGAGGGAGCTCTCGGTCGTCGCCGCGACGTCCACGCGGGCGCACGTTACCAGCGGCCCCCGGAGGGTCGGCGCGGCTGGACCGGCGCCTCCACGTCGGCCGCGCCCGGCTGGGTCTGGAGCGCGGCGCCGATCCCGGCTGGCGTACGATGGAGGTTTCCGCCAGCGACTCCGGGAGAAGCGAATCGATGCCCAAGACAGTGATCCTTTCGGCCGCCCGAACTCCGATCGGCAAGCTCGGCGGAGGACTGGCGTCGGTGGACGCCACCGAGCTGGGTGGCACCGCCATCAAAGCCGCCCTGGAGCGGGCCGACGTGGCGCCCCAGGAGGTCCAGCACGTGATCATGGGCCAGGTACTCCAGGCCGGTCAGGGGCAGATCCCCTCCCGGCAGGCCCAGATCAAGGCCGGGATCCCGGTGGAGGTCCCGTCGGAGACGATCAACAAGGTGTGCGCCTCGGGCATCCGCGCGGCCGGGCTGATCGACGCCGCCGTCCGGGCCGGCGACCTGGACATCGCGGTGGGTGGCGGCATGGAGTCGATGTCGAAGGCCCCGTACATGCTCAAGGAGGCCCGGTTTGGCTTCCGCATGGGCGATGGCAAGGCGATCGACGCGATGATCAACGACGGCCTCACCAACCCGTTCTCCGGCAAGCACATGGCCCAGGAGGCCTCCGAGGTCGCGGCCGAGC
The DNA here is from genome assembly GCA_035702755.1 of Solirubrobacteraceae bacterium. Taxonomy (GTDB): domain Bacteria; phylum Actinomycetota; class Thermoleophilia; order Solirubrobacterales; family Solirubrobacteraceae; genus Palsa-465. The sequence goes on along the minus strand of DASSZQ010000102.1, from coordinate 6,056 downwards.
TGGAGATGACCCGGGCTGACATGGATCGCTGGGCGCTGCGCTCCCACCAGCTGGCGGTCAAGGCCACCGACGAGGGACGCCTGCCGGAGGAGATCGTCCCGGTCACGATCAAGGGACGCAAGGGCGACACGGTCGTCGAGGTCGACGAGGCCCCCCGCCGGGACTCGACCCTGGAGGCGCTGTCGAAGCTGCCCCCCATCTTCATCAAGGACGGCACCCACACCGCCGGCAACTCGCCGGGCGTCAACGACGGTGGCGGCGCCATCGTGCTCGCCTCCGACGAGTGGGCCAAGCGCAACGGCAAGCAGGTCCTGGCGACGATCATCGCCCAGGGGCAGGTGGCCGATGACTTCCCGTACCTGGCGCGGACGCCGGCCAAGGCGGCGCTCAAGGCGCTGGAAAAGGCCGGGCTCACGGCCCAGGACATCGACCTGTGGGAGATCAACGAGGCGTTCGCGTCGGTCACGCTGAACTCGATGCGGATGCTCGACATCGACGAGGACAAGGTCAACGTCAACGGCGGTGCGGTCGCGCTCGGCCACCCCATCGGCGCCTCCGGCGCCCGGATCCTCGGCACGCTGGTGTACGAGCTGCGCCGCCGGGGTGGCGGCCTCGGCTGCGCCGCGATCTGCTCCGGCGGCGGCCAGGGCGACGCGGTCATCGTCGAGGTCGGTGCGGCCTAGCGGCCGCGCTGGCCATGTCGCGCGCAACTCGGAGCTGATGCGCCCCGAGGCCACAGAAGGACCTGCCGACACCCAGAGTTCGTCGCCCGGCGACGGCGAGGTCACGGCGGCCCCGAGTTCGCCGCCAGGCGAACTCGCAAGCCGCAGCGAAGCTGCGGCCTTCTTCGACCTGGACAGGACGCTGATGCAGGGCTCGTCGGCGTTCCAGTTCGGCCGGGCGGCCTACCGCGCCGGTCTGCTGGGGCGCCGCCAGCTGCTCGCCGACGCGATCGCCAACGTCCAGTTCCGCCTGCGGGGGGCGACCGACGCCGACTCGCTGGCATTGCGTGAGCGGATCGCCGCCTCGCTGGAGGGGACGCGCGTCGTTGACCTGGAGCGGCTGGGCGCCAACGTGCTGGCCGGAATCCTGCCCCGCATCTATCCCCAGATGTTGGCGCTCGCCCATGAGCACCAGGACGCCGGCCGCCGCGCCTACATCGTCACCGCCGCCTCCCAGGAACTGGCCGACATCCTCGCCCAGGTGATGGCCCTCGACGGGGCGATCGGCTCGCAGATCTCCGAGGTGCGCGACGGGATCTACACCGGCCGGCCGACGGGGGTGTTTGTGTACCGCAGCGGCAAGGCGCAGGCGATCGAGGAGCTGGCGGCCCGCGAGGGGATCGATCTGGCGGCATCCTTCGCCTACTCGGACTCGGAATCCGACCTTCCCATGCTGGAGGCGGTCGGCCATCCGGTCGCCGTCAACCCGGACGGCACGCTGTTGCGGATCGCGCGCCAGCGCGGCTGGGACGTGCTCCGCTTCGACCGGCTGGGGCGGCGCATCAAGACCGCGGCCGCGCTCGGCGCCGCCGCCGGGGCGGGCGGGGTCGGCAGCGCGATGGTTGTGCGGCGGATGCGCCCGAGCCGGGCAGTGGCCGCCGGGCGTCGCCTGCGTCCGGGGCGCCGCCGGCGGCTCCCGACCGTGTCCGGGCGGTAGACTCGCGCCACCCGCGGGCGGTGCGTGCCGGCCGCGCCGACACCACGATGCCCACCTCGGTAGACAAGAAGATCCGCGTCGTCGTCGCCAAACCCGGCCTCGACGGCCACGACCGCGGCGCCAAGATCATCGCCCGGGCGCTGCGCGACGCCGGGATGGAGGTCATCTACACCGGGCTCCACCAGACGCCGGAGCAGATCGTCGAGACCGTCATCCAGGAGGACGCCGACGCGGTCGGCCTGTCCATCCTCTCCGGCGCGCACATGACGCTGGTGCCGCGGATCATGGAGTTGCTCGCCGAGCAGGGGATCGACGACGTCGTCGTGACGGTGGGGGGGACGATCCCCTCCGACGATGTGGAGGAGCTCAAGCGCCTCGGCGTGGCCGAGGTCTTCACCCCCGGCGCGCCGACGCAGCAGGCCGTGGACTTCATCCGCGGCGCCGTCCGCGCCTAAAAACCTACAGAGGTGTAGGCTGCCGGACGGCGGTCCTCTGCCTGGGCCGATGGCGACCGATTGACTCGTCAGTCAACCGGGTATAGTCACGGCACCTCTGCAAGGAAGACGCCGGTTGTAGATGAGGTTCGCCCAGCCACTGAATGCACTCTCGATAGGAGGCGACACTTGAAGATTTGCGTCCTGGTGAAAGAGGTTCCGGACGCTGCCGTCGAGAAGCGGATCGACCCCTCGACGGGGCGGATGGATCGCTCCGGCGAGCGGAACCTGAATCCGTATGACACGCATGCGATCGAGGCCGCGATGCAGATTCGCGAGGGGGGCGCGGTTGAGGTTGACGAGATCGTCGCCGTGACCATGGGGCCCACCACCGCCACCCGCGCGCTGCAGAAGGCGGTGTCGCTGGGGGCGGACCGGTCGGTGCATCTGACCGATGACGGCCTGGCCGGCTCCGATGTCGCCGCCACCGGCTACGCGCTGTCCAAGGCGCTGGAGTCCGAGGCGCCGGATCTGGTGCTGCTCGGCCAGCAGTCCGATGACGGGGAGTGCTACACGATCGGCGCCGTCGTCGCCGACCACCTGAAGATGCCGTCGCTGACCCAGGTGATCAAGATGGACGTCGCCGGGGAGACGCTGACCTGCGAGCGCCAGGCCGAGTACGGCTACGACACGGTCGAGATCACGCTGCCCGCGGTCATCTCGGTCGGCGACGCGATCAACGAGCCTCGCTACCCGTCGCTGAAGGCGATCATGGGCGCCAAGAAGAAGCCGCTTCAGACGGTCGGCGCCGGCGATGTCGGCATCGACGCATCGCTGGTCGGCGCGGAGGGCTCCCGCGTGCAGTGCGGTGAGTTCAAGGACCCCCCGGCGAAGTCGGCCGGCGAGATCATCGAGGACGAGGACACCGACGAGACCGTTGAGAAGATCGTCGCGTGGCTGGGTGAAAGGAAGCTGATCTAGACATGGCTGACGTCCTGACCTACGTTCTGCACTACGAGGGCGAGTTCAACAAGAACTCGCTGGGCGCCGTGTCCGAGGGCGCGGCCCGGGCCGCCGAGATCGGCGGCGAGTGCCATGCCGTTGTCGTCGGCGGCGACGATCTCACCGACGAGCTCTGCCAGACGCTGGGCAGCTACGGCGCCACCAAGGTGTTCCGGGCCAAGGGCCCGGAGGGGCTGGCCCAGCCGGTCGTCGACGTGATGGCCAAGGTCATCGACGACAACGGGCAGAGCTACGCGCTGTTCGGCGGCGGCCTGCTCGGCTTTGAGATCGGCGCCGGCCTCGCCGCCCGCAAGCAGGCCGGGGTGACGATGGAGGTCGTCAACGTCCGCGCCGAGGACGGCAAGCTGGTGGCCGAGCGGCCGATCCTGCAGGACTCCAAGATCTCGGTCTCGCACTACCGCGGCGACCTGGGGATCATCATCGGCCGCATCAACGCGTTTGAGGTGCACCAGGACGGCTCGGGCTCAGCCGAGGTCGTCGACGTCGACGTCGAGTACTCGCCGTGGTCCAACCAGGCCAAGATGGTCAAGCGCGGCGAGCAGCGCGGCGCCGACGTTGACATCGAGGGCGCCGACATCCTGGTGGCCGGCGGGCGCGGGCTGGGCAAGGCCGAGGGCTTTGAGCTGGCCGAGGCGCTGGCCAAGGCGTTTGGCGGCAACACCGCCGTCGCCGCCACCCGCGCGGTCGTCGACGCCGGCTGGTACCCCTACGCCGCGCAGATCGGCCAGACCGGCAAGACGGTGTCGCCGAAGCTGTACCTCGCCGCCGGCATCTCCGGCGCCATCCAGCACAAGGTCGGCATGCAGTCCTCGGAGAACATCATCGCGATCAACAAGGACGCCAACGCGCCCATCTTTGAGTTCTCCGATCTGGGCATCGTCGGCGATCTGAACAAGATCATGCCCAAGCTCACCGAGGCGATCAAAGCCAAGAAGGGAGGCTGAATCTCATGGCGGGGAGCAACGGTCGGGCTCATCACGCGCCGAGCGAGTTTCCGCCGCCGGTGGACTCCGTCAAGGAGTTCATCAAGCGGGGACTCGACGCCGAGGACGAGCGGATCGACGTCGGCGTGGCCATCGTCGGCGGCGGCACCGCCGGCCTGGCCTGCGCCAACCGGTTGCTCCAACTGCTGGGCGACGACGAGGAGCTGATGGAGCGCCTCGGCGAGGTCCCGGTGGCCGTCATCGAGAAGGCCAAGACGTGCGGCGGGCACAACCTCAGTGGCGCGGTCATGCGGCCCAAGCCGCTGCAGGAGCTGTTTCCGGAGATGTCGCGCGAGGACTGGCGCAAGGAGCGCTTCGCCTTCGGCGAGGTCACCAAGGAAGCCGTCTACATGCTTCCCAACGGCAAGGCCAAGCTCCGCATCCCGCCCCCGCCGCCGTTCAAGAACCATGGCAACGAGGTCGTCTCCGTCGCGGCCCTGGCCCGCTTTCAGGCGGCCCAGGCCGAGGAGGGCGGCGCCTACATCCTGACCGAGACCTCGGCGACGCAGCTGATCGTGGAGGACGGCCGCGTGGTCGGCGTGCGCTCCGGGGACAAGGGCCGGGGCAAGGACGGCGAGCCGCTGGGCAACTTTGAGCCCGGCACCGACATCAAGGCCCAGGTCACCGTGCTCGCCGAGGGCTGCTGGGGCCATCTCACCGGCGCCGCCATCCGGGAGTTCGACCTGGCCGACGGGCGCGAGCCCCAGGTGTGGGAGCTGGGCGTCAAGGAGGTGTGGAAGGTCTCCAAGCCCCTTGACCGGATCATCCACACGATCGGCCCGTGGCCGCTGAAGCTCTCGGCCAAGTACGGGCAGATCGGCGGCACCTGGATCTACCCGATGAAGGACGAGAAGACCGGCGACGACCTCGTCTCGATCGGCTTTGTCGTCGACCTGGAGTACGCCGACGCGACGACGTCGGCCCATGATCTGCTCCAGGAGTTCAAGTGCCACCCGCTGGTGCGCGAGATCCTGGAGGGCGGCGAGCGCGTCGCCTGGGGCGCCAAGGCCCTGCCCGGCGGCGGCTACTGGTCGATGCCCAAGCTCTCGATGCCCGGCGCCGTGCTCGTCGGCGACGCGGGCGGGATGGTCGACACGGTCTCGCTCAAGGGCGTGCACCACTGCATCCAGTCCGGCAAGCTCGCCGCCGAGGCCATCTACAAGTCGCTGAAGGACGGCTCCTCGCTGGAGGCCTACGAGCAGGCGATCGAGGACTCGACGACCGGCCAGGAGCTCTACCAGGTGCGCAACACCCGCCAGCCGTTCTCCAAGGGGTTCATCAAGGGCGCGCCGCTCGTCAACCTGGCGATCGCCACCAAGGGCAAGTTCCCCCGCGGGCGCCTGGAGTGGCACCGCAACGATCAGCAGCCGCTGTTCGTGGGCGACACCCACAAGGATTACCCCAAGCCGGACGGCAAGTACACGTTCGACAAGCTCTCCAGCGTCTACATCTCCGGCAACGCGACCCGCGACGATGCGCCCAACCACATCCGGCTGCACAAGAACGTGCCGCGGGAGATCGCCGAGGGCTGGCGCTGGATGTGCCCGGCTGGGGTCTACGAGATCCCCGAGGACGCGCCGGACAACGGCCCGGTCGACGTGATCGTCAACTACACCAACTGCGTGCAGTGCGGGGCGATCACCGCCAAGGGCGGGCGGCTCACACCGCCTGAGGGCGGCGACGGACCGCTGTACACGATCACCTGACACGCGGGGCAGGCCGACCCAGGTTGGCTGCCGACAGGGGCGCCGGCAGGGCTGCAACTTCTGGTGCAGTCGGCGGTTATAGGTCCTCACATGCGCCCCCCACACGCTTTCGCGCGCACGTCGGCCGGCGCGCTGACCGGTCTTCTGGTGGCGATCGCCTGCCTGGCGCTCGCGGCGGCCGCGTCGGCCACGACGCCGTCCGCCACCACCCCGGCCACACCCCCGCGGGCGGAGCTCACGCACTTCTCCTG
>DASSZQ010000082.1:0-17519 GCA_035702755.1 Solirubrobacteraceae bacterium | reverse complement strand
TCTGTCCAATACGCCCAAGCAGCAGCTGGTGCTGGAGGCGCTCGGCGCGGCGATCCCCACCTACGCCCACCTTCCGCTGCTCCACGGTCCGGACGGCAAGAAGCTCTCCAAGCGCCACGGCGCCGCCTCCGTTCAGGAGCTACGCGACGCCGGCTATCTGCCGGAGGCCGTCGACAACTACATCGCCCTGCTCGGCGCCGGCTTCGCCTCCGATGAGGAGTTCTTCACCCTCCCGGAGCTCGCCGAGCGCTTCCGTCTGGAGCGGGTCTCCAAGAATCCGGCGGTGTTCGACGAGCGCAAGCTGCGCCATCTCAACGGCCGCCACCTGCGGGCGCTGGGACTCGACGAGCTGACCCGCCGTCTGGAGCAGTTCACCGGGCGCGAGGGGCTGCGCGGCGCGGTCGAGATCTCAGCGGAGAAGATCCAGACGCTCGCCGACTTCTGGCCCCTGGTGGCGTTCCTGTTCGACGGGCCGGTCGATGACCCGGCCGCGTTTGCCAAGACGATCGGTCGCGACGGGGGCGTCGAGGCGCTGACCGCGGCGCGGGCCGCGCTCGCCGGCACCGAGCCGTTTGAGCCGGAGCAGATCGAGGCGGCGCTGCGTGGCGTTGTGGAGCAACGCGACACCAAGCCCGGGCAGGTGTTCCAGCCGGTCCGGGTCGCCATCGCCGGTCAGACCGTGTCGCCCGGTATCTTCGAGTCCGTGGCGCTGCTGGGCAAGGACGAGACGCTGGCCAGGATCGACTCGGCGCTGGGGCGCGCGCGGGGTCAGAGCTAGGACCCAGGCGATGCGGGGGCTAAACCGGGTCCGACATCTGCCGATAAACCGGACGATGGTTGTAGCACCGATCCAGGCCAAGACGACGTGCCCGACCACGGGTAGGAAGGGATGACTGCCGGTGGCAACTGCTGCTGCACTGAAGGCCGTGCCCACTGATCCGTACGCCACCCGCGAGCGCCACCACAACGAGGGCCACGGCCGTCGGCTGACCACCGCGTTCGAGGCGCTGGAGGCCTACCCGGTGCTGGTGGAATCGCGCAACCGCGTCCTGCGCCTGTTTGAGGACGGTGAGCCGTCGATCGCCGACGTCGTCGCCGCCGTTGAGGCCGACGTCGCCCTTGCCGTCACCGTCGTGCGCCTCGCCAACCAGGTCGAGGGGCCCACGTTCGGCCGCGTTGACAGCGTGGTCGCCGGCGTCGACGTCCTCACCCCGCGCACCGTTCACGCGATCGCCAGCCGGGCGCGCACGTTTGACTTCTTTGAGCGCACCGCCGTGTGGCAGGGCATCCCGGAGCGCTTCCGCCTGCACTCGGTGGCCACCCAGCGCGCCGCCGACCGCCTGGCCCGGGAGATCAACTACGAGGCCCGCGACCGGCTCATGGTCACCTCGCTGCTGCACGACATCGGCAAGCTCGTCCTCGTCCACGCCTATCCCGGCTATCCCGGGCAGGTGCACGGCGAGGCGCGCACCCCGGAGGACCGCCTGCAGCGCGAGCGCCGCGAACTCGGCGTCGACCACGCGCTGGTCGGCGGCGTGCTGGCCCGCCGCTGGGCACTGCCGAAGTCGATCGCGTCGGTCATCGAGCGCCACCACGCCGAGGATGCGACCGGCGAGGCCGCCCTCGTGCGCCTGGCCGACATGCTCGCCCATTACGTTCTGGGCGGGGCGATCACGCCGTCGGAGCTGCTCAGCGTCGCGCGCACCGTCGGCCTGACCTCTGCCAGCCTGCGGCGGGTCATGTACGAGCTGCCGCTGCCGGCCTCCGGGGAGCGGCCCCGCCAGGTGGAGCCCTGCCCCATGTCCACGCGCGAGGTCGACGTGCTGCGCCGGCTGGCCAAGGGCATGGTCTACAAGCAGATCGCCTCCGAGCTCGGTCTCTCCACCAGCACGATCCGCACCCACCTGCACAACGTGTACGGCAAGCTGGGCGCGATGGACCGCGCCCAAGCGGTGCTGATCGCCACCGAGCGCGGCTGGATCTAGCCGTCGGAAGCGCCCGGTCCCGCGCGGGGCGGGCGCTGGTCTTTTAGGATCGAGAGAGCAGATGATCTCGATCACCACCAAGTCCCCGTACGCGCTCAGCGCTCTCATCGAGCTGTACCGCCAGGGGACCGGGAGCCCGGTGCCGATCGCCGAGCTTGCCCGCCGTCGCCAGATCCCGGTGCAGTTCCTGGAGCACCTGTTCGCCACCCTGCGACGGGCCGGGATCCTGCGCTCTCAGCGGGGAGTCAAGGGCGGCTACAGCTTCGCTCGGTCGCCGGCCGAGGTGACGGTGCTGGAGCTGGTGGAGCTTCTGGACGGCCCGCTGGGCGCGGGCGCGACCGGCGTGTTTGCCGACGCCGCCCGCGCGGCCGCCGACGTGCTTGCGACGTCGACCGTCGCCTCCGTTGCCGAGGACGAGATCCGGGCGGCGGCCGCTCCGATGTACCACATCTAGGCGGAAAGCCGGGCGCCTGGGTGAGGCGCGGCGCCCCCCGGCCGTGACCGGCATACGGCGCCGATCCTGCACACCGAGAAGGCTCTGTCTCGCGCAGGATCTGGGGGAGCTGGGCCGAACCCCGGGTTGATCGCCGAGGGCCGTCCCGCTTGGTGCATGGACGCACCCGCGCGGGCCGCAACGCCCCCGCGGCCCGCGCACACAGCCGGGAGCCCGCGACGCCGTACACGGTTGTTCGCGGGCTCCCGGCGCCTTGGTCACGTCTGCCGACTGCGACCGCCCCGCTCGCCGAGCACCCGCCCGGCCGCGTCCCGGCGGCGCGCCGGTGGGTCAGCTCTGGGCCGGGGCGGCGCCGGGCATGGCCTGGCGCCGCGCGGGGCTGGAGCCGGTGGGGAGAAGCACGGTCAGCAGCGAGCTCAGGTCGACGTCGCGCTTGGCGGGCAGCGAGATCGGCAGAGCTGCCCGGACCGTGTACTGGTTGCGCCGCCCGACGCGCTTGCGATCCAGGTAGCCGGCCTCAACCAGGTCGGCCACGATGCGCTGCGCCGCCCGCTCGGTGATCTCGACATCGGCTGCGATCTCGCGGATCCGAATGCTCGGATCCCCGGCGATGCACAGCAGTGTCATCCCATGATTGGTGAGGAAGCCAAACGGCCGCATTACGGCATAGGTTAGCCCAGATCCGAGGTTGTAAGACAACGATTTCGCGGCATCTCTGTCACGTCATCCAATACGCGACTTCGTTTTCGTGTATTGTCCAGGGCGTGGCGCCGACGAGACGCCGCTTCAGGCTGGATCACGGCGACCTCGGGAGACGAAACAGGGTGCAGACCCCATTCGACACGGCCCTGCAGTTCAGCGACCTGCGCGACGCTGCGGAGGAGTACGCCCTCACTCACGGCTCCCCGGGGACGGCGGAATACCTGGCCGCGTGGATCCGCTTCCGGCAGCGCGTCCGCACCGGTGAGGACCTGCGCCGTTGGCGCTCCGCCAGGGCCAGGCGTCCCAGGCAGCGGGCCGGGGGGGACTGACCCTGACTCGCCCTGACCGACGCGCCCCTGGTTTCTGCGGCAGGGGCTGAGCACCCGCGGCGCCGGGGCCCTCGAGCGGTTTGGTCCGACTCCGCTAGGACGCCACGCGCGGGGCACGAGCACGCCTCGCCGCCTCACGGCCCTTCTCGGCTATCTGCCGCTCTCTGCGGGCGGCATCAGCGTGGCCCCGCTGCTGCTCCACCCCGGCGTGGTGGTCGGCCAGGGCGGCGCTGTGCTCCAGCGCCCGGGCGGTGCGTTCAGCCAGTGGTGAGCACGCTGGCGCCGGCTCACCAGAAGCTCCATCGTCGTCGTGAGGGGAGGGGTTCATTACGAAGGCCTTACCCGCTGCCACGCCCGCGTCACATCCAAACGAGAGCCACCGACTGCCTCGGCCGGCGCTCAGAGCGGGCTGATCCCGCGCACGCTCTAGGGTTATCAGGCGAGATGGACGTGATTGCGACCAACGTGGCGGAGCTTGTCGGCCAGACGCCGATCGTCAAGATGACCAAGCTCGCCCCTGATCTCGATGTCGAACTGTTCGCCAAGCTCGAGGCCTTCAATCCGGGCGGGAGCGTCAAGGACCGCATCGGCGTGGCGATGATCGAGGCGGCTGAGCGCGACGGCCGGATTCAGCCGGGCCAGACGACGATCGTGGAAGCGACCAGCGGCAACACCGGCATCGCGCTCGCGTTCGTCTGCGCCGCCAAGGGCTATGAGCTGGTGCTCACGCTGCCGGAGGGAATGAGCCGGGAGCGCGAGGCGCTGCTCCGGCTCTACGGCGCCCAGGTGCAGCTGACCGAATCGATGGGCGGGATGACGGAGGCCGTGGACGCCGCCCGGGAGATGGCGACGCGCGACGATGTCTTTCTGCCAGACCAGTTCTCCAATCCGGCGAACCCTGAGATCCACCGCCGGACGACCGGACCTGAGCTCTGGGACGCGCTGGGCGGCCGCGTCGATGTGCTCGTCGCCGGGGTCGGCACCGGAGGGACGATCACCGGGGCCGGCGAGGTGCTCAAGGCCCGCAACCCCCGCTGCCGGATCGTGGCCGTGGAGCCGAAGAGCTCGGCGGTCCTGTCCGGCGGCCGGCCGGGCCCGCACAAGATCCAGGGCATTGGCGCCGGCTTTGTCCCGGCGGTGCTCAACCGGGAGATCCTCGATGAGATCATCGCCGTCGATGACGAAGACGCGCTGGAGACCGCGCGGCTGCTGGCGTGCCGCGAGGGGATCCTCGCCGGCATCTCGTGCGGCGCCGCCGTCTGGGCGGCGCTGACGATCGCGGCCCGGCCCGAGTCGCGCCGTGCGCGCATCGCCGTGGTGCTCCCTGACTCAGGCGAGCGCTACGTCTCGATGCCGTTCTTCGCGCCTCCGGAGCGCGCCACCTCCGGTCGCTAGCCTCTGCTCACGATGCTCGGCTCAGGGATGATCTCCCGCACGCTCGCCGAGATCCGGCGTGACATCGCGGCGGCCCAGAGCCGCGACCCCGCCGCCGAGGGGGTGGGATCGCTGGAGATCCTCGCCGCCTGGCCGGGGGTGCACGCGCTGCTCGCCCACCGCGTCGCGCACGCGCTCCACGCCGCCGGGGTGCCGTTCCTGCCCCGGCTCATCGCGCTCATCGCCCGGTCGGTCACAGGCATTGAGATCCATCCGGCGGCCCGGATCGGCCGCGGGTTCTTCATCGACCACGGGATGGGGGTGGTGATCGGCGAGACGGCCGAGATCGGCGACGACGTGACCCTGTATCAGGGCGTCACCCTGGGCGGCACCGGCTTTGTCACCGGCAAGCGCCACCCGACCGTGGAGGACAACGTGACGATCGGATCCGGCGCCAAGCTGCTGGGCCCCATCACCGTCGGCCACGGCGCGAAGATCGGTGCCAACACCGTCGTCATCCACGACGTCCCGGCCAATTCGACCGTCGTCGGCAATCCGGGTCACCCGGTGCGCGTCGAGGGCCGGCGTCCGGAGGGACCGGACACCGACTGGATCCATCTGCCGGACCCCGTGGCCGACGCCATCAAGGGCCTGTCGGTCCGGATCGCCGCGCTCGAGGCCTCTGCCGAGGAGACCGGACAGCGCTCCCCGGCCGAGGTGCGCCAGCTGCGGCGAGCCTCCGGCCAGTCCGACGGGCGCTCCAACCCCTCGGTCGGCCCCAGCCCGGCCGGCGGCTAGAGCCGGACCGCCGGGTGTCGGCTACTCCGGCGCCCGGCTCGAGGCCGGGTGGTGCGGCGGCGCCGAGGTGATCGTCGGCACGGGCGCATCGGTCTCGACCGGCGGCACCGCCTCACCGCGCATGGGGGGCATCTCCGCCGGCATGTTGCGCCGGGCGCGGACGAGGTACAGGGGGCGTCCCTTGACCTCGTCATAGATGCGGCCGACGTATTCGCCGATGATGCCGATCGCGATCAGTTCGATGCCGCCCAGCAGCAGCACCAGGATCGTGACCGACCCAAACCCGGGCAGGTAGGAGCCCAGCAGGCGCAGCACGATCACCACCGGGATGGCGATGAACGCCAGCGTGGAGAACAAGAACCCCAGCCACGTGGCCAGCTGCAGCGGACGGTGCGAGAACGAGGAGATCGCGTCCAGGGAGAAGCGCAGCATCTTGGGCAGCGTGTACTTGGTCTCCCCGGCATACCGCGGATCGCGGTGATAGGGCACCGCGGCCTGGGTGTAGCCCACCCACACCGTCATCCCCCGCAAGAACCGGTTGCGCTCACGCATCGAGAGCAGCGCGTCCAGCGGGCGGCGGTCCAGCAGACGAAAATCCCCGGAGTTGGGCTGCAGCTCAACCTGGGCCAGCTTGTCAAACAGCGCGTAAAACCACCGCGCGGTGCTGAGCTTAAACCGCGACTCGCCCTCGCGCGCCTCGCGCACCGCATACACCACGTCACACCCCGCGCGCCAGTGGTCAAGCATCGTGGGGATCAGCTCCGGCGGGTCCTGCAGGTCGGCGTCGAGCATCACCACCGCGTCCCCCCGGGCATGGTCAAGCCCCGCGGTCAGCGCCGTCTGGTGACCGAAGTTGCGCGACAGGTACACCACGCGCACCCGGGGATCGCCGGCGGCGATCCGCTCCAGCTTGATCGGCGAGCCGTCCGTCGACCCGTCATCGACGAGCACCAGCTCAAACGGCAAGCCCTCAAGCGCCGCCACCACCCGCGCGTAGAACTCCTCGATCAGCGCGTCCTCGTTGAACACCGGCGCCACCACGCTGAGCAGACCGAGCTGACGCGGGGTCGCCTGAAATGCCTGGGCCGACGCGGTCATGGCTGCCGCCCCCGTCCCTACACCAGGCTGCTGGCGTTGGGGATGTAGCCCACCAGCTGGAAGGCGAGGACGACGCCGGTCATGATCAGCGCTCCCTTGACGAGCCGGCGGTCACGGCCCAGGGCGGCGAGCGGAAGCAGCCAGCCCACGTACCAGGGCAGCATCGAACTGGACGCGGCGAGCATGATCAGCGTGGCCCAGCCGGCGCCGTCGATCCAGTCCATGGTCCCGTGCCAGACGCGCCGCAGCAGTCGGAAGGCGATGACCAGGAACACCGCGCCGAGCGTGTAGGCGACGATATGCGAGACGGTCACCAGGTGCAGGGCGGCCGACAAAAAGCCGGGGATCGTCTGCCAGTCGCCCGCCATCTGGCTGTGGTTGATCGTCTTGAGCATCTCGATCGAGCCCGTGCCGAACAGTCCGAGGCTCAGAACGGCCACGATGGCGACGCCGATCCCGGCGCCGATGAGCAGATCCCGCCGGCCGCGCCCACGGCGCGGCCCCTCGGCGGCGAGGGCGAACGGGAGGATGATGCCGGCGGTCAGCTTGATCCCGGCGGCGATCATGGCCAGCCCGCCGCCGAGGCGCTCCCGGGAGAGCAGGGTGGCGTACACCCCGCCGACGAGCGCCACCAGCATCAGCAGGTCGTTGTGGCCGCCGCCGACCCCGTAGACGACGAGCAGCGGGTTGAGACCGACGAGGGCGACGGCCTTGACCGGATCGACGCGCCGCAGACGGGCGCACTGCCAGACCAGCCAGACGATGGCCAGACACGACACGGCGGCGATCGTCTTGTAGGCAAAGACGCTGGCGGCGACGCTCAGCGGGGCCAGCACGTAACTGAAGACGGTGAAGACGGGTCCGTAGGCGCTGGGGACGTAGGACCAGTCAGAGCCGATGTACGGGAACACCGTGTCCGGCATGATCGCGTGGGGCCCGTTGGTGTACGGGTTGGTGCCGTACAGGGCGCCCATGCGGGCATAGGCCTGATAGCTGAACACGTCGGTGGAGATCAGCGGCGGTCCGAGCAGGATCAGCAGGTTGAGCGCAGCGATCGCCAGGAGCACGACGCGCGGGGACAGCTGCGCAGACAGCGAGACGACGAACCAGTAGGAGACGAACAGGAGGGCGAGGGCGGCGATCGCTCCGCCGGAATGGAGGTTGAGGCCGGCGCCGCTGAACACACCGGAGAAACTGGCCGGGATGCCGAGCTGGATGCTCTGAGGCAGGAGCGTCGGCGTGTGGGCAGCGCCCACGGCGATGGCGAACCCGCTGATGAGGATCCCGGCGACCGCGAGCAGACCGCGCCGGGTGCTGACGCGATCACCACGGGCCTCGAACGCGCCGGCGATGTCAAGCCCGGCCTGCGGCGCAACGGTGAAGGGATTGCCCGTGCTCATGCTCACCTCAGGATGCCCTGCGGGAATCCAGGGGCGGTTTGGGCAACATTTTCATTACGTTAGTCAATTTTCGCCGTCTCGCGCGTCCGTTGCACCCGGGCAAGGGCCTGGGCCGCGTTGCGCTTCATGACCGGCACCAGCAGCATCGCCTCCAGGGCAATTGTGCTGGACATCTTCGAACTTCCCTCTGTCCGGTCGGCAAAAACGATAGGGACTTCCCGCACCCGGAAGCCGGCGAGGATCGCGCGGTAGGTCACCTCGATCTGAAAGACGTATCCCTCAGCGCGGACGCTCGGCAGATCGATGGCCTCCAGCACCTCCCGCCGGATGCACTTGAAACCGCCGGTGAGGTCGCGCACGCCGACCCCCAGGATGACCCGCGCGTAGAGCCCGCCTCCCCGGCTGATCATCCGCCGCAGCAGCCCCCAGTCGCGCACCCCGCCGCCCGGGACGTAGCGCGAGCCCAGCACCAGGTCGGCGTGATCGGCCGCGGCGATCAGCCGGGGGAGATAGTGGGGGTCATGCGAGAAGTCGGCGTCCATCTCGATGAGCAGCTTCGCGCCGGCGTCCAGCGCCCGGGTGAAGCCGGCCAGATACGCCTGCCCCAGTCCCGCCTTGCCGGGCCGGTGGAGAACCTCCACCCACTCGTGGCGCTCCGCCAGTGCGTCGGCGAGCGCACCCGTCCCGTCCGGGGAGTTATCGTCCACGATCAGGATCCGGTAGTCGCCCGCGGCGACGTGCTCAAGCTCGGCTCCGGCGGCGTCGACAATCCTCGCGAGGTTCTCTCGTTCGTTGTAGGTGGGGATGACCAGCCAGATGGAGGCGGACATGGGGAATGCAGCCTAATCGTCCAGTCGGGCGACAGCGTTGCCGGCGCACGGCATCATGTCCGCGGGGGAGCTGAGCCATGGATGACGGCTATTCGGCAACCGGCAATGCGCCCAGCACGTTACTGCCGGCGGCGGGCATTGGCGAGGCCGGGCTCGTCGTGCGGCACCGGCGTCGGCGCCTGGGGGCGCTGGCGGCGGTGGCGGCGGTGGCGCTGGTGGTCGGAGCCTTGGTGGGCGCACTCACCGGACCCCGGCTCACGGGCGGCGACGCCGCCGCGGGGGCCGCCGGGGCCCAGGTACTCCCGGGGGCGGCCCTGGCCGGGGCCAAACGCGCCGCGTTGTCCGCCGCCGCCGAGCGGACCGCCGAGAACGCCGCGATCAACCGCACGCTGGCCTACACGCCCTACGTCCGCATCGCCGGGGCCCGGCACCGGGAGCTCGCCCTGACCTTCGATGACGGCCCGGGCCCCTACACCCCCGCGATCGTCCGGGTGCTGCGGCGCCTGCACGCGCCGGCCACCTTCTTTGAGGTGGGGATGGAGGACCGGTACTTCGAGGCCGACACCGCGGCGATCGTCGCCGCCGGGGACCCCGTGGGGGACCACACCGAGACGCACCCGCCGATGTCGCAGCTGTCGCGTCGGCGGCAGGAGCGTGAGCTCCTGGAGCAGGCGGATGCGATCGGCGACGCCGGCGCGCCGTTCCCGCGGATGTTCCGCCCCCCGTACGGCGTGTGGAGCGCCACCACACTCTCGGTCCTGAAGCAGTACCGGATGCTCATGGTCCTCTGGTCGGTCGACACCGGCGACTACCAGCAGCCGGGCGTCGCCACCATCGTCTCGCGCGCCCTGGCCGGCGCCCGTCCGGGCGCGATCATCCTGCTCCATGACGCCGGCGGCAACCGCTCGCAGACCGTCGCCGCGCTGCCGCGAATCGTTCGCCGGCTCCGGGCGCGCGGGTACCGGATGGTGACGGTCCCGCGGCTGCTGCTGGACAACCCGGCGCCCCGGGACCAGAACGTGGCCGCGGACTCGTTTGCGGGGGCCGGGGGGTAGCGCCGCCGGCAGTAATCGACCAGACCCTGCGCCGATGCCTGAGGTGTGCTTCGCCGTCAGCGACGCACGTAGGCGACGCGGTTCCAGCTTGGCTCAGGCGCGAGCTCGATCGGCTCCCCGCCCCGGTCCGGCTGGACGTAGACGAACCCGCTGTTCTCCGCGTTGAAGGCGACGTCGAGCTCGCCCTCCTTGACGCGCTGGTCCAGCCAGGCGCCGCGGAAGATGAGGCGGCGCAGCCAGTGCACCAGCGAGCGCTCCGACGGCCCCACCAGCTCCGCCCAGCACTCGTTGACGTGCTCGCCGAGCGCTGAGGCGGGGTCGGTCACCTCGCCGTTGACGACGAGGTTGATGAGGTCCTCGGCCTCGTCCTCCTCGACCGAATCCTCTAGGAAGCCGAGCTTGCGGGCGGACTGCTCACAGCGCTCGCGGAAGTCGCGTTCGTTGAACGTGAACCGCAGTTCACCGTATTCCAGGACGAAGTCATCGCCGGAGGAGTAGTTGCCGCGTCGGTACATCGCGTCGGCATCATATGGGCGATTCCTGCTCGCCCGGGGACCTGAATGCGAAGTTGCAGAAACGAGGGGGAGAGGGTCGTCTCGCCGGGGCCTCATGCCCAATATGGAGCGAGATCTGACGGAGATTCTGATCGTAGAGGACCACACCGCGACGCGTCGGTTCCTGGCCGACAACCTCGCCGCCGACGGCTTTGAGCCGCTGGAGGCCCAGACCTCGGCCGAGGGCCGGCGCCTGATCGCCACCGGGTCCCCGGAGCTGGCGATCATCGACCTGGGGCTGCCGGATGGCGACGGTCTGGAGCTGCTGCAGGAGGTGCGGGAGTCGGCCGACTCCGGGGGCGGGCTGGACTCCGGGCTGCCGGTGCTCATCCTCTCCGGGCGCGCCGGCGAGCTCGACCGCGTCCGCGGCTTTGAGCGCGGATGCGACGACTACCTGGTCAAGCCCTTCAGTTATGCCGAGCTGCGGGGGCGCATCGAGGCGCTGCTGCGTCGCTCGCGCACGCGCGCGCGACTCGGAAGGCTCCGGATCGGCGCGCTGGAGATCGATCCCGTCGCCCGCGCGGTCTGGCTGGAGGGCGAGCGGATCCATCTCTCAAAGAAGGAGTGGGGCTTGCTGCGGACGCTCGCCTCCGAGCCCACGCGGGTGTTCACGCGCGAGGAGCTTCTCCGCGTCGTGTGGGGCTTCGCGACGCCGGTGCCGACCCGGACCCTGGACTCGCACGCCTCACGCCTGCGCAAGAAGCTCACCGGAGACGGCCGCGATCTGGTCGTCAACGTCTGGGGGGTCGGCTACCGCCTGGTCGATGCCGTCCCTCCGCACTGACCGCGGGAGAGGAGCCGATCACGTGACCATGATCGCGTCGCTGGGGGGATGGGCCGTGGCCGCCGTCGCCGCGGGGCTGCTCATCGTCGCCTGGCACATGCTCGGTGAGCGGATGGAGGCGGTGGCCCGGGCCTGCCATGAGCTGCGGGGGCCCCTGGCCGCCGCCCGGCTGGGGCTCTCCTTCGGCAGCGGCGGCGAGCTGCCGCCGGGGCGGCTGCGGGCGATCGACTCCGAGCTGGCCAGGGCGGCGCTCGCGCTTGACGACCTCGCCCGGGCGCCGCGGGCCGTGCCCAGCATCCGGGAGCTTGACCGCGTCGATCTCGCCGAGCTCGTTCACGACTCGGTGGAGGCGTGGCGGGCGGTGGCGGAAGCGGCCGGCGTGGCGCTGACCGAGCTGCGCACTGCCGGTGGTGGGAGAGTGTGGGGCGATCGCCTCCGTCTGGCCCAGGTGATCGGCAATCTGCTGGCCAACGCCATCGTTCACGGCGGCGGGCGCGTCGAGGTCCGGGTCGTCGGCCGCGGGTCGGCGGTGCGGGTGGAGGTGGCCGACGACGGGCCCGGGCTGCCGGCGCCGGTGGACGAGCTGGTGCGCCGGGGGCGCCATCGCCGCGGCGCCCATGGCCACGGGCTCGCGGTCGCCGCCGCGGTCGCCCACCTGCACGGCGGGCGTGTGGCGGCGGCCCCCGCCGAGACCGGGGCGCGGCTGGTGCTGGAGCTGCCGGCCGCCGGCGGCGACTGATCCGCTCCGCCCCGCCGGTGGCGGCCAACGCCGGCGACAATCGCGACCTCATCGCGGCCTCTGGCGGTCAGTTGCGACCTGGGGCGGTGCAGGAAGATTCGCCGGCGTTGAGGGCGGCGGTGACTGGCGGGCACCGGCTGTCCGCCAGACGTGCGCTGGTGTGAGTCGATGCCTGAGTCGGCGCTGGCCGGGGTCTGGGTCGACGACGGCGATGATGGGGTGCCGCCGGAGGGCGGGGCAGAGCACCCCCGGCTTGTTCGAAATTCGGATCGCGCCGTGCGATCTCGTCGGAGCGTGGCGTATGGCGGCGGTTGCGTTCGAGACCGGCATCCCGGAGCCGGATCTCGAACACATGCGACCCCACTGGCGGGTCCTCGCCCGCATCCCGGCCCCGGGAGCACCGTGCCCGTGTTCACTGCTGCCGTTTTTCGTTGCGCCGAGCCGGTTCACCGGTGGGCGGGTCGCCGGGTGCAGCGGCTCGCCCGTCCGCGACCGCGGCCCCGGGCACCACTGTCGTCAGCACTGGGCGGGACGGCCGGCCGGGAGCGCTGCGCCAAGCAGGGAACGGCGCGCCCCCGCGCGAACTCCTAGGCGGCGGCGCCCAGCGCGCCCACGCACAGGCCCCGGACGGAATCGCCGCGCAGATGCAACCCCGGTCGGCAGATCCTCGTTCTGCAGCGAATCCTGCAGCCACGCGCCCCATCCCCGGGCGCGCCCCTCCCACCGCCGAAACCCCCGTCGCCATTGGCCATCCGGCCCGTGGACGACCGCCGGTGGGGCGCCGGTGGGGGAGAGGGTGGGAATTGGGTTGCAAAGTGGGAGAGAGTGGGATACTGTGGGCGTCGCTTCAGGAACCCGGGTGGCAGGGCTCCTCCCACCCAGCCACCCGGGTTTTGAGCTCCCTCTTGTGCATGAGCCTCTTTGACCTTCCGCGGAACCTTCGAACACGCGCTCGACGCGAAGCACCGGCTCACGATCCCCGCGAAGTTCCGGGGCGCTCTCGCCGACGGGGTGGTGCTGGCCCCTTCGCACGAGGTGGAGCCGGGGGCGCCGCGCACGATCGCCATCTGGACGCCCCGGGACTACGACGACTTCACCAAGGCCGCGATGGCCGGGCTCAACCCGTTCGAGCCCAAGGCGCGCGAGCTGAAGCGCTTCTTCTACAACGCCTCGTTTGACACCGAGCTCGACGCCGCCAACCGCGTGATGATCCCCGCCCCGCTCATGGAGTACGCCGGCCTGGACAAGGAGGTTGTCGTCACCGGCTCCGGAGAGTGCCTTGAGGTGTGGGACCGCGCCCGGTACGCCCAGAACTTTGAAGAGGTCCTGACCCGCATCCCAGACATCGCAGCGAGCCTTGGCAACACTCCTTGACATGATCAAGACGCACATCCCGGTCCTGGCCGGTGAGCTGATCGAGGCCCTCGATCCCCACCCGGGCGAGGTCGCCGTCGACTGCACCCTCGGCGGAGGCGGGCACGCGCGGCTCATCGCCGAGCGCATCGGGCCGGGCGGAATGCTCATCGGCGTCGACCGCGACCCGGCCGCCGAGGAGCGCTTCGCCGAGCTCGCCGCCGAGGTGCCGTGTGAGACCCGCTTCATCCGCGCCGACTTCGTCACCGCGCTGGGCGAGCTGCGCGAGGAGCGGCTGCACCCGGACCTCATCTACATGGACCTGGGGATGTCCTCGATGCAGGTCGACACGTGGCGGCGCGGCTTCTCCTACGCCTATGACGCACCGCTGGACATGCGCATGGATCCCGCCCAGGACCTGACCGCTGCCGAGATCGTCAACACCTGGGACGAGCGGCGGCTCGCCCGTTTGCTGCGCGAGTACGGCGAGGAGCGCTACGCCGGGCAGATCGCCCGCGCCGTCGTCCGCGCGCGCCGCAACGAGGAGTTTCACTCCACCCACCAGCTCGTCGACGTGATCAAGTCCGCCGTCCCGGTCCCGGCCCAGTTCGCCGGCGGCCATCCGGCCAAGCGCACGTTCCAGGCGCTGCGCATCGCCGTCAACGACGAGCTGACCCAGTTGGAGGAGGCGCTGCCGGAGGCCTGGGACCTGCTCGCGCCGGGCGGCCGGCTGGCGGCCATCTCGTTTCACTCCCTTGAGGATCGGCTGGTCAAGCGCTTTTTGACGGCGAGGGCGAGGGGCTGCATCTGCCCGCCGGAGCTGCCGATCTGCGTCTGCGGACGCGAGCCGGAGGCCGAGCTCATCACCCGTCGTGCAGTGGCTCCGACACCGGGCGAAGTCGCCGCCAACCCACGATCGAAGTCAGCGCATCTGCGCGCCGCTCGCAAGCTGGAGGTCCCGCTCACATGACGCCATCCGCGCTCACGCCCGCCGCCCGGCGGACCGCCGACCGCCCGCCCCGGGCCAACGGCGACCGCCCGTCCTCCGGTCGTGCCGCTGCTCCCGGGGCGCGCACCTCCGCGGCCAAGCCGGTGCGGGCGGCGGCCAAGCCGAGCCGGGCGCCGGCAGCGAAGTCAGGCCACGCCCGCACCCCGGCCCGAGGGGCGACGAAATCCACTCGGACCGCGAGCACCCGCACATCCACCCAGCACCGCTCGCCGCTGCGCCCGGGAGTGGCGCCGAGAACGGCCCGGCGCGTCTCCGGGCCGCTCGGCGGCCTCGTCCGCGGCCGAGTCGCCACACCGGCCACGCCCGCGGCCACGCCGCCGGTCCAGCCGCCGGCCGCACCCCGGCGCCGCCCCCGCCGGTCCGCAGCCTCCGCCGTCGCGCCGGGCGCGCCGTGGCCCGCCCGCGCGGCCGCCCATGTTCGCGCGCTGCCGGACCACCCGCTCCTTGACCGGCTCATCCGGGGACGGGTGTGGATCCCGCTGCTCGGCGTCCTGCTTGCCGGGATCGTCGCCATGCAGGTGGAGGTGCTCAAGCTCAACGCCGCCACCGCGGCCTCGCTGCAGCGCACGACCACCCTGCAGAACGAGCGCGACCAGCTTCAGGCCAGTGTCGCCCAGCTCGGCGACGAGCAGCGGATTGAGAGCCTGGCGGCGCGGATGGGGATGGTGATGCCCCAGCCGGCCCAGATGAAGTTCCTCTCGCCCGGAGCGGGCACCACCAGCGCGGCGGTGAGCAACATCCACGCGCCGGACGCGCCGGCGTTCACCGCCAACCTGCCCTCGGTGCAGAACCCGCTCACCGCCGGATCCTCGCCCGCCGCCTCCGCGGGCACGACCGCCACCGCCGCCGCCCCGGCGGCAGGCACAACCGCAGTCACACCCCCGGGCACGGTGGCGACGCCCGCGGCTCCCACCAGCTCGAGCACCGGCACCACCCCGGCGGGCTAGGTCGGCGACCGATGGCTGCGATCGACCGGCGCCTCGGCTACATCTTCATCGGCTTCCTGGCGCTGCTCTCGCTCGCCGTCGCCCGGGCGCTTGACCTCGGCGTCCTGCGCGCCGGCACGCTTCGCCAGGCGGCGGTCAGCCAGCAGATCACCAACGAGCCGATCCCGGCCATCCGGGGCACGATCACCGACTCCAGCGGGCTTGACCTGGCGCTCTCCGAGCAGGCGGACGACGTGATCGCCGATCCGTACCTCATCAAGCAGCCGGCCGTGGACGCCCGGCAACTGGCGCCGCTGCTCCACATGCCGACGCTGACGGTCCTCAGCGCGCTCACCCGGCCAAAGACCGGCTACGTGGCGCTGGCCAAGCAGGTCCCGGCCTCGGCCGCCCGGCAGATCATGGCGCTGAACATCAACGGGATCTCGACGGCGCCGGACGTCAAGCGCATCTATCCCCGGGGGACGTTCGCGGCGCAGGTGATCGGCAGCGTCAACTCCAGCGGGCAGGGCTACAGCGGGCTTGAGTCGCTCTACAACTCCGCGCTGACCGGCACTCCCGGCGAGCGGCGGATCGTCAACGACGCCCGCGGCCAGGCGATCGCGGTCGACAACGTGCGCCAGATGCATCCCGGCAAGACGCTGCGGCTGACGATCTCGGCACCGCTGCAGGACGAGGTGGAGCAGGTGCTGGCCGGGGTGGGCCAGCAGTACTCACCCCAGAGCGCGACCGCGATCGTCATGAACCCCAACACGGGCGCGATCCTCGCCCTGGCCAACTGGCCCCAGGTCAACGCCAACGACCCGTACGCCAGCGGCAATGCCGCCCAGGTTGACAACGCCATCCAGGACCACGCGGTCTCCTTCACGTACGAGCCGGGGTCGACGTTCAAGGCGATCACGGTCGGCGGTGCCCTCCAGGACGGGCTGATCACGCCCAGCACCCCGTTCGACATCCCGCCCGTGCTGTCGGTCTACGGCAGCCAGATCCACGACGCCGAGAGCCATGGGTACGTGTCGATGACGACGGCGCGCATCCTCCAGGTCTCCAGCAACATCGGCGCCGATCTCATCGGCCAGAAGCTGGGGGCGGCGCGCTTCAACTACTGGGTGCACCGCTTCGGCCTGGGCAAGCCGACCGGCGTTGACCTGCCCGGGGAGGACAGCGGCTACATCCTCTCGCCCTCCCAGTACTCCGGCACCTCGATGTACAACATGCCCTTCGGCCAGGGCGAGTCGGTGACGCCGATGCAGATGGCGGCCGTCTACGCGGCGGTCGCCAACGGCGGGATCCTGCGCCCGCCCCACATCGTGCAGGCGATCGGCACCAAGGAGCAGCCGATCCCCCAGGGCCGCCGGATCATCTCGCAGACGACGGCCGCCGAGCTGCGCACGATGCTCCAGGGCGTCTACGCCGACGGCGGCACCGCCTCCGGTGCCGCCATCCCGGGCTACGACATGGCCGGCAAGACCGGTACCGCGAACATCGCGGTCAACGGCCGCTACTCAAACAGCGAATTTGTGGCGTCCTTCGTCGGCATGGTCCCCACCAACCACCCGCAGCTGCTGGGGATGGTCGTCGTCAACCAGCCCCAGGGCTCCTACTACGGCGGGTCGGTGGCGGCCCCGGCGTTCCAGAAGATCATCGGCTGGGCCGTGCCGTACTTCGGCATCAACCCCCGCTGACCCGCCGCCGCCCGTCGCCGAGCTCCGGTGGTCCGGGGCGAAACGGCTTTGGCGATGACGAGGGGGTCGACGCGGACCTGGGCCGGACACGGAGGCCGCCCGGGCCCGCGATAGCAGCCGATCTGTTCGAAATCCGGATTCGGCCGTCGGATCTCGTCTGGTGGCGCCGTATGGCGGCCGATCCGTACGAGATCGGCGGCGCCGGAGTGAATTTCGTACGCATCCGCCGCTGGCGGGAGGGCCCTGGGCAGGAGCGGGCCCACCGCCTGCGCGCACCGGCCCGTCCGCCCGCGCGCGGCGGTCAGGCCGCGGGGATGGGGGGTGGCGGGTCACCGCGGGCTCAGGACCGCGGGCTCAGGACCGCGGGCTCAGGACCGCCGGCTCAGGACCGCCGGCCTCGACCCCGGCTCACCGCCCCAGCGACCG
>DASSZQ010000042.1:0-2146 GCA_035702755.1 Solirubrobacteraceae bacterium | reverse complement strand
CCAGCGCCTGAAGCGCGGGATCGACATGGGCGTCGCCAATTCGATCCTCATCAAGGTCAACCAGATCGGGACGCTCACCGAGACGTTCAACGCGATCCGGATGGCCAAGGAGGCCGGCTACTCGGCGGTCATGTCGCACCGTTCCGGGGAGACCGAGGATGTGACGATCGCCGACCTCGCGGTGGCGACCGGCTGCGGCCAGATCAAGACGGGCGCGCCCTCCCGCTCGGACCGCGTGGCCAAGTACAACCAGCTGCTGCGGATCGAGGAGGCCCTCGGCTCCGAGGCCAGCTACCCGGGGCGGTCCGCGTTCCGCGAGTGAGCGGGGCCGGCTGCGCGGGGGCTCGCTCGTGTCCCGGCTGCGCCGGGGCTCGCCCGCGGCCGGTGCCGGGTGGCCGATCCGGGCGGGGGGGCCGCCTTTTTCCGACTCAACTGATGATTCCGTGGGTGGTTTCAGCGACCTGGGAGGACGGGCTTGTGACCGCCGAGGCTGAGCAGCGCGAGAGCGATCAGGGCGTCGGCTGACCGGAAGCCGAAGGCGACGCGGGTCATCACGCGGATCTTGGTGTTCACTGATTCGATCAGGGCGTTGGACAGTCCGTGGTCGAGGGTGGCCTCGATCCGCTTCCGGACGACGGCGATGCGCTTGGCGAGGTGAACGAACGCCGGGATGCGGCAGCGCCGCGCCCAGGACAGCCAGCGATCCAGCGCGTCTTTGCCGGCGTCGCCCTTGACGGCGAACACGTAGCGCAGTCCTTCCTTGAGCAGGTAGCCGCGGTGCAGTCGCGGGTCGGTCTTCGCGATCCAGGCGAGCTTGTCGCGCTGGCGGTCGGTGAGGTTCTCCGGGTTCTTCCACAGGGCGTAGCGGGCGTGCTTGAGCGCCCGGGCGTCACCGGCGGCGTCGCGCCGGCCGCGGCCCTTGCTGCGCCTCGGCCCGTCCCTGCGGGCGTCGTTCCAGGCTTGGCGGCGGACCTCGTCCAGAGCTTCGGTGGCCCATTGGACGATGTGAAACGGGTCGGCGCACTGCACCGCCTGCGGGCAGCGTTCGGTGAGAACGTCGGCGATCCACTCGGCCTGATCGGCAGACACGTGAGTGATCAGCGCGCTGCGCTCAGGGCCGAGCTCATCAAAGAACGCCCGGACGGTCGCTCGGTCGCGGCCAGGGGCGGCCCACAGCAGTCGGCCGGTGTCGTGGTCGACGACGATGGTGAGGTAGCGGTACCCGCGCTTGTAGGAGATCTCGTCGATCCCGATTCGGCGGACACCGTCCAGCCGATCGCCAAGCGCATCGATGTCCGCCCAGACTCGGGTAATGATCGCGCCGACCGTCCGCCATGCGATCCGCATCAGCTCGGCCGAAGCTTTCTTTGAGGTGTTGACCGCCAGCCACGCCGTCTGGTCCTCAAACGAGGTGGTGAACCGGCTGCGATGCCGCGCCCACGGAACCGCACACACGATCACCCCGTGCTCGCGGCAGCAGACCCGGGGCGCGTCTGCCTCCAGATACGCCAGCGTGGTGCCGACGTCCAGGGTGCGCCAGCGACGGCGACCCTCACCAAGATCAAATCCCGGCGATCGCCGCCGGCACACGCCGCAGCGTTCAAGCTCCCGCGCCTTCGGGCGGACCGACACGACCAGCGCGCCGTCCGCCTCGACCCGGACGTCCTCCACCACCGCTCGGTCGATCCCGAGCAGAGAAGCCCATACCCTTCGCTCGCGCACGCCGCCACCGCCCTTTCACTGGTTCTGCGACTGTGAGAAGCCAGAACCCTAAGAGCGCAGCGGCGTGCGCCTCCCTCCTGCCCGGGGGTCGGGCGCATCCTGGGCCCCGACCTCATTGCCAGACAGCGCGGACGGCGGCGGCTGTCAAGCAGCGCCAACCCCGCCACAGCAGCCAAAACGCTCTCGCGACCAGCCCCGAACCCATGGCGCTGCTTGATCTGCCGACGACGACCGCGCTACCCCGCGACCGGGTTCACCTCACCCACGGAAGCAGCACAAGAGCCGTTTTTGAGGCGGTGGTTGCCGCGGCGGGATTTGTGCTCGCCATGGATCGAGCGGCCGGACTGGCGGGTGACCGGCGCGAGTCCGGCGTAGGCGGCGAGGTGTCCGGGCGTGGGGAAGCGGGTGATGTCACCGATCTCGG
>DASSZQ010000012.1:0-12318 GCA_035702755.1 Solirubrobacteraceae bacterium | reverse complement strand
TAGGCCAGCGGCGGAGCCGGCGGGCGGGCGATGCGCGCCTGACGGGCCACCGCAAACCGGCGCCGCAGCAACCAGAAGAGCACGCCGAACACCGGGACGACGGCCAGCAGCAGCAGCGCCCGTGTGCTCGGCTCACCGAAGACGAGCACCAGTCCCACCTCAACCGCGATCGCCGGGATCGCCGCCAGCAGGACGGCGTGGGAGCGGTAGCCGGAGAAGTGCTCACGCGCCGTCACCTCCACCACGCCCAGCGCGCACACGATCAGCCCCACGATCAGCGCGGGTCCACCGTGGTTGAGAAACCCGATCACGGCCGCGATCAGCCCCACCAGGATCGCCAGCTCGGAGATCGGCAGCCCGCCGAAGATGCCCTCCGGCCTCTCCCCCTCACGGCCGGACGGCCGCCGGCTGGAGCGCCGCTCGCGCTCAGCGCGCAGCTCGCGCTCGGCACGGATCTCACGGCGGGTCGAGGGGACGGCCCGGGGAGCAGCACCGGCCTTGCGGCGCTTGCGCGATCTGGAGGATTTACGCGTGGCCACGGACGCTGACAATAATGCCGCGGCGCCTTGCGGGCCGCGTCAGGTGCTGCGCGCCGTCTCCGGCGGGGTGCTGGCGTCGGCCATCTCGCGGAACAGGCCGGTGCAGACGAACACCACCTGCTCGGCGATGTCGACGGTGTTGTCGCCGATGCGCTCCAGGCACCGGGCGACGAGGATCATGAACATCCCCCACTCCCGCAGCTCGACGTCGTCGCCGATCTCGACCGCGCGCTTGAAGATGCCCCGGTTGAGGCGGTTGATCTCCTGGTCCTGGCGTACCAGGTCCTGCGCCAGCTCGACGTTGCGGCCTTGGAGGGCGTCCCGGGCCTGGGAGACCTGGGAGCGGGCGAGCTGGCCCATGCGCTCGATCGAGTCCAGGATCTCCTTGTCCTTGGGCGCGTCATGGCCGGACAGGGGCACCAGCTTGGCGATGTTCACGCACTGATCGCCCATCCGCTCGATGCAGCGGATGCAGTGCAGGAGCGCGGCGACGATCCGCAGGTCGGTCGCCACCGGCGACTGGCGCGCCAGCAGCGACAGGATCCCCTGGTGGACCTCCAGGTAGCGCCCGTCGATGCGATCGTCGTCGGCGACCACGATCGCCGCCAGCTCCACGTCCTGATAGCTGACCGCCTCCATCGCGCGGTCGATCTGGCCGATGACGAGGTCCAGGCCGCCCAGGACCTGGCGCTCCAGCTCCTTGAGGTCCTCGCGAAATTGGTGTCGTGTCTCCTGCATCGGCTGTCGTCGTCTACCCAAACTTCCCGGTGACGTACCTTTCCGTCCGCTCGTCCCGCGGGTTGGTGAACACGTCGTTGGTGGGAGCGTGCTCCACCACCTCGCCGTCGAGCATGAACACCGTGGAGTTGGCGACCCGCGCCGCCTGCTGCATGTTGTGGGTGACGATCACGATCGTGTAGCGCGCCTTGAGCTCGTCGATGAGCTCCTCCACCTTCAGCGTGGCCACCGGGTCCAGCGCCGAGCAGGGCTCGTCCATGAGGATCACCTCCGGCTCCACCGCGATCGTCCGGGCGATGCACAGGCGCTGCTGCTGGCCGCCGGAGAGTCCGATTCCGGGCGAATTCAGGCGGTTCTTGACCTCTCCCCACAGCCCCACGGCCCGCAGTGACCGGTGCACCCGCTCGCGCATGTTCTCGCCGCGGACGCCGGCCAGGCGCAATCCGGAGGCGACGTTGTCGAAGATCGACATCGTGGGGAAGGGGTTGGGGCGCTGGAACACCATGCCGATCGCCCGCCGCACGGCGGTGACGTCGACCTTCGGCGAATACACGTCCTCGTCGTCGAGCAGGACCCGGCCCTCGGCCCGC
The DNA here is from genome assembly GCA_035702755.1 of Solirubrobacteraceae bacterium. GTDB lineage: Bacteria > Actinomycetota > Thermoleophilia > Solirubrobacterales > Solirubrobacteraceae > Palsa-465. The sequence continues at coordinate 10,451 of DASSZQ010000012.1, read as the reverse complement.
GCGTACGGGATCTCCTCGTGCATCCGGTTGATGCAGCGCACCATCGTCGATTTGCCGCACCCGGAGGGGCCGATGATCGCCGTCACCTCATTGGCGCGGAAGGTCAGGTTGATGTTCTTGATCGCGTGGTTGGCGCCGTAGTAGGCGTGCAGGTTCTCCACCTGCACGGTGTGCCCCGTGCCCTGGGGGATGTCGCCCAGGGCCTGAAGATCAGGCGTCTCGCCTTCGCTGATGTCCGGTTCTCGGCTCGTCGTCATTCGTTCGCGTTCGCTGCTCTGAGTGCTCATGTTCGCACGTCGCTCCTTCGCAGTTGTGTCAACCTCGGATCCGGCGCCGGCTGCGCTCGTGGAAGGTGCGGGCGATCACGCTCAGGATGAGCACGAACGCAATCAGCACCAGCGCCGCCGCCCACGCCTGCGCGTGATCCTGCGGGCTCGGCGATTCCGAGAGGGTGAAGATGGTGACCGGGATGTTCGGCATCGCCTGGGCCGGATTGGTGGTGATGCCGAGGTTGGAGAAGATGGAGGAGGCGAACAGCAGCGGCGCCGTCTCCCCGGCCACGCGGGCGACGCCGAGCACCGCGCCCGTGATCAGGCCGCCCAGCGCGGTCGGCAACACGATCCGCAGCACGATCCGCCACCGTCGCAGCCCCAGCGCCAGCCCGGCCTCGTGCAGAGACCGCGGCACGAGGTCAAGAACCTCCTGGGCGGACCGGGCCACGATCGGCAGCTCCACGATCGCCAGTGCGATCGCCCCCGCCCAGCCGGACTGCTGATGGCCGACGACGAGCAGACCGAAGATGAACACGCCGGTGACGATCGTCGGCACCCCGTTGAGGATGTCCAGCGCAAACCGGATCCCCTCCGACACCTTCGTCGGGGCGAACTCGCTCGTGTAGATCGCCACCATGATCCCCACGGGCACCGACATGGCAGTGGCCAGCAGGACGAGGATCGCGCTGCCCACGATGGAGTTGGCGATTCCGCCGCCGGTCATGCCGAACGGCGCCGGGTTCTTAGTGAAGAAGTCAAGGTTGAGCGCCGGCAGTCCCTTGATGAGGACGGAGATGACGACGAGCAGCAGCACAGCCACGGCCAGGAAGGCGGCGAACGTGCACAGGACCTCGACGACGCGGTTGACCGCACGGCGGCGGCGGGCCCCCGGGCCGCCCCTCAGCCGCTGCTGCGCCACCGACAGCGAGCCGGCCTCCATCAGCGCGTCCCCACCACGGTGAAGCGGCGCACGATCAGCCGCGCCCCAATGTTCGCCAGCAGTGAGATGACGAGCAGGATGGCGGCCAGGTACATGAGCGACGAGACGCCCAGCCCCGGGTTGGCGCTCTGATACGAGGACGCGATCTGGGCGGCGAGCGTTCCGGCGGGCTGGAACAGCGACGCCTTGATCTGGGTGGCGTTGCCGATGACCTGGGTGACGGCGATGGCCTCGCCGAGGGCCCGGCCGAGACCGAGGATGACCGCGCCCACCATCCCCGGCCGCGCGACGGGAAGGACCGTCATGCGAATCATCTCCCACCGGGTCGATCCCAGGGCGTAGGCGCCCTCCTTGAGTTCGCCGGGGGTGGTCGCGAACACCTCACGCGTGATTGAGGTGATGATCGGCAGGGCCATGATCGTCAGAATGAGCGCGGCGTTCAGCATCCCGTAGGGGGAATACGGGGCGGCGAACAGCGGGATCCATCCCAGGAAGCTGTTGAGAAACGGTTCCAGGTGGTCGTTGAGGAACGGCCCCAGGACGATGATCCCCCACAGGCCGAGGATCACGCTGGGGATCGCCGCCAGCAGCTCGACGAGGATCGCCACCGGACGCCGGACGAACCGGGGCGCCAACTCCGTCAGGTAGATGGCGATCGCCACCGAGGTGGGCGCGGCGATGAGCATCGCGATCAGGGAGCTGACCGCGGTCCCGTAGATGAACGCCAGCGCGCCGTAGACGTTGTGGACCGGATCCCACGTCTGCGTGGTGAGGAAGCTCAGTCCGAACTTGGAGATCGCCGGACTGGCGTCGTTGAACACCGTGACGGCGATCCAGATGATGAGGCCGACGGCGACCACGCCGGCCAGTCCGGCCAGCCCGCGGAACAGCGGCTCGCCGATCCGGTCGACGAGCTTGGGCCGGACCTCGAAGAGTTTGGGGCGCGTTACCGCTGCGGAGGCTGAACTGGACATTGATGGTTGCTGCGTGTCAGACGGTCAGGCCGGGCGGCGGACCGTCCACCGGGACGATCCGCCGCGCAGCCCGCCAGGGTATGCCGATGCGGCACGTCCCCCGCTTACTGGACCTTTGAGAGTGTCTCCTGATCGGCCTTGACCACCGCCGCCGGCAGGGGGGCGAACTCCAGCTTCGGGCCGTTCGCCTGCCCGTCGGTGATCGCCCAGCCGATGAACTTCTTCAGCGCCGTTCCCACCGCCGCGGAGCTCGACTGCGTCGGCACCAGCACGTAGGTGAACGTGGAGATGGGATACGCACCCGGCGCCGAGGCGGGCGGATCGGTGAGCGAGATCCCCTGGGTACCGCCGGCCGGCACCGTCTTCTGGGCGGCCGCGGCCGCCGAGATGCTGGCCACGTTCGGCGTGGGGTACTTCCCGGCCGCGTTCTGCACCAGGCCGTAGTCGAACTTGTTCTCCAGCACGTAGGCGATGGCGATGTAGGCGATGGCCCCATTGGTGCTGGCGAGCACGCCGCCGACGCCGGAGTTGCCCTTGCCGCCGACGCCGCCCGGCCAGTTGACCGTGGTGGCATTGCCGATTTTTGACTTGAACTCCGGGCTCATCTTCGACAGGTAGTTGGTGAACGCGAACGTGTCACCACTGCCGTCGGTGCGGTGCACCGGCACGATCGGCGTGCTCGGCAGGTTGACGCCCGGGTTCAGCGCCTTGATCGCCGGGTCATTCCAGGCCTTGATCTTGCCCATCCAGATGTCGGCGAGCACCTGACCGGTGAAGTGCAGCCCGTTGGGCACGCCGGTGACGTGATAGGCGACGTCAGTGGCCGCCAGCGCCCACGGGATCTCCAGGCAGCTCTTGCAGGCGGCGGCCTGACTGGAGGTCATCGGCGCGTCGCTGGCGCCGAAGTTGACCGTGCGCGCCGTGATCTGCTCAATCCCGCCGCCGCTGCCGATGGCCCCGTATGTGATGGCCACGCCGTACTTGGAGTCGTACGTCGGCTGCCACTGCGAGACGAGCGGGGCGACAAGCGTTGAGCCCGCGCCCACCAGCGTCTTGGAGCCGCCCGTCGAGCCGCCAGCGCTGCTGGCCGAGGATGACGACCCACCGCTTCCGGCGGCCGCCTTGCTGCTGCTACTGCTGCTCCCGCCGGAGCCGCAGGCGGCGACGGCGAGTGCCGCCACCAGCGACAGCGCGATCGCACCTATGCGCCTTGTATGCACCTTGATCTCCTTATTCATGTGTCTGAGGCAGAGTCTCGGCCCCCGCGGGCCTGCCGTTGTTACCTCGTTGTGAACGACTTGTTTTTGTCGTGTCGATGGGGACGTGCCGATCCTCGGCCGTCATCCGGTACCCCAGCCCGAAGTGGGTGTGGATGAACGACCAGGCCGGCAGCGCCGCCTCCAGCTTCACCCGCAGCTTGCGGATGTAGACGTCGACCGAGCGATCGTGCGCGCGCATCTCTCTCCCCCAGACGAGCCGGAACAGCTCCTCCCGGCTGACGATCCGGTCTGCCCGGCGCGCCAGCTCGGTGAGCAGCCGCAGTTCCCGGATCGAGAGCATCAGGGCGCGCCCCTCGGCCCGGGCCAGATGCTCGTCAGGAATGATCTGAAGCGGTCCGACGTCCAGAACCTCCCCGCGCGACTGCGTGGCCTGCGTCATGCCCCGGCATGCTGCTGCCGGAGAGCCGCAGTCGCGTTATCAGGCGGTAACGCCGGTGTGAACCGGTTGTGAACGACCGTCCGCGGGCGCCACGACCAGCTCGCCGGCGGGGTCTGTCAGGACCGGCGCGCCGTCGACCGGCTCGTCGGCGCCGGCGCCGGCCCGTTCCGGGGCAAACCGGTAGCCGACGCCGAAGTGCGTGTGGATGTAGCTCCACTCCGGCGAGGCGCTGCGCAGCTTCTGGCGCAGCTTGCGAACGAATACGTCGACCGACCGGTCGCCGTGGGCCATCGCGTAGCCCCAGATGCGCTCGTAGATCTCCTCTCGGCGGAGGACCCGGTCCGAGCCGGACAGCAGATGGAGGATCTCAAACTCGCGCGCGGTGAGCTCCAGGCTGACCCCGTGCACGTGCGCCTGGTAGAGGTCCGGGCGGATCGTGATCTCACCGAAGCTCGACGACGCCTCCAGCGCGGGCATCTCCGCCCGGCGGTGGCGCCGCACGCTGGCCTCGATCACGCAGATGAGCTCCTCCGGGTGGCACGGCTTGGTCACCCAGGCGTCGGCGCCCAGGCGCAGTCCGCGGACCCGCTGGGCCACCGATGACGGCCCGGTGCAGACGATCACCGCCAGTCCAGGCAGCCGCGCGCACACCTGCTCCAGGTAGCTCCACCCCGTCGGACCGAGAACGGCGAGGTCGACGAGCAGCGCGTTGAGCCGCATGGCCACCAGCCCGTCGGCGCCGAGCGGCGCCGCCAGCGGGCGGTACTCGGCGCCGAGAGCATCGAGGCGCTTGGACAGGACCTGCATGAACCCCGGGTCGCGGTCCAGGATGGCCAGCCGGAGACGGTTCTGCCCCCGCTGCGCCGCGCCCGGACCAGGCAGCGTCTCGCTGCGCTCACTCGACATGCCCGGCACTGTAGTTCAGCCGCGGCGGATCGCCAGGGTGTGCGCCTGTCTGGTCACAGGAAGTTCACACGCAAAGAGCGATTATTTGACCCCCTCCGCAAGCCGGAGTGCCGAATCACACAAAGGCGGTGACACGCGCGGCGTCGAGCCACGCCCGGGCCCAGACCGGGCGGCCGGTCGCTATTGGGCAACACATCGGTGTTCTTGAACATCGCCTAACCCGTCCCCCGCTATCCTCAGGCGCACTTAAAGTCGCGGGGCGCGCACGCGCTGCCGCCTGGACTCCCGGACGCATGGCCTCTCGCAAAGATCAGAAGGAAGCAGCCCGCCAGCGGCGGCTGGCCGAGGAGCAAGCTCGCGCCGAGAAGGCGCGCCGCGAGCGGCGGCTGCGCATGCTCGGCGGCGTGGTCATCGGCGCAATCGTCATCATCGCCGCCGCCATCGCGATCTCCAGCGGCGGGGGCAGCAACAACGGCTCGGCGGCCGCCTCCAGGCCGAACAGCCCGGCGGCCAAGCAGGCGCAGGCCAGCGTCAACTCCCTGCTGAACGGGATCCCGCAGAACGGCAACACGCTCGGCTCACCCAACGCCAAGGTGACCGTCACCGAATACGGCGACCTCGTCTGCCCCATCTGCCGCGACTTCGCCCTCGGCGCCGAGAAGCAGCTGATCGCCAACGACGTGCGCTCCGGGAAGGTCAAGCTCGTCTACAAGGCCCTGGAGACGGCCTCGGCGACCGCCAACAACGCGATGTTCGTCCCCAGCCAGACGGCGGCGCTCGCCGCCGGGCAGCAGAAGAAGGGCTGGAATTACATCGAGCTCTTCTACCACGAGCAGGGCAGCGAGACCTCCAGCTACGTGACCGACAAGTACCTCCAGGGACTCGCCGCGCAGGTCCCGGGCCTCAACTACTCCACCTGGAACTCCGACCGCGGGTCCTCCAGCCTGTCGGCCCAGGTCAACCAGGACCAGCAGGCCGCCGCGGCCGCCGGCTTCAACAGCACCCCCACGATCGTCGTCAAGGGCATCAGCCAGGCCCAGCCGATCGTCGGCGCCGCCTCCTACAGCCAGCTCGAATCGGCCATCAAGTCGGTCTCATGAGATTCACCCTCCGGCGCGCGATGACGGTGGTGGCGCTGCTGGGGATCGCACTCACGATCTACCTGACGATCGTCCACTACGCCGGGCTGAAGCCGGCGTGCACCGCCGGGCAGTCCTGCATCAAGGTCCAGACCTCGCAGTGGTCGGAGCTGGCCGGGGTGCCGGTGGCCCTCATCGGGCTGATCGGCTACATCCTCATCCTGGGATCCCTGCTGGCCAAGGACATCGAGGAGACCCGCCTGGCGACCCTGGGGCTGACGCTCATCGGCTTTGGCTTCAGCGTGTACCTGACCTACCGCGAGGGCCACTCAATTCACGCCTATTGCGAGGAGTGCCTGACGAGCGCGGCGTTCATGACCGTGCTCTTCATCGCCGCCGCCTACCGGTACGTCACGACCGATGACCTGGCCAAGGCGCCGCCGGCGCCCGCTGCACTGCCGCCGCGCAAGACCAAGTCGCGCGCGGCTCAGGATCAGCCGCGCTCTGAGTCGCGGGCCTGAGACCGCCCGCGGCGCCCAAGCGCCAAAGCGTCCGCCGCACGCCCCATCATGCAGCCGTGAGCTGGCGATCGACGCGTGCGGCCGGGCAGGCGGGGCACATCAACCACCAGGTGGTCATCGTCGACCTCGGATCCAACTCGTGGCGCCTGGTGGTCTTCACCTACGAGCCCGGCGCCTGGTGGAAGCTCACCGATGAGCTGTATGAGACCGTGCGGATCGGTGCCGGCCTGGCCGCCACCGGGCGGCTCAGCGACGAAGCCATCGCCCGCGGGCTGGAGACGCTGACCGTTTTCGCCCGCTTCTGCCGCGCCAACGGCATCCCGCCCGCCGACGTGCACGTCGTCGGGACCAGCGCCATCCGCGATGCCGCCAATGGCGAGCAGTTCCTTGCCGACGCTCACCGCCAGACGGGACTGGAGGTCGAGATCCTCTCGGCGCGCGACGAGGCGTACTTCGGCTACGTGGCCGCGGTCAACACCACCACGCTTGACCACGGCGTTGTCCTGGACATCGGCGGGGGCAGCCTCCAGCTCACCCACGTCGAGGACCGTCACGCCCTCCAGATGGCCTCGTTCCCGCTCGGCGCGGTCCGCCTCACCGAGCAGTTCCTTCCCGGCGAGGGACCGGCCAAGAAAAAGGAGCTGGCCCGCCTGCGCAAGCACGTCACCGACACGCTGTCCGAGCTGGACTGGCTCGCCTCCTCCGGGCAGCGACTGGTGGGCATCGGTGGCGCCGTGCGCAACCTGGCCGCCGCTGCCCAGGCGGCCGCCGGCTCGCTCGACCTCGGCGTCCAGGGGTTCGTCATCGAGCCTGAGGTGCTGTCTGACCAGGTGACGCAGCTGGCGTCGATGTCCGTGCCGGAGCGGGGCGCTCTCGCCGGCATCAAGCCCGGCCGCGGCGACATCATCCTGGCCGCCGCCGTCGTCCTGGAGACGGTCGTGACCATGGGCAAGTTCGATGGGATCGAGGCCACCGAGGCGGGCCTGCGCGAGGGCGTCTTCCTCGCCCGGACGCTCCTGGACGAGCACGAGCCGCTGTTTCCGGATGTCCGCGCCGACGGGGTGCGCAACCTGGCGATCCAGTATGAGGCCGATCTGCCCCACGTCGAGCATGTCGCCCTGCTCGCCCTGCAGATGTTCGACTCGCTGGTCGACGCCGGACTGCTGGAGGCCAAGGCCGGGGAGCGCGAGCTGCTGTGGGCGGCCTCGATGCTGCACGACGTCGGCATGACGATCGCCTATGACGATCACCACAAGCACTCCCGGTATTTGATCGAGAGCGCCGAGCTGCCGGGGTTTGATCCCCGTGAGCGGGCGCTCATCGCCCAGATGACGCGGTATCACCGCAAGGGGCAGCCGAAGCTCGGCGACATCGAGACGCTGACGACCGGCGGCGACGAGCAGCTGCTGGAGCGCTGCGCGATGATCCTGCGCCTCGCCGAGCATCTGGAGCGCGGCCGGGACCAGGCGGTCTCCGAGGTTCACCTGGACACCAACGGCGACGGCGTCGACCTCCACCTCAAGGCGGCCGGCGACCTCACCCTCCCCCGCTGGAGCGTCGAGCGCTACGGCGATGGCGAGGCGTTCGCCCGCGTGTTCGGCCGGCGGCTCGTCGTCGACTGAACCGGCGCAAAACTCCGGCAAGTGGAGTAGCGTGCCGGCGGCAATGAGGACACGGGCGCTGGCATGGGTCGCGATGGCATTCATCTCGGCCGCCGCTGCCCCCACCGCGGCCTCGGCGGCGATCACCACCGTGTTCGCCGGCCACACCGTCAGCGGACAGGGCGTCAGCTGCGCGCCACAGTCCGACGGCACCCGCGTCTGCCACGGGGACTACAGCTCAAGCGGCGGGGCCGACACCCGCCTTCAGAGCTTTGACGGCACGCCGCTCGCCCTGTACGTCACCCTCCCGCCGGCCCCGGCGAGCGGGACCGACGGCAGCTATCCGCTCGTCGTGCAGAGCCACGGCTGGGACGAGCCGACGACCGGCCCCACCGACACCCAGTACTACGGTCCCACCGCCGACGCCTGGGCCAGGCAGGGATACGCCGTCCTGCAACTCGACGCCCGCGGCTTCGGCGACTCCTGCGGCACGGCGGCCTCGCGGCTGGCCGACCCCACGGGCTGCCAGAACGGCTACATCCGCCTCGACGACGAGCGCTACGAGGCCCGCGACGCCCAGTACGCCGTCGGCCTGCTCGTCGACGAGGGCGTCGTCGACCCGGCGCGCATCGGCGCCACCGGCGAGTCCTACGGCGGCGGCCTCTCCCTGGAGCTGGCCACGCTGCGCAACCGGATCATGAACGCCGACGGCAGTCTGCGCCCGTGGACGAGCCCGGCGGGAACGCCGCTGAGCATCGCCGCGGCCGCGCCCGTCATCCCGTGGAGCGATCTCGCGTACTCGCTGGTGCCCAACGGCCGGACGCTCGACTACGGGGTCACCTCCCCCACCGCCGACCTCTCGCCGATCGGCGTCGAGAAGCAGTCCTTCGTCACCGGCCTGTATGGCGAGGGCAACCAGAGCGACTACTACGCCCCGCCGGGCACCAACCCCCAGGCCGACCTGACCAGCTGGTTCGCGGACCTCAACGCGGGCGAGCCCTACGACACCAACCCGTCTGACGTGGCCGTCATCCAGCAGATCGCCCAGTACCACTCCCCGTACTACCTGCTCGACGGCGCGTACGGCACCGCGTCGCAGGCCCCGTCGCCGCTGTTTGTCGCCAACGGTTTCACCGACGACCTCTTCCCGGTTGACGAGGCCGTCCGCTACTACAACGCCGAGCGGTCGCTGTACCCCTCAGATCCGATCAGCCTCTTTGACTGGGACGGCGGTCACGAGCGCGGCCAGAACAAGCCGGCCGACAACGCGCTGTTGTCGGCGCGGATCCAGGCGTTCTTTGACCATTACGTCAAGGGCAGCGGCGCCCAGCCCCAGCTCGGCGCCACCGCGCTGACGCAGACCTGCCCCAAGACCGCTCCCTCCGGGGGTCCGTACTGGGCCTCCACGTGGGCGGGCCTGCACCCCGGGGAGGTCGACTTCTCCTCGGCGCCGGGCCAGACGATCTCCTCCAGCGCGGGCAACCCGGCGACGGCGCAGGCGGTTGATCCCATCACCGGCCCGGGCGCCTGCGCGACCGTCACCGCCACCGACCAGGGGCCGGGCGTGGCCACCTACCGCCTGCCGGCCGCCCAGGGTTCCGGCTACACGCTCCTCGGCGCGCCGGCCGTGATCGCCGACCTCCAAAGCACCGGCGCCTATCCGTTCATCGCCGCGCGCCTCTGGGACGTCGACACAGCGACGAACACCGAGACCCTCGTCGCCCGCGGCCTGTACCGCCTCTCGCCCACGGCGCCGGACGGCCGCCAGGTGTTCCAGCTGCATCCCGGCGCCTGGCATTTCGCCGCCGGCCACGTCCCCAAGCTGGAGCTGCTCGGTCAGGACTCTCCCTACGCCCGGACCTCGAACGGCCAGTTCCAGATCACGGTCTCGCACCTGCAGCTGCGTCTCCCCGTGCACGACGCCCCCGGCAGCGCGCCCGGCGTCCACCGGCCGCGGGCCCCCGTGCACTAACGTCCCCGCCCATGGGGATCGAGACGCCGGCGGCCACCCCCGCCCCGCCGGCCACGGTGCTGCGCGAGTGGACGCGCATCGGCGTCACCGGCTTCGGCGGCCCGCCGGCCCACATCGCGCTCCTGCGCGACCTCGTCGTGTCCCGGCGCCACTGGCTGGACGCGCGGGAGTTTGAGGACGCCAACGCCGCCTGCGGGCTGCTGCCGGGACCCGCCTCCACCCAGATGGCCATCTACTGCGCCTACCGCGCCGGAGGGCCCCGGGGGGCGCTCATCGGCGGCCTGGGGTTCATCGTGCCCGCGGTCATCGCCGTCATCGCCCTGTCGGCTGTGGTGCTCGGCCAGGCGCCGCCCCTGTGGGTGCGGGGCGCGGGCGCCGGCGCCGGGGCCGCCGTTCCCGCCGTCGCCCTGCACGCCGCCCGCGGGCTCGCCTGGCCCAGCCTGCACCGGGCGCGGGAGCGGAGCGCGCTTGTTCGGTGGGCGCTCTATGTCCTCGCCGGCGCTGCCGGGGCGGTGCTCGTCGGGCCC
>DASSZQ010000237.1:0-5996 GCA_035702755.1 Solirubrobacteraceae bacterium | reverse complement strand
GCAGCGCCGATATGCGCACGGTGCTCCGGGACGCCGCTGCCGGGAGTGCACCGGCGGCCCTCGGACTTGACGTCTACATCCACCGGTTGCGGGCCGGGATCGCCTCCATGGCGGCCGCGCTGGACGGCCTTGACGTGCTGGTGTTCACGGGCGGCGTGGGCGAGCATGCCCCGGCGGTGCGCCGGCGGGCCGCCGACGGGCTGGGGTTTCTGGGAGTGTTGATCAATGATGCGACCAATCAGCGAACCCACGGCGATGCCGAGATCAGCGCCGCCGGCGCAGCCGTCCGGACGCTCGTGTTGACGGCGCGTGAGGATGTGGAGATGGCCCGCCAGGCCAGGGGGGTCCTGACCGGCGGCGCGTCGGGCCCCCGTGCTTAACCCGTCTGCGGGTGCGTGGTTGGAACCGACGGCCCCTGGATCAGTGGCTGGACGTCTGTTCTACGTGGTTAGGACGCATTGACACCACCGGTCGCAGCCGATATGACTCAAAACTCAGTGAGCTATAGCTGTGACCTGAGTGCGGACCTCCCCCGCCCGCGCTGCCGGCACTGTGGCGACGTCATCGGCGTGTACGAGCCGGTCGTCGTGCAGACCGACGACGGCGAGCGTCAGACGTCCCTGGCTGCCGAGCCCGCGCTGTCGGCGGATGAGCGCTGCTTTCATGGCGAGTGCTTCGCGGCGCTGCGCGAGTTCGCCGGCGCCTGAGGTTTTGAGAGGAACTCACAGGTAAGCGGCCTGTGGTCCGTGCCGAGCACCGACCAGGTGTCGGCCTTCTCCGGATGGGCGGCCTTTAGCCATCTCACATAGTGGGGTGTCCTGAAAACCATCGCCCTGGAGACAGCATGTCAGCAACGGTCAGTACTCCCGCTGAGAAGTCCACCCCCCCGCCAGCCACCTACCGGGCCGCCGTGGTCCACAGCTTCGGCACACCGCTGGCGGTGGAGCAGGTCGCGCCCGCGCCCCTGCGCTCAGATCAGATCCGGGTCAAGATCGAGGCGTGTGGCCTGTGTCACACCGACATCCACGCCGCCCACGGTGACTGGCCGATCAAGCCTGAGCCGCCATTCGTTCCCGGCCATGAAGGGATCGGCCGCGTCGTCGAGCTGGGCTCGCACGTCACCGAGGTCAGCTTGGGAGAACGCGTCGCGTTGCCCTGGCTCGGCTATGCCTGCGGGGTATGTGAGTACTGTGTCACGGGCTGGGAGACACTCTGCCACCAGCAGGAGATGATGGGTTACACCATCGACGGCGGCTTTGGCGAGTACGCCACCGCCTTTGCCCGGTACGTCGTGTCGGTGCCGGATGCTGTCAGCTCGATCGACGCCGCTCCGCTGACGTGCGCCGGCGTGACCACCTACAAGGCGGTCAAGGTCGCCGGGACGCGGCCATCGGACCTCGTCGTCGTGTTCGGCGTGGGCGGCCTTGGCCATCTGGCGATCCAGTACGCCAAGATCGCCGGCGGCCGGGTCATCGCCGTCGACCTCATCGACGAGAAGCTAGACCTGGCCCGCGAGCTCGGTGCCGAGTTCACCATCAACGCGTCGCGCCAGGACCCGGTGGCGGCCATCCAGGAGCTTGGCGGTGCCAACCAGGCGATCGCGCTGGCCGTGTCGCCGCGCGCGTTTGAGCAGGCCTACGGCTCGCTGCGCCGCGGCGGGAAGCTGGTGTTCGTCGCCCTCCCGGCCGACAACGAGGTGCGCCTGCCGATCTTTGAGACCGTCCTCAACGGCATCACCGTGGTCGGCTCGATCGTCGGCACCCGGCAGGACCTGCGCGAGGTGTTTGAGCTGCACGCGGCGGGCCAGACGCGCGTCATCGCCGAGCGCCGTCCCTTGGAGGAGGTCAACGAGGCCATGGCCGACGTGGAGGCGGGCCGGGTGGCGGCCCGCATCGTGCTCGAGCCCTGAGGGTGCGGGAGGCACCAACGGGGCAGGGGAGGGGGGCGCACCCCACCCACGGGGAGCGGCACCGGCGGCGCGAGGGGGACGCGCCGCCGGCGCCCGCCCGGCCCGCGGTGGCGGTTTCGGCTCGCTCGGCCCGCGCCGCCGGCGTCCGCTCGGCCCGCGGTCGCGCGCGACGTGTGTCATCTAATGCACCGTATGGGGGCTTAGATCGACATAACGCCCCCCGGCGTGATCTTTGGTCGACGACGGCGAGGACGGGGGCGGGGCGGAGCGGCCTCTGTGTGCGAAATTCCGATCGCGCGTTTCGATCTCGGCCGTCCGTGGCCTATGGCGGCGCTCCCGTTCGAGATCGTCAGCTCTGCTTCAGAATTTCGAACAGATACGACCCCCCACCGGATGCCCGCCCGCGTCCCGGGGCCCCGCGCCAGGCGCCCTCTTCACCTGCTGCCTTTCCTGCCTCCCTCGCGCGCGTCCACGATGGGCGGTCGCCGGGGCCAGCGGTCCCGCCGGTTCATGACCGCCTGGTGAGTGGCCAGATGGACATTCACGTCCCGGCGCGAGCGTCACCCGCGCGCGATCACGGTGAACGTGTCCTGCCCCGGGCTGACCGTGCCGTCGGCGGCAACGCTGATGTACTCAATGGCCAGCTTCCGGCCGTCGGAGGTGACCGAGAGAAACCCCCAGCGCCTGTCGTCGGCGGCCTGGAGCACGATGTCGGCGGCGAGCGCCTCACCGGGAACCGCTCCGGCGGCCAGGCGATGGAGGTTGTGGTAGCCGCCGTTGCCACTGACGACGTAGGGCAGGGTGGTGACGCCGTCCGCCATCGTGCGCGTGAAGCGCTGGTAGTTGTGCACGTGGCCGGAGAGGACGAGGTCCGGGAGCCGGCCTGATTGGGTGAAGGCGGCGTCGAGTACGTCGCCCATGCGCTGGGAGCCCCCGTGGTGAGCGTCGGCGCTGTACGGCGGATGGTGCAGGGCGAGGAGGAGCGGGACGCCCGGGGGCGCGTCGCTGAGCTCGCCGGCCAGCCACGCCGCCTGCTCGGCCTCGATCACGCCCCCGGAGGGGACGTTGTCGTAGCAGCCGATGATGGTGACCGCCGCCGCCCGCAGCGTCCAGTAACAGTTGGGCTGGGTCTCGGTGTCGCGCCCGTACTCCTCGCTGCCGGCGGGCAACTGCGCCGTGGTGGCGCACAGGTTGCTCATGAACGCCGCCAGTGACGGGACGCTGGGGTCGTCGGAGTTGTCGCCGTCGTGGTTTCCGGGGATGCCGATGAGCGGCGTGTTGAGGTGGGCGTAGGGCTCGTAGAACTGGCTGGGGTAATCGGCCTCGTCGCCGTTGAAGTAGACGAGGTCGCCGAGGTGGTAGACGAAGTCCGGCGCCGGGCGGGCCTGCATGGCGTTGGAGACGTGGTTCTGCGGCTGCGGATTCATGATGCCGCCGGTGTCACCGGTGAGGAAGAAGCGCAGCGGTGTGGCGTCGGCGATGCCGAGATCGGCGGGGGACGAGCGAAACGGCGCCGCGCCGGTGGGGGGCGGAAGCGGGCGCGTCCGCTCGGTGGCGGCCGGGAGCTGGAGCTTCTGGAGCTGCTCGCGCGCGGTGGCGGGTTCAATGCCGAAGCGACGGGCCATGGCGGATTCTCCAGGATCAGTGGGGGGCGAGGTCCCTGGAGCCTGCCACGTTTTCCCCACCTGCCACGTTTTCCCCAGTCAGTAGGCTGGTGGGTGCGCATGAGCGGGCCACGGGAAGACGGCCGGGTCCCGCCGACGGCCTCGCCGCCGGTGCGGGTTGTGATCGCAGAGGACCACCGGGTCGTCCGGCGGGGTCTGCAGCTGGTGCTCGACGGCGAGCCGGATCTCGTCGTCGTTGCGCAGGCCGGCGACGTGGGCGAGCTGACGGCGTGCGTCCGCCGCCACCAGCCGGATGTCCTGGTCATGGACCTCAACATGCCCGGAGGCACAGCGCTGGATGCGATCCCGGCGCTGCGCGCCCAGGCTCCGAACACCGGGATCGTGGTGCTGACGATGGAGGGGGACCCGGCGTTCGTGCGCGCCGCCCGCCGGGCCGGCGCGCTCGGCTATGTCCTCAAGGAGTCCGCGGACAGTGACCTGGTGGAGGCGGTGCGGCGCGCCGCCGCGGGCGAGTCCTACATCAACCGGCGGCTGGCGGCGCGGCTCATCTCCGAGCGCACGATGCGCGACGGCCCGGACTGACCGGGCCGCGGCCACCGGCCTTTCCCACAGCAGGCCCTGTGCCGAATACCGATGGGCCGCCCGGGCGGTCGCGCCATCGTGGGCGATGCGAGTTCTCCTCCGGCAGGCGGACATGCCATCAACCACCCATCTCACAGGCGGGGCGCAGGCGGCGCAGGCGATACCGATCGCGCACGCCGGTGCGGCCGCCGCCGCTGCCGCGCCGGCGCCGCCGCGCGCCGCTGATCCGGGCGACGTCGCCCGCGCCGTCTCGCGGCTGCACGCCGATGACCGCGGCCCGGCGCTGGTGCAGACGCGTGAGACGCACGTCTCCTGGCTGTTTCTCGCCGGCGACCGCGCGTACAAGCTCAAGAAGCCGCTGGTGCTCGACTTTCTGGACTACGGCTCGCCCCAGCGCCGCCTGGAGATGTGCCGGGAGGAGGTGCGGCTCAACGCCCGCCTGGCGCCGAGCGTCTACCTGGGCGTCCGTGCCGTGGTGCCGGCCGGCCGCGGCGTGCGGCTGGCCGCGGCGGGTGATCCGCAGGCGATCGATTACCTGGTTGAGATGCGGCGCTACGCCGAGGAGCAGACGCTGGCGGCGGCACTGGACCGAGGGGAGGTGGGCGAGCCGGAGATGGCACGGGTGGGGGCCCGGCTGGCGCGCTTTCATGAGACGAGCCCCGTCCACCGCGACGCGCACGGCGCCCGGCGGGTGCGGGCGGAGATCGAGCGCAACGTCCACGAGCTGGCCTCGCTGCTTGACACACCGGCGCAGCAGCGCCGGGTGGATGCGGTGGGCCGCTTTCTGCGCGCCTTCACCCGGTCTCGCTCCCCGCTGCTCGACGAGCGGGCGGCGGACGGCTGCGTGCGCGAGGGGCACGGCGACCTCCGGGCCGAGCATGTCGTCCTCGAGCCCGGGCTGAGCGTCGTCGACTGCGTTGAGTTTGACGCCGATCTGCGCACGCTTGACGTGGCCGATGATCTCGGCTTCCTGGTCATGGACCTGGCCGATCACGGAGCCCAGCGGTCGGTGCGCCGGGTGCTCGACGCCTATCGCGCGGCCGGCGGAGATTGCGGTCCGGACGCGCTGGTGTGGTTCTACGCCGTGCACCGGGCGCTCGTTCGCTGCAAGGTGGCGCTGGTCCGCGCCCGGCAGGCCCCCGCGGGTGCCGTCGTCCGGCGGCAGATCGCGACGGCGCAACGGCTGCTGCACCTCGCCGAGCGGCTCGTCTGGCGCGCCCGCGGCCCCCTCGTCCTCGTTCTGTGCGGGCCTCCCGCCGGCGGCAAGTCGCACCTGGCGGCCGCCCTGACCGCTGAGGACGAGCTGCCCGTCTACAGCTCGGATGTCGTGCGCAAGGAGCTGGCCGGCCTGCGACCGGAGGACCGGGGGCCGGAGCGTGTCTACACGCCCGCCTTTGACCGGCGCACCTACGGCGAGTTGGCCCGCCGGGCCCACGGGGCGCTGCGCTCCCGGCCGTGCCTCGTCCTGGATGGCACCTATCGGCGCCGGGCAGACCGAGCGTGGCTGCGCGAGCAGCTGGGTCCGGGGGTGAGCGTCGTCTTTGTGGAATGCCGGGCGCCGGCGGCGGTCATGCGCGACCGGGCCCACGCGCGCGACCGCGATCCGCGGCGCGTCTCGGATGCCTCCGGCGAGGTCGTCGAGCGCCTGCGCGCGGACTGGGAGCCGCTGGACGAGGTCCCGGCCGCCTCGCATCTGGTGGTGCGGACCGACCGTCCTGTCGAGACCGTCGTGGCCGACCTGGTGGCCCTCCTGGACGAGCGGCTGTAGAAGACCGGGTTGGTACGGAGCCGTGCCGGGGGTTTGACGGGTTTGCGCCGGTTGCCGCGCACGCGATGGTGATGGCATGGCCAAGGACCGGATGATCCGGCTGCTGGGCGAG
>DASSZQ010000180.1:0-3402 GCA_035702755.1 Solirubrobacteraceae bacterium | reverse complement strand
CGCCACGCTGCCGGAGCAGGTGCCGCCGACCGTGGCGCAGATGCCCACCGCGCCGGAGGCGGGGCTGGTGGAGCAGGTGACCGCCCGGGGCCTGTTCTCCGAGCAGCTCCAGCAGGCCCAGGACGGGTCCAGCCTCATCGTTCTGGATCCCCTCCCGCCCCAGTAGCGCAGGAGAGGACGGCCGGCCGCTCCGCAGCGGGCGTTGCGCACGCACCGTGATCCTGACGTTCCCTGGCTCGACCCAAACGCATACCGTGTTCGGGCAGCCAGCCGTTGGGGGCGCGGCTTTGACCCTGAACAGGGCACCGCCCGGGTTTGCGCCTCGACGATCGGCCCCCGTGCGTTCCAAATCCGAAAATGCGCCGCCGATTACGAACAGATCTGACGTCCAGCGCGCCGAACGGGCGAAATTCGAACCGCGGATTTGGATTTCGAACAAGATTGAGGCCGCAATCCGGTGCAACGCCGGCCTGACGAGAACGCGCCGGGCGTGCTCAACGCCGCCGGAACGCCACGCGTGCTCGACGCCGCCGGGAATGCCGGGCGTGCTCAACGCCGCCGGGAGCGCTACGTGTGCTCGAGGCCACCGGGTCCCCCCATGGGCTGAAAGCCCGGGCAGCTGAGGACCGGCAGGGGCGGGTACCGCGCAAAGCGCTCCGGCTCGTCGCGGGAGCGGCGGCACAGCGAGAACACCGAGCCCCGGGTGGTGCGGACGATCTGCTGGTGGCGGCAGCGGTCGCACAGGCCGGCGGCGGGACTGGCGGGACGCTCGTGGCCGGATTCGGTCAAAGGTGGGCGAGAGCCTCGGCGGCGGCGCGCTCGCCGGAGCTGACCGCGCCGTCCATGTAGCCGTTCCAGTAGGTCGCGGTCTCGGTCCCGGCCCAGTGGAGGTGACCGGTCGGCGCCCGCAGGGCCGGGCCGTGGGCCGACAGGGCGCCGAGGGCCGGGATGCTCACCGGGCAGCCCCGCGTCCACGGCTGCGCCGTCCAGTCGGTCTCGAAGAATTGCCGCGGCCTGCGGGCCTCCGGGCCGAACAGGCCCTCCAGCTGGGACAGCACGGCGCGGCGCCGGGCCGGCGGCGACAGGCGGCGGTAGCGGCGGGCATCGTCGCCGCCGACGAAGCCAAACAGCACGCCCGGGCGGCCGTCCGGCGGCGAGTCGTCGTAGGAGATGCTGATGGGAAACCCGGTGGCGACCGCCTGCCCGGTGAGCCCGTGGTCGCGCCAGAACGGGCGGTCATACACGGCGGCGACCTTGATCAGCGTGCCGGGATGCCAGCGGTGGAAGATGGCGGCGCGCGCGGGCGGGATCGCGGGCGCGTAGTGGATGTGCCCGGCGAGCAGCGGCGGGATGGCCATGATCGCCCGGCGGGCGGTGACCGTCACGCCGTCGGCGATCACGCGGACGCCGCCGCGAGTCTGCGTGACCGACCGCACCGGGCTCGACAGCAGAACCCGCCGGCCCAGCTGCGCCGCCATCCTCAGCGGCACGATCTGCGAGCCGCCGACGAGGCGCTCGGCCTGGGCACCGCCGCGCGTGTTGAAGTTGCGCTGGAACGACCCCGCGTGCCGGGCATCGCCGGAGGCGGCGGTGTAGAAGAGCGTGAACAGCATCGACAGCTCCCGCGCCTCGGCGCCGAAGATGGCGCGCAGGGCGGCCGCCGTCACCTGCGCCAGGCGCGGTGAGACCGACCGCTGCGCCATGTAGCCCGCCAGCGTCTGGCGGTCCAGCGCGGCGGCGTTCGGTGCCGTCCACGGCGCATCGACGGGGACCTGGGCCGAGAGGCTGTCGATGCCGAGCACCAGCTCGGCGAGCTGCTGCGCGATCGCCGGATCCGGCGGGGCGGTGCCGAACGGGCCCCGGTCGCTGTAGGTGAGCCGGTCCCCGTCGGCGAGATAGACGTCCCGGCCGCGGTCATAGACGGGGAACGTGCGCACACGGAGCTCACGGGCCAGAGCGGCGATGTGGTTCTGGGTGGGGCCGACGAACGTCCCGCCGCGCTCGGAGACCTGACCGTGGCCGATGTCATGGTTCCACACCCGGCCGCCCACGCGATCGCGCGCCTCCAGCACAAGCACCGAATGCCCGGCGTGGGCCACCCGGCGGGCGGCGGTCAGACCGGCCAGGCCGGCACCGATCACAACGACATCGGCTCGCCGTCCGCGGGGGCGGCGGGCGGCGGCCGCCTCCGGGAGCCCGGCCGCGGCGACGCCGGCGGCGGTGGTCGCCGAGGCGGCCAGGAACCGCCGGCGGGTGATCGGAGCACTCACGCCCCCGCCCTCTGCAGCGGGGCGTACCCGCGGGCGGCGATCGTCGCGTGAAAATCGGCGATCTGCGCCTCGTCGAGCAGCCGCGGCGCGCCCAGGGCCGCCGCTCGCCAGTAGACGGTGGCCGCCCACTCCAGCAGCCGTGAGTTCTCCAGCGCCGCCGCCACGTCGGCCCCGGTGGCGATCGTGCCGTGGTTGGACATGAGCGCCGCCGCCCGGTCCCGGAGCGCGTCGAGCGTCAGCTCGGCCAGGCGCTCGGTGCCGAAGGTGGCATACGGCGCCACCCGGACCGGGCCGCCGAGGGCGAGCATCTGGTAATGGACGACCGGCAGCTCGTCGAGCACGCAGGCGACCGCGGTGGCCATCGGCGAGTGGGTGTGCACGACCGCCCCGGCTCCGTAGCGGCGGTAGGCGCCGAGATGCAGCGCCAGCTCGGACGTGGGCTGATGGTCGCCGTCGACGAGCCCGCCCTCAAGGTCGACGACGACGATGTCGGCGGCCACCACGTGTGCCAGGATCGCGCCCGTCGGCGTGACCGCCACCAGCCGGTCAGACCGGGCCGAGACGTTGCCCGCGGTGCCGAGCACCAGCCCGTCGGCGGCGAGCTGCCGGGCAGCGGCGGCGACCGCCTCCTTCTCAGCTTCGAGCATCCGGTCTCCCCACGCTCGCCAACCTAACATGAGCCGCCGGGACCCGGGGGTCCGGGGGAACCCCTGACACCGCACTATATTTTTTGAAGCATGGCGACTTTCTGGAGGCTGCTCGGATTCCTACGTCCATACCGCCGCGGGGCGGTGTGGTCGTTTGTGCTCGCCTTCGGCGCCCTGATCGGCACCGTGCTGATCCCGTACCTCACCGGCCTGGCCATCAACTCGGTCCGCGCGCACAACCGCCATGACCTGGTGCTGCTGGCCGCCGCCATCGCCGCCGCCGGTCTCGCCCGGCTGGTGTTCAGCGTGCTGCGGCGCCTCGTCGCCGGCCGGGTGTCGCTTGGCGTCGAGGTCGACCTGCGCAACGCCCTGTACGGGCAGCTGCAGCGCCTGGAGCTCGCCTTCTTTGACCGCCAGCAGACCGGCCAGCTCATGTCGCGCGCGACCGTCGACCTGCAGTCGGTGCGCTTCTTCCTCGGCTACGG
>DASSZQ010000113.1:0-25835 GCA_035702755.1 Solirubrobacteraceae bacterium | reverse complement strand
TCGGACGCTCGATGCGCAAGAACGTGGGCATCGGCCGCAACCTCGGCCACATCGATGTGCCCGAGGGGATGCTCGTCGGCCCGCGTGAGATCGCAGACTTCGCCGACGACCGCGTCGTGATCATCTCGACCGGCTCCCAGGGCGAGCCGCTGTCGGCGCTGCGGCGCATGGCCTACAACGACCACCGCCAGATCGCGCTGCGCCGGGGCGACACCATCGTCTTCTCGGCGACGCCCATCCCCGGCAACGAGCGGGCCGTCAACGAGACCGTCGACCGCCTGTACCACATCGGCTGCAACGTGATCACCACCCGGGACGCGCCGATCCACGCCTCCGGGCACGGCTTCGCCGAGGAGCTCAAGCTCATGCTCAACCTGGTGCGGCCGCGCTACGTGATGCCCATCCACGGCGACCACAAGCGGATCCACCTGCACGCCCAGCTCGCCGAGGCCGTGGGCGTCTCGTCCGATGCGGTGTTCCAGACCGAGAACGGGCTGCCGGTGGAGATCGACTCCTCCGGCGCCCGGCTCGGCGAGCCGGAGCGCGCCGGCATGATCTTCGTCGACGGCGTGGACATCGGCGACCCCACCGACGTCGCCCTGCGCGACCGGCGGATGCTCTCAGCCGACGGGATCTTCATCGTCGTGGCCACGGTGTCGGAGCAGACGGGCGAGTCGGTCGCCCCGCCGGAGGTCATCTTCCGCGGCGTCCCCTTCACCGAGCAGGCCGACGGGCTGGTCTCAGACATCCGCGCGGAGGTGGAGCGGTCGCTGACCGCCGCCGCCGCGGAGGGGATTCATGAGATCGACGTGCTCCAGCAGGAGCTCCATGACGACCTGGCGGCGTTCGTCTATGACCGGCTGCGGCGCCGGCCGATGGTCCTGCCCGTGGTCGTCGAGGTCTGATCAAGCTCGACGACGCCGATCGGCTGCGGCTTCCCGCTGGTGGGGATGCGGATGACAAAGCGGGTGCCGTGGCCCTCCACCGGGACCTCCAGCGCCACCGTGCCGCCGTGAGATTGGGCCACCGAGCGGACGATTGCCAGGCCCAGCCCGGATCCCTTGCCACCGTCGCGCCCGCCGCGGACGAACCGCTCAAACACGCGGTCCGACAGCTCCGATGGGATCCCGGGGCCTGAGTCCTGGACGACGACGACGCCCTCGGTTCCCTCCGGCCGCGTGGAGGCTTCCACGCGCGTGCCCGGCGGCGTGTGCCGGACGGCGTTCTCCAGCAGGTTGAGCATCAGGCGGTGCAGCTCGTCGCGCACGCCCTCAACGACAACCGGCCGGGCATCGATCGACAGCTCATGGTTGTCGGCCATCGGCCCCAGCTCCGACGCCGCCTCCACCAGAACCTCGGCCAGGTCCGTGGGGCGGTGGGGCTGGACGCGGCGGGCGTCGGCGCGGGCCAGCAGCAGCAGGTCGCCGACGAGCCGGCGCATCCGCCGCGTCGAGCGCAGCGCGGCCTCGGCGGTCTCGGCCTGCTCACCGGCCAGTTCCTCGCCGAGGAGCTCCAGGTTGGCGAGCACGCTGGTCAGCGGCGTGCGCAGCTCATGGGAGGCGTCGGCGACGAACTCCCGCTGGCGGTCGAGCATCGCCTGCGTGTCGTTGCGGGCGGCATCGAGCGACGCGAGCATGCCCTCCAGCGTGCGGGCCAGCTCGGCCACCTCGTCCTCGGCCTCCGGTTTGGGCAGGCGCTGGCTGGCGTCGCGGGTGCGCTCGATCTCCCGCGCCGCGTCGGTGAGCTCGACGATCGGCCGCATCGCCCGGGCGGAGACGAACAGCCCGGCCAGCAGGGCCAGGACGGTGCCGCCGAGCACGCCGAGCACGAGGAACAGCTCGATCCGGGCGATCGTATGGTTGACGTTGGACAGCGGCAGGGCGTACAGAAGGACCGCCTGACCGGCCGGCTTGACGTTGAGCTCCTTGAGCACCACGCGGTAGCCGGACTGGACAAAGGACCCGGACGTATCGTCCGGCGCGGTGGCGAACAGGCCCGCCGGCACCGGAGCCTTGGAGCCCTTGATGGCGATCTTCTGCTGGGTCCCGAGGAGCGCGCCGTCGCTGGCGTCGAAGATCCGGATCTGCGCGTTCTCGGATCCGGCGAAGTCGGTGAGCGAGACCTTCGTCCGCGCCCAGTCCAGGTACACGCCGCCGGAGAAGTGCAGCTTCCCGTTCAGCTCGCCGTACAGCTGGTTGACGGCCGAGTTCTGCTGATCGTTGAACTGGATGTGAACCTGCCGGCGGGTGACGTCGCCGACGAGCGCGGCGAAGCCGGCCAGGATGACGAACGTCAGCGCCGCCGAGCCGCCGGCCAGGCGCCAGCGGATCGGCACCGCCCTATACGCGGAGTACGTAGCCCGCGCCGCGGATCGTATGTAGGAGCCGAGGCTCGCCACCGGATTCGAGTTTCCGTCGTAGGTTGGACACGAACACCTCGATCGTGTTCGTCATCGAGAACGGGTCATAGCCCCACACCTCGTCAAGCAGGCGCTGGCGCGAGATCACAATCCGCTCGTTTCGCATCAGATATTCCAGCAGTTCGAACTCCCGTTGGGTGAGGTCCACGTGCCGATCCCCGCGCATGACCTCATGGGTGTCCGGATTGAGCTTGAGATCTCCGACCGCCAGGTTGGCCTGCCCGCGGGGCGGACGGCGGCGCAACAGCGCGCGCAGGCGGGCGAGCAACTCCTGGCGCTCGAACGGCTTGACCAGATAATCGTCGGCGCCGGAGTCCAGCCCCTCAACTCGTGACTCCACCGCATCCCGGGCGGTGAGCACGAGAATGGGGACGTCCTCGTCCTGGCCGCGCAGGCGCTTGGCCACCTCGATCCCGTCCATGCCCGGCAGACCCAGGTCGAGGATGACGAGGTCCGGGAGGAAGGCGTGGGCGTTGTCGAGCGCCGTGGGACCGTCCGGCGCCACCCGGACCTCGTAGCCCTCCATCCGCAGCGAGCGCTGCAGGACCTGCGCGATCGCGTCATCGTCCTCAACGACCAGAACCCGGGGGGAGCGCTCGAAATCAGCCATTTCTCCCACGGCATGGTACGGGGCGGCCTCGCCGATTCCATAAGAAGCCTCCGTGAGCACCTGGACGGCGCTGCCGTGCTCCGGTGTCCGCGTGCGAACAACCCCCGGTGGGGGAGGAGGCCGGCACGCACGGCGGGGGTAGCGCCCTTGACGTGAGGCATCTCGTCACCACGCTGTCCTGTATCGCCATTGGAGCTGGAGTGGCCGCGTGCGGGTCAGGCTCAACGCCGGTCTCGCAGCGGCCGGGGCCGGGCGGGGCGACCACCATCAAGCGGGCGGTCACCAAGAACATCCAGCTTGTCAACCAGACGCAGACCGTGCTCTTTGACCTGTACTCGGACACGCACGACCTGGCCACCCACGCCCTCCCCACCGGGGAGACGCTCATCGACCTGCGCAATCTGTCGACGCAGGCCTCGCACATCTCCATCGCCGCCGGCCTCCAGCTGCCCGCCAGCGATCCGGCCCGGCCCCTGATCGTGCGCAGCGCCAGATCCGCGGCCGCCGTGGCCGCCACCCTGCGCACCGTGTCGCTGGACTCGGCCACCCAGGGGCAGCTGCTGGCCCTCACCGACCCGCTGACCCGCCTCAACAATGACATCGGCGAGGTCGCCCGGCACGTGACCGGATTGGAGACGACCAACATCGCCCAGGACCTCTCGCACCTGCATCAGACGCTGGCCGCCCTGGCCCGCGTCTGAGCGCCCGCGGCCCGTGGGCCGGCAGGACCCGTGGGGCGGCCGTCGAAGCTGGCTCTTCGGACATGGCCACCAGCACGAAGACCCGCTCCAAGCCCAAATCGAAGACCAACGCGCGGCGCGGCGCGGCCCGGCCGCGCGCCCGGGCCCGGCGGTCGGTCCTCGCCGGACGACCCACGCTGCCCTCCGTCGCCCTTGAGCCCCATCACGTCGACATCCTGGCGCTGGCGCTCATCGCCGTCGGCATCTTTTTGGGGGGCGTCGCCTACGTCCACTGGTCCGGTGGCGCCCTCGGCGACGGGGCGGTGCGCGCATCCCGATTCGTCTTCGGCGCCCTCGGCTATTCGGTCCCGGTCGCCCTCGTCGTCGCCGGCGCCCTCATCCTCCTGCGGGAGCTGCGCCCGCCCGGGCGTCCGTTGCGCACCGGCGTCGTCTGCCTGATCGCGGCGCTCACCCTGGCTCTGGCCGCGGGCACGCTGGGAATCGGTCCCGGCGCCCTGACGGGGCAGGAGTTCTGGCGCCCGGCGGCGTTTGAGGCGCGGGGCGGAATCGTCGGACAGATGGAGTTCTGGGTCACCTCGCATCTGCTCTCGCACGCGGGCGCCGACATCCTGGCGGTGTTCCTGTTCATCGCCGGGCTGATCCTGGTCACGGGAGCGACCCTGGCCGGCGTCGTGCGGGCCACGGGCGCCGGGGTCGTGGGCACCGGTCGGGCCGTGCGCCGCTCCACCGACAGCCTGAGCGCGACGATGGGCGGACGGACCCGCTCGGCCACCGCCGCCGCCCGGTCGGCGGCGTCGTCGGCGGTTGCCTCACGCGCGGTGCGGGAGGTCGACGACGAGGATCTCCCCGAGCCGCTGCTGCCGCCGGAATCCGACACCACCGAGCTCGTCATCCGCGCCACCCACGTCGAGGCGCCGCCGATCGCCGACGATCCGCCGGAGTTCGATCCGGACAAGCCGGCGGCCGAGCCGTTCATGGTTGAGCCTGACGGTGAGCCTGAGGTCCATGCCATCGATCATTCCGATGACGACCCGGACACAGAGCAGGACGAGGAGGGCACGATCCGCGGCGGCGGCCCGGCCCGGCCCGTCGATGCGTCCGACCTGACGCCCCAGGGCCGGTACCGCGCCTCGGTGACCGATGATCCGGACTTTGAGTGGCGGCTGCCGGGAACGCGCTTTCTCACCCGCTCCACCGGCGAGGCGGCCAAGCCGGACACCGCCGGCCAGGAGCAGGTGGCGCGGACGCTGCTGGAGACCCTCGGCCACTTCGGCATCGAGGCGAAGGTGATCGGCCGGGTCACCGGTCCGCACATCACCCGGTATGAGATCCGGCTGGCGCCCGGCATCAAGGTCGCCAAGGTGGCGCAGCTCAAGGACGATCTGGCCTATGCGCTGGCGGCCACCGACATCCGCATCCTGGCGCCGATCCCGGGCAAGCAGGCGGTCGGCGTGGAGGTCCCCAACGCGCGGCGCCGGATCGTTCACCTCGGCGACGTCTACCAGGATCCGCCGCCGGACTGGTCGCCGCTGACCGTCTGGCTGGGCAAGGACATCGCCGGGCGCGCCATCGGCGCCGACCTGGCCAAGATGCCCCACCTGCTGGTTGCCGGCACCACGGGCGCCGGCAAGTCGGCGTGCGTCAACTCGATGCTGTCCTCGATCCTGCTGCGCGCCACCCCGCACGAGGTCCGGATCGTGCTCGTCGACCCCAAGCAGGTCGAGCTCAACCACTACGAGTCGGTCCCGCACCTGCTCACCCCGGTGATCACCTCGCCGCGCATGGCGGCCAACGCCCTCCAGAACCTCGTCAAGGAGATGGAGCAGCGCTACTCGCTCATGTCGCTGGCCCGCACCCGGTCGCTGCCGGAACTCAACCGGGTGCGGGACAAGCGCGGCGAGCCGGCGCTCCCGTACATCCTGTGCGTCATCGACGAGCTCGCCGACCTGATGATGGTCGCCCCCGCCGATGTTGAGGACTCGATCATCCGCCTGGCCCAGAAGGCCCGCGCTGTCGGCATCCACCTCGTACTGGCCACGCAGTCGCCGCGGGTCGACGTCATCACGGGCATGATCAAGGCCAACGTCCCCTCGCGGATCGCGTTCGCCGTCTCCTCCCAGACCGACTCCCGCGTGATCCTGGACCAGAACGGCGCCGAGGCCCTGCTGGGCCAGGGCGACATGCTGTTCTCGCCCGTGGGCACGTCCAAGCTGCAGCGCATCCAGGGCGCCTTCATCGACGAGGAGCAGATCCTGGAGCTGACCGAAGCGTGGCGCCGCCAGGGCGAGCCGGAGTTCCAGGAGGAACTGCTGGAGGAGGTGCAGTCCGAGGACGCCTCAGGCGGGGCCGACGAGGATCCCAACAATGCCGACGCGGATCCGCTGCTGGAGGAGGCCATCTACCTGGTGGCATCGATGGGCACCGCGTCCACCTCCATGCTCCAGCGCCGCCTGCGCCTCGGCTACACGCGCGCCGGGCGCCTGATCGACATGCTCGAGCGCCGGGGGATCATCTCCGGATACGAGGGCTCCAAGCCGCGCCAGGTGCTCGTCTCAGAGGCCGACGTGCCACGCATCCTCGCCCATCTGGCCGAGGCCGAGGGCACCGGCAGCGGAGGCGGCGGGGGAGGGGGCGCTGGTCCGAGCGGCGGCTCCGGATCTTCCGCCCCGGCCGGGTCACCCAATCCGCCGGAGCCCCCGGAGCCAGACGCCGAGGTCTGACCGGGCGGTCCACTCGGCTGAGCGGCTGATTGCACGCGCTCGCCAGGCGCGCGGACGCCGGTAGCCTTGGGGGGCGATGGCCGACATCGGGGCAACACTTCGAGAGGCGCGGATGCGCGCCAAGATCGACATCAACGAGGTGGAGCGGCGGACCAAGATCCGCGCCAAGTACCTGCGGGCGATCGAGAACGAGGAATGGGACCTCCTGCCCGGGGAGGTCTATGTCAAGAGCTTCCTGCGGACGTACGGCGACTTCCTCGGCCTCGACAGCCGTCAGCTGATCGACGAGTACAAGCGGCGCTATGAGCGCCCGTCCGACCATGATCTGCGGCCGATCAGCTCGCGCAGCCGCGACCGTGACCGCGAGCGCCGGCCCCGGGGGCCGCTCATTCCGCCATGGGCCGTAATTGGGTTCGTGCTGCTGGCGATCGTCGTCGTCCTGTACATCGTGGGCAGCCACAAATCGTCCCCGCCGACGACGACGTCGACGAACGCCCAGATCAAGCACCACCGCGCCCACAGCCGTACCCCGCGGCGCCACACCACCGCGACGGCTCAGCGCACGCCGCGCAACGTCAAGCTCCAGCTCGTCCCCACCGGATCCGTGTACGTCTGCCTGGTCAACGGCGCGGGCAAGCCGCTGATCCCCGGGCAGATCTTCGCCGCCGGCCAGACGATCCCCACCTTCAGCTCCCACAAGATGCTGCTCACGCTCGGCAACGCATCGGTGAAGATGACGGTCAACGGGGCGCCCGTGGCCGTGGCGCCCTCCTCGTCGCCGATCGGATTCCTGCTGACCCCCACCTCGCATAAGCCGCTGGCCGCGGCTCAGCAGCCGCACTGCGCATGAGCGCATGAGCGCAGTCCGCCGGCCCCGCGCCGGGATCCTCATCACCGGGACCGAGGTGCTGACCGGGATCATCTCCGACCGCAACGGCCCGTGGCTGTCGGAGCGCCTGCGTGAGGAGGGTGTCGACACGGCGATGATCGACATCGTCGGCGATCGGCCGTCAGACCTGCTGGACGCGCTGCAGTTCATGCGCGACGAGGGGCTGGCGCTGATCGTCACCAGCGGGGGCCTGGGGCCGACCGCCGATGATCTCACCGCCGAGATCGTGGGCCGGTTCTGCGGGCGCGAGATGGTGCTCGACCCGGCTCTGGAGGAACGCATCGCCGAGATCCTGCGGCCGATGATGGCCCGCTGGCGCGGGCTTGACCCGGACGCCCTGCGCCGCTCCAACCGCAAGCAGGCGGTCATCCCGGAGGGCGCGACCGTCCTGGAGCCCGTCGGCACCGCGCCCGGGCTCGTCGTGTCGCCGGCCGGCGGGGGCGGCCCGACGGTCGTCGTTCTGCCGGGTCCCCCGCGGGAGCTGCAGGCGATGTGGCAGGCGGCCCGCTCCACCTCCGCGTTTGCCGCGGCGGTTGCGGGGGCGCCCGCCTACCGGCGGGGGATCGTGCGCCTGTTCGGCATCCCGGAATCCGAGATCGCCAACACGCTGCGCGCCGCCGAGGCCGATGGCCTGGAGCTTGCGCCGCTGGAGATCACGACGTGCCTGCGCCGCGGGGAGATCGAGGTCGCGACCTCCTACGAGCCTGAGGGCCAGCCACAGTACGACGCGTTCCTTAAGTTCCTGCGCCACCGCCAC
Organism: Solirubrobacteraceae bacterium; assembly: GCA_035702755.1. Classification (GTDB taxonomy): domain Bacteria; phylum Actinomycetota; class Thermoleophilia; order Solirubrobacterales; family Solirubrobacteraceae; genus Palsa-465. The sequence continues at coordinate 17,739 of DASSZQ010000113.1, read as the reverse complement.
GCCGACACGCTCTTCTCCGACGACGGGTCGACGATCGACGAGCAGTTGGCGGTCCTGCTCCAGGGCCACAGCCTGGCGGTCGCCGAATCCTGCACCGGCGGTGGCCTGGCGGCGCGGCTGACCGACCGCGCGGGCGCCTCGGACTACTTCTGGGGCGGTGCCGTCGTCTACTCCAATCAGGCCAAGAGCGATCTCGCCGGCGTCGACCCGGCGCTGATCGAGCGCTTCGGCGCAGTCTCCGTCGAGGTCGCGGAGGCGCTGGCCGAGGGCGTGGCGGCCCGCTTCGGCGCCGAGTTGGGCGCGGGGATCACCGGGGTCGCCGGACCGGGCGGGGGCACCGAGGAGAAGCCCGTGGGCACCGTGTGCTTCTCGGTGTGGCAGCGGGGCGGACCCGGTGGCAGCGCCGGCGGCCCGGGCGGCAGCGCCAACCGTCTGGGCGGCAGCGCCCACGGCCCGGGTGGCAGCGCCGACCGCCCGGCGCGGCGGATCACGCGCCGCGCCCTGCTGCCGGGCGACCGGGCCGACATCCGCGACCGCTCCGTGACGGTGGCCATGCACCTGCTGCACCGGCTGCTGCTGGGGGAAGGTGACGCGGCCTGACCCCGCCGGGGGATCGGCTGGGGCCGGCGGGGCCGGAACCCGGCCCGTCCGTCTGTTTGTGGCCCTGGACCTCCCGCGGCCGGTGCGCAGCGTCCTGGCGCAATGGGCGGCCGAGCGTCGCCGCGGCCTCACCGGCCTGCGACTGATCGCCGAGCGCAACCTCCACGTCACCCTGTGCTTCTTGGGGTGGCGGGATGAGGCCGAGGTGGAGGAGATCCGAGGCATCTGCCGCTCGGTGACCGAGACGGTCACCGCCGGCCGAGGGCCGGTCCGCCTCTCGGTGAGCGCTGCCCTGTGGCTGCCGCCACGCCGCCCGCGGGTGCTGGCCGTCGAACTGACCGACACGGAGGGTCGGCTCGCCTCCGTGCAGTCCGCGCTGGCGCGGGCGCTTGCGGCGGGCGGCTTCTATGAGCCGGAGGACCGGCCGTTCCTGGCCCACGTCACCGTCGCCCGGGTGCAGCGAGGGGTCCGGATCCGCCCGGAGCCGCTCTCGGCGCCGGACGTCCCCGCCGTCACCGCCGCGGCGGTGACGCTGTATCGCTCGCGCCTGAAGCGCAGCGGCGCGGAGTACGAGGCGCTGGACAGCATTCCGGTGGGGGCACCCTCCTCCGGGTGACGATCCGGGCGCGTGGACGGCGGCGGAGAAGGCTAAATGGACCCCGGGAGGCGCAAACGCCGGTGGTCCCGCCAGGGCGCGATCTGCGGATTATCAAAAAGTGATAATCCGCAGCGGCCTTGTGGGGCCCGCCGGCGGCAATCCGCGTCTGGCACCGGCCGATGAGCCGCTCCGGCCTCGATGGGAGAGGGGGTGTTGGGGATTACTCCTATATAGACGTAGTAACTCCCAAAACCCCCTCGGATCTGCCCTGTGGAGGGGCGCGACCGGTTATCACAATCGCACAACGACGTCGGCTGGGACCGGCGGTTCCGGAAAGGACGCCTCGGACCGGCGGTTCCGGAAAGGACGCCTCGGCCCGGCGCGGCGCGGCCCGGCCGACGCCCCGCCCGCACCGGCCCGGGCGCTCCCGTCCGCCCCGGCGTTCACGATTGGCTCAGGTCCGCCGCACTTCTGCCACGGACTCGTCTTGTTCGGTGACGGCGGCCGGATCTAGCGTGCTTTTCCGTCCGCTACCCACCGTACCGTGACGGGTTCACCGCGCAGAGATCAAGGAGCCGCAGCGAGCATGAGTGAGAACCAGAAAGGCGCAACCGTCGGCGCGTCTGACCCCAAGGCCGACGCCAAGCGTCAGGCCGCCCTCCAGGGGGCCCTGACTCAGATCGAGCGGCAGTTTGGCAAGGGAACCGTGATGCGGATGGGGGACCCCGGCGCACGCGTGAACGTCGACGCCATCCCCACCGGAGCGCTGTCGCTGGACATCGCTCTGGGAATCGGCGGGGTGCCGCGCGGGCGGATCGTGGAGATCTTCGGCCCTGAGTCCTCCGGTAAGACGACGCTCGTCTACCACGTCATCGCCGAGGCCCAGAAGCTGGGGGGCGTGTGCGCGTTCGTGGATGCCGAGCACGCGATGGATCCGCTGTACGCGCAGCAGATCGGCGTCGACATCGACGAGCTGCTCGTTTCGCAGCCGGACTACGGCGAGCAGGCGCTGGAGATCGTCGACATGCTGATCCGCTCCGGGGCCGTCGACGTGGTCGCCGTCGACTCTGTCGCGGCGCTCACCCCGCGGTCGGAGCTGGAGGGGCAGATGGGCGACCAGACGGTCGGCGCCCAGGCCCGGATGATGTCCCAGGCGATGCGCAAGCTGGCCGGCAACCTCAACCGCGCCCAGACGCTGTGCCTGTTCACCAACCAGATCCGGGAGAAGGTGGGCGTGATGTTCGGCTCGCCGGAGACGCAGCCCGGTGGCCGGGCGTTGAAGTTCTATGCCTCCCAGCGCTTGGACATCCGGCGAATCGAGACGCTCAAGGACGGGACCGAGGCCGTCGGCAACCGGGTGCGGGTGAAGGTCGTCAAGAACAAGGTGGCCGCGCCGTTCAAGCAGGCCGAGTTCGACATCGAGTTCGGCAAGGGCATCTCCACCTCCGGGTGCCTGCTGGACTACGGAATCGAGCACAACATCGTCACCAAGTCCGGCTCGTTCTTCTCCTATGGCGACGAGCGGCTCGGACAGGGCCGCGGCAACGCCAAGGCGTTCCTTGACGAGCATCCGGAGATGGCTGCGGAGATCGAGACGAAGATCTACGCCGCGCTCGGCATCAGCCGAGACCTGGTCAAGGAGATCGAGCGCGACGACGCCCCGCTGGCCGCCGTCGCGCCCGCAGCCTAGGCGGGTCGCGCGGGACGTGCCCTCCGGGCTGGGAGCTGGGCGAGAAACCGGAACATATGGCCGGTAGCTCGCCCAGGCATCAGCCATGACCGGCGAGACGCCGGCGAGGCGCATCCCGGAGGCGACCGATGAGACGCGGGTGACCGGCCCCCCGGACGGGACCGTCGAAACGAGCGCGACGCACACTCCGGCCGGGACCGACGAGACGCGGGTTCCGGCCGGGGCCGACGAGACGCGGGTTCCGGCCGGGACCGACGAGAAGCGGGTTCCGGCCGGGACCGACGAGGAACGGCTGCAACGGGCCCTGGACCTCGCGTACGCCTACATCAACCGCCGGGAGCGGACCGTGAGCGAGGTGCGGGCTCAGCTGGAGCGCAAGGGGATCTCGGAGCCGGTGCGCGAAGCGGCGCTTGAGACCCTCGCGCAGCAGAGCCTGCTCGACGACGAGCGCTTCGCCCGGCTGTTTGTGGCCGACAAGCGTGAGCTGGAGCAGTGGGGCGGCGAACGGATCTGGCGGGGCCTGGTGGCGCGCGGGATCGCCCGGGAGTTGGCCGACGCGGCGCTGGACGCGCCCGCCGGCGACGATCAGGCGGAGGCCGAGACTGAGCTTGACCGCGCGCTGGCCCTCCTGCGCCGGCGGTTCCCCCAGCCGCCTGAGGATCGACGCGACCGGGAACGGGCGCTCGGCGTCCTGCTTCGCAAGGGGTACGAGAGCGAGCTCGCCCTCGACGCGCTGGCGGCCCACGCCCGCGGCGACTGACCGCGGCGACTAACCGCGGCCTCCCGCCCGCCCCGCACGATCGCAGGCCCTGGGCGTTTGTTGGCATAGCGTTGCGCTGGCACCCCCGCGGTACTACGATTCAGCCAGTGAACGAACGGTCCGTGGGACCGAAAAACGCCAGCAAATCTCCAGATATCGAACCCAGAGATCTTTAGTGTTGACGCCCATCCGCAGGGGGCCGCGATGTCGGCCCAGATCGGTTTCAGGCTGCTGAGGCCGACGCCTTAGCTCAGATCGCTGATCACCGCTGCCTGGTTCTGGCTCACCGTGCTCCCGCACGGGCCGCTCGGTCGCTCTCAAATAGCTAATCAGTGGGAATGGGGCCCGGTGCACACCGGGACCTACGAGAGGAACCAGAATGGAAATCATCGGTGCCGCAGCGCTCATCGCGGTCGGAATCGTGATCGCCGCGGTTCTCTACGGGCGCACGCACGGCGCGGCCGCTCCCGCCACGGCGGCTGCCGCCGCGGCGGCCGAGCGTGACGCCGCGACGGCCACGGCGCTCCAGGCGGCGCTCGCCGAGCGAAGCACCGCACTTGAGCGCCGCGAGGAGGACCTCCAGCGCCGGGAGAGCGAACTGGCCACACGGCGCCAGGCCCTCGGCCAACAGCAGGAGGAGGTTGAGCGCACCCTGGAGCGGATGGCCGGCATGTCCGCCGCCCGGGCCAAGGACTTGCTGCTCAAGGAGATAGAGGAGGGGGCACGGCATGAGGCCGCCCGCCGCCTGCGGCAGATTGAGGAGGAGACCAAGCGCGACGCCGAGCGCCGCGTGCGCAACATCCTGTCGGTCTGCATGCAGCGGCTCGCCGCCGGCCACGCCGCCGAGACGACGGTCTCGGTGGTTCAGCTCTCGGCCGACGACATGAAGGGGCGGATCATCGGCCGGGAGGGGCGTAACATCCGCGCGCTGGAGAACCTCACCGGCGTCGACTTCATCATCGACGACACCCCGGGGGCGGTCGTCCTCTCCGGCTTCGACGGCGTGCGGCGCGAGATCGCCCGGCTGACGCTGGAGAAGCTCCTGCAGGACGGGCGGATCCATCCCGCCCGCATCGAGGAGATGTACTACCAGACCAAGTCCGAGCTGGAGAGCCGGATCGTCGAGCTGGGCGAGCAGGCCGCGTTCGACGCCGGGGTCCAGGGCCTGCACCCGGAGCTGATCAAGCTGCTGGGGCGGCTGCGCTTCCGCACCAGCTATGGCCAGAACGTGCTCGCCCACTCGGTGGAGGTGGCCCAGCTGGCCGCCATGATGGCCCAGGAGCTCGGCGCGAGCGCCAAGACGGCGCGCCGGGCGGCCCTCCTGCACGACATCGGCAAGTCGGTGACCCATGAGGTGGAGGGGCCCCACGCGCTCGTCGGTGGCGAGATGGCCCGCAAGTACGGCGAGTCGGCCGCCGTCGCCCACGCCATGGAGGCCCACCACAACGAGGTCGAGCCCCAGACGATCGAGGCGGTGATCGTGCAGGCCGCGGACGCCCTCTCCGGCGCCCGTCCCGGTGCCCGGGGCGAGTCGCTGGAGCAGTACGTCAAGCGCCTGCGCGACCTGGAGCAGATCGCCACCCGGCACAAGGGGGTCGACAAGGTCTACGCCATGCAGGCCGGGCGCGAGATCCGGGTGATGGTCGCCCCGGGGGCGATCGACGACGATGCCGCGACCCTGCTGTCTCACGAGATCGCCCGGGAGATCGAGAAGGAGCTTGAGTACCCCGGACAGATCAAGGTCACGGTCATCCGGGAGTCGCGAGCGGTTGAGTACGCGCGCTAACTGCTAGCTGAACGAAAATGTTCAGTTGATGGCCTTGGCGGGTAGACCCGTCGCTGCGGGCCAGAAGACGGGAGGCCGGCGGCTGAGCGGCCCGTGCCGCCGAGAAAGGGAGACCATGATGCATGCTCTTCGGCCATGGCGGGCGCGATCATCCGCACGCGCACGCATACGCGCGGCGACGGCGACGGCGGTGATGATGGCGCTGACCGGCTCGGCGATAACGGCGGGCGCTGCCGGCGCAGCCACGCTCACCGCACACGGCCAGCTGCTGCACCTTGCCCCCGGCGTCCGCGCCAACGCCAACCAATCGACGAACTGGTTCGGCTACGGGCAGGGCGCCCTGGAGCAGGGCGGCAAGCTGTTTACCTCAATCAGCGGAAACTGGACCGTTCCGACCGCGTCCCAGCACACATCCGGTCAGGCCGAGGCCTCGTCGGACTGGATCGGCATCGGCGGCGGCTGCATCGACTCAGGCTGCACCGCGACGGACTCAACGCTGATCCAGACCGGCACCGAGCAGGACGTGGCCTCCAACGGGAGCGCGTCGTATTCCGCCTGGTATGAGCTCGTCCCCGCCCCGTCGCTGACGATCAGCTCAATGACCGTCAAGCCCGGGGATCACATGCACGCCTCCATCTCAGAGGTCGTCAACGACGCCAACGTCTGGACGATCACGATCCAGGACGTGACCCGCAACGAGTCCTACACCACCACCGTGCCGTACAGCTCGTCGCACGGGACGGCGGAATGGATCGAGGAGACGCCGCTTCAGATCGGCACCAACGCCGGCTTTGCCGCGCTGCCGAATCTGACCATGACGCCGTTCACCTCCGGCACGGTCAACGGTTCTGCGGTGAAGCTCAGCAGCTCGGAGGCGATGGATCTCGTCGACGCCAACGGCAACGTCATCGGCGCTCCATCGGCGCCCAACGCCGCCGGCAGCGGCTTTGACGCCTGCGCCTGGGCGTCGACCTGCAGCTGACCGTCCGGCACGTGGCAGCGGCGCCCCGGTGACCCCGCCGGGGCGTCGCCACGCCCGGAGCGGCCGTCAGGCGCTTCCGGGTGACAACGTGGTGGGCGAAGCGAATGGTCAGGCCGCCTCGGGCCGTCGCCCCGTCGGAGGCTCCTCCCGGGGCTGCGGGGTATCGTCGCGCCGGCGGTGCCCGGGGTCATCGGAGGAACCGGCGAACCCCCGGCGGCCGACGGAGATGGAGGCGGGCAGCACGAACGGCAGCAGGAACACCACCACCGGGATCTTGGTGAATCCGGTGCTGCTGCTGCTGACGAAGTCGCCGCCGAAGACGCCCACAAACAGGACCGCCAGCCACATGGTGACGATGGAGACGCCTGCCCACAGTGCTCTGGCATGAAGCCAGGAGGACGCCGCGGGGGGGATCGGCCGGTCCGGGGTTGCTGAGGATGAGGGCGGTGCGGACATGGTGTGGTCCTTTTGCGACGGGTCGGCCTGATCGTTCCCATCCGCGCTGCCGGCGACATCCGCATAAGCCCCCACGCGGCAACCTCAAAACCAACAGTCTCGCGGGCCCGCGGGGCTACGCACGCGGCTGCACTACCCTTGGCGACGATGCGGCGCTATCACGTCACCACGTTCGGCTGTCAGATGAATGAGCACGACTCCGAGCGCATCAAGGGGATGCTGGAATCTCTGGGCTACACCGAGTCCGACACGCGCGCCGGCGCCGACCTCATCCTGTTCAACACGTGCTCGATCCGCGAGGCCGCCGACAGCCGGTTTGTCGCCCACCTCGGCGAGGCCAAGCGCCTCAAGCGCGAGGACCCGCACCGCGTGATCGGCGTGGGCGGGTGCTGGGCGCAGTCGGTCAAGGAGGAGGTGTTTGCCCGCTTTCCCTTTGTCGACGTGGCGTTCGGCCCCGGGCAGGTCCACAAGCTCGCCGAGTTCCTCACCAGCGACTCGCTCACCGCCCAGGGCTTTTTTGAGTTTGAGGGCTTCACCGGGCATCTGCCGGCCAAGCGCGCCCGTGACTTCCAGGGGTGGGTGCAGATCAGCGTCGGCTGCAACTCGGTCTGCTCCTACTGCATCGTCCCCTCGACCCGGGGCCGCGAGGTCAGCCGCCGGCCTGACGAGCTCGTCGCCGAGGTCCGTCAGCTGGCCGCCGACGGGGTGCGCGAGGTCACCCTGCTCGGCCAGAACGTCAACTCCTACGGCCGCGATCTGGCCAGGGAGGACCGCATCACGTTCTCCGAGCTGCTGCGCGAGGTCGATGCCATCCCCGGAGTTGACCGCATCCGCTACACGAGCCCGCACCCCAAGGACATGCGCGAGGATGTGATCCGCGCTCACGCCGAGCTACCGGCCCTGTGCGAGCACATCCATCTTCCGCTGCAGTCAGGCTCCAGCCCGGTGCTGAAGCGGATGCGGCGCACCTACAGCCGCGAGCGCTATCTCGACCGCGTCGCGCTCATCCGCGAGCACGTCCCGGACTGCGCGCTGACGACCGACATCATCGTTGGCTTTCCCGGGGAGACCGAGGCCGACTTTGAGCAGACGCTGGAGGTCGCCGAGTCGGTCGGCTTCGACGGCGCATTCACCTTCATCTACTCGCCGCGGCGGGGAACCGAGGCGGCGACGCTCCCGGATCAGGTTCCACATGAGGTCAAGGTCGCGCGCATGGAGCGGCTGGTGGAGGTCGTCCAGCGCCGCGCCCGGGAGCGTGCGCAGCGCTTTGTGGGGCGAACGGTTGAGGTGCTCGTCGAGGGTCCGTCGCGGACCGATCCGACCCGGCTGCGCGGCCGTTCACGCCACAACAAGGTCGTCAATTTCGACGGCCTGGGCGCGCCCGGTGAGCTGGTCGACGTCACCATCACCGCGGCCACCAGCCAGACGCTGAGCGGCGAGGCCTCGCTGCTGGCCCGCGCCGCTCACTGACCTCTGCAGTCAGGCGTCCTGGGCGCGGGTGCGCCAGGCTCCGACAGCCGCGGGCACGGCCGCCCAGCCGACGACAACCGCGATGGCGGCGCCGGTGCTGACGGTGAACGGGATTCCGGCCGGCATCGGAGCCAGTTGCCCCAGCGAGGCCGGGAGCAGCAGATCTCTCACCGAGCCGAGCGAGCCGGCGTTCAGTAGCAGCTGACTGACGATCGTCTGCCAGCCGATGACGCCTGTCAGTGTCAGGCCCCGCGATCCGGTCAGCGAGCCGACGCCGACCGCCAGGCAGGCCAGGACGGCGTTGGCCAGGACCATCCACCCATAGGACTGGAGGATGACGCCGACGGTCGGCGTCGACAGTCCGTCGGCGAACTGGAACGTCGCCGCCACGCTGAGCGCGAACGCCACCGTCGTGAACGCGATCGACACGAAAGCCGCCGCCGGTGCCCGGAAGGCAAACAGAGCCAGTCGTGAACGACCGGTGGTCACCAGGTCACGGAACACGCCGCTGGCCAGGTCGGCGGTGCCGGCCTCGGTGCCGATAAGGATGGCCGCCAGGCCGCCGAAGTACATCCCCAGCAGACGCACCGCGTGCTGGAAGTCGACCAGGCCGCCCGCCGCACCGTACTGCGAGGGGTTGGAGGCATGGCGCAGCGCGCTGTAGCCGAAATAGAGGACGACCACGCCGACGGTCAGCAGGAACGTGAACGCCATCAATCCGCGGTTGCGCCGCAGCTTGAGCACCTCGGCCGAGAACATCTGCATCGCGACGGTCATGATTCGCCTCCCACGCGGGACGTGATTTCCAGAAAGCGCTGCTCCAGCGACTCGCGCACCGGCGCCAGACGGAACACGGACAGTCCGGCCGAGACGAGCCGAGAGTTGATGGAGGCGGCGACCTCGCTCGCCGTCACCGTGACGCGCAGGCCGGCGGGGGTTTCATGTGCCGCCGTCACCGCCGGGTGGCCGTCGAGCAGGTCAAGCGCCGCCCGGGCGTCATCGCAGTCGATGTCAAGTTCGACGCGGTCGTCCTGCAGCAGTTCGCTGATCGGCCCCTGGGCGACCATTGCACCGCGATCGATCACCGCGGCGTACTCACACGTCTTCTCCACCTCGTCGAGCAGATGCGAGGACACGAAGACCGTCCGGCCCTCCCCGGTCAGGTCGGCGATCATCGTGCGGAACTCCAGGATCCCGCCCGGGTCCAGCCCGTTCATCGGCTCGTCGAGGATGAGGAGCTCCGGGTCGGCGAGCAGGCACCGGGCGACGCCCAGGCGCTGGCGCATCCCCTGGGAGTAGGTGCGGACGCGGTCCTCGGCGCGATCGGTGAGTCCCACGCGCCGCAGCGCGCCGTCGATTCGTCGCGCCGCCGCCGGACCCCGGGCGGCGGCGACCACCCGGAGGTTCTCCCGGCCGGTGAGATGGCGATGGAAGTTGGGTTCCTCCACCATGGCGCCCACGCGGGCCAGGACGGCGGCCCGCTCCTGCGGCACCGGGCGTCCAGAGATCCGCATCTCTCCAGCGTCGGCCCGGGTCAGGCCCAGGAGCATGCGGATCATCGTCGTCTTGCCGGCTCCGTTGTGACCGAGGAAGCCGAACGCCGACCCCCGCGGGACGGTCAGGCTGAAGTCCGACACCGCGGTGCGCGCACCGAAGCGCTTGGTCACCCCGCGGGTCTCGATGATGTTGGCGGTTGTCATGGGAGCCATCATCGGCTCCCGGGCGCTCGGTGTCGTCAGCCGCCCGTGCGATCGCCGCATCCGGCGCGCAGCGGACGCCGGATGCCGTCTCAGCCTTGAGGGGGAGGCCCGGCTGCGGGACTGCCGGGCTTGACGAGTCCGATCTCGTAGGCGAGCACCACGGCCTGCACCCGGTCGCGCAGGCCGAGCTTCATGAGCACGTTGGAGACGTGGGTCTTGACCGTGGCCTCGCCGATGACGAGGGCCTCGGCGATTTCGGCGTTCGACATTCCGCGGGCGAGCAGTTCCAGCACCTCGCGCTCGCGCTCGGTGAGCTCGTCGAGCACCTGCGGGCCCTGGCCGACCGGCGCCGGAAGGCGGCGGGCGACGCGGTCCAGGAGCTGCCGGGTGACCGCCGGCGTCAGCAGCGCATCCCCGGCGGCGACCACCCGGACGGCGCGCACCAGCTCGTCGGCCGGGACGTCCTTGGTGATGAAACCGCTGGCCCCGGCGCGCAGCGCCTCCACGATGTACTCATCGAGGCCGAACGTCGTGAGCACCAGCACGCGATGCGCCGGGAGCCGGCGGATGGCCTCAATCCCGTCGCAGTTGGGCATGCGGATGTCCATGAGGATGACGTCAGGCCGGCTGGCGCGGGCGGCGGCGACGGCCTCCAGCCCATCGCCCGCCTCGGCGACCACCTCCATCTCGCCCGTGGCCTCAAGCACGGCGCGGAAGCCCGCTCGCATGAGCGGCTGGTCGTCGGCGATGAGAAGGCGGAGCTTGGGCATGGCGTCGTCCTAGGGGATGGGCAGCAGCGCACGGACGCGGTAGCCGGGGCCGTGCTTGCGGGGGCCGGTCTCCAGTTGGCCGCGGAAGAGGGCGACGCGCTCACGCATACCGACGAGCCCGTGCCCGCCGCCGGCCGCGCCGCCCGTCGCCGGCGCGACGCCGACGCCGTCATCGAGCACCACCACCTCCAGCGTGCTCGGCGAGTAGGCGAGCGTCACGAGGGCACGCGACGCCCCGGCGTGTCTGATCACGTTGGTCAACGCCTCCTGAACGATGCGGTAGGCCGACAGGTCGACGGCCGCGGGCAGCTCCTGCGGCTGGCCCTCGACGGTGAGGATGGCATCCAGCCCGGCGGTACGGGCGCGCTCCACGAGCCCCGGCAGGTCGCGCACGCCTGGCTGGGGAGCGCGTTCCGGGGCACCCGCATCCTGCAGTCGCAGCACGGCCAGCATCCGGTGCATCTCGGAGAGCGCGTCGCGGCCGAGACCGGCCAGCTGTGTCAGCGCGGTGTGCTGGGTCTCATCCGCGCCGGTGGCGGCCAGCGCCTGGGCCTGGACGACCATCAGCGAGACGTTGTGGGCGACGACGTCATGCAGCTCCCGCGCGATGCGGACGCGTTCCTCGCCGACCGCCTGCTGGGCGAGCAGCTCGTGCTCGCGCTCCAGGCGCTCGGCCCGCTCGCGCAGGCCGATGATGTAGTCCGCCCGCGCGCGCAGGTACAGGCCGGCGGCGACCGCCATGCCGATGGAGGCAAGCGAGGAGAACACGGAGCCCAGCGAGAGCGGGCTGCGGTAGATGGCCTGCGTGGCCAGCACGGCGGCGACGGCGGCGACGGCGGCGACCGCGAGCCGCCGCCGGTCGGTGTATTCGGCGACCGTGAACACGGCCAGCAGGACGGGGAGCATGACCACCGGTCCGTAGCCGAGCGCGAGCGACAGGACAAGGGCGATGCCGAGCACCACCAGCGGCGATCGGTGCCGCAACAGGAGCGCGACGGTGGCGGCGACCAGGCCGAGCGCGAGCAGCGCGAGATGGTCCCAGTGCGACCTGTGGGCGGCCGCCAGGCCGGCCGCCCCCACAAGCACGATGAAGGCGACCGGGCCGACGTCGAGCAGCCGGCCGGGCAGCCGCCAGCCGAGCACGACGTTCAGCGGTCGGTCAGTGTGCTGGTTCACGTGATGAGGTTAAGGCTCACGGCCAGGGTGGCGCCTCCGCCGTCGCGGTGAGTCGGCCGTCCGTCCTGTGGGGGAGGCCCGGCCGTGCGTCCGTCCGGCGCCTATGCGAACATGTGTTCGTATGAGGTGGAGCAACCTGAGCAGCGACGAGGAGGAGCGGGCGCGTCTGCCCGGCTATCGCGACGAGGCGGTGGTCCGCCACTTCGACGCGCCGGGGGCGATCTCGACCCGGTTCTACGAGGTCCGGGCCAAATCGATCATCAACCGCGTGCCGGACGCCTCCCAGATGCCGTTCCGGTGGACGATCAATCCCTACCGCGGATGTACGCACTCATGCACCTACTGCTTTGCCCGGCCGACGCACACGTACCTGGGCTTCGATGCCGGTGAGGACTTTGAGCGCCAGATCGTGGTCAAGGTCAACGCGCCGGAGCGGCTGCGGGCCGAGCTGGCCCGGCCGTCGTGGCAGGGCGAGCACATCGCCCTGGGGACGAACACCGATCCGTATCAGTGGGTGGAGGGGCGGTACAGGCTCATGCCCGGGATCTGGGAGGCCATGATCGACGCGGGCAACCCCGGGTCGGTGCTGACGAAATCGCCGCTGCTGCTGCGGGATCTGCCGCTCATGCGGCAGCTGAACGAGCGGGCAGACTTCAGCGCGGCGCTGTCCGTGCCCACAATCGACGAGAAGGCGTGGCGAGCGACCGAGCCCCACACGCCCAACCCGCGGGCGCGGCTGGAGGCCGTGGCCGAGCTGACCCGGGCGGGGATCCGGACCGGCGTGCTGGTGGCGCCGCTCATGCCCGGGATCAACGACGACCCGGCCCAGGTGGCGCGGATCCTGGAGATGGCGAGCGAGGCCGGCGCGGCCTATGTGACCGGCATCGCTCTGCATCTGCGGGGAGAGGTGCGGGGTCTGTTCATGGACTGGTTGGCGGAGAATCGTGCCGACCTGGTCCCTCGCTATCGTGCCCTCTATCGCCAGGGCGCGTACGCGCCGCCGCAGGAGCGCCGGCGTCTTGCCGGGCTCATCCGCGGTCCTGATCTGGCGCCGTCGGAGCGGGGTCGCGCCGTGTACCTCAGGCCTGCCCAGCCCGCTTCGAAGGAGCGCCGGCCCAGGCAGGAGTCGCTGTTTTAGAACACCTAAATCTGGTGAAACGAGAACCGGCGACGAGCGATAGATACGACGATGGAGATCGAGACGCTCAGGAGCCATGCCGAGACAATTCAAGGCACGACGTAGAGATCTAAACCTCGACCGCATGTTCGAGACGCGCAGTGACGCGTGGGAGCGCGTCGGCCTCTCGTTCGATGTGGACGAGCGCGAGACTCAGCGCTCCCGGCGCCACGTGCTCGTCCTCATCCCGCTGCTGATCGTCGTCATCGCCGGCTACGACTACGTCCACGACGGCGGCAAGTGGGCCCCGCTCGGAAAGAGCCACAGCTGGGCCCATCACCTGGAGACGCCGATCACCCTCGTCGCCGCCATTCTGGTCCTGGCCATCGGCTGGGGGCTGGCGCGGGCCATCGGCAAAGCTGCCGGGCCGACGTTCTTCCGGCGGATGGATCCCGCCACCGCCGGCACGGTCGGCTTCCTCATCCGGCTGGTGACGATGGCGATCGCCGTCATCGCCGCGCTCAGCGTCGCCGGCGTGGCCAAGTCCACGCTTGCGGTCGGCGGCGCCTTCACCGCGGTCATCTTCGGTCTCGCCGCGCAGCAGACGCTCGGCAACGTGTTCGCCGGGATGGTGCTGCTCAGCGCGCGCTCGTTCCGCGTGGGGGACAGGGTGCGGCTCCAGGCGGGCGCGATCGGCATCCAGGAGGGCATCGTCAGCTCACTCGGCCTCCTGTACACGAAGCTGACGAGCGGCCCGGACGAGATCATGATCCCCAACAACCAAGTGCTCGCCGCCGTCGTTGTGCCGATCACAGAGCCGGACTCGGTGGACGTCAAGGTGCGTCTCACGTCCGGAGTGCGTCCCAGCCAGGTGCAGGCGATCCTCGATCAGGAGGTGAGTGTGCCCACCCGCAACGGTGCTTCGGTCAACCTGGAGGAGGTCGATGGGGACGATGTCGTCGTCCGGGTGAAAGCGACCCCGGATGCGTGGCAGGACGGCCCGAAGCTCGCCGACGAGATCATGATCGCGCTCGCCTCGGTCACCGGCGAGCACGAGGCGGTGGACACCACCGCATAGGGCAACGGCGCGCCGACCAGCGGCCGTCTAGCGCACGCCGCGCTGGCGCTCGGCCATCTGACGTGCGATGCGGTCGGAGCCCATGCGGCGGGCTCCCCAGGCGGCGAGGGCCGGCGCCACCGCGGCGACCGACGCGCCCAGCCGCAGCGGCACGGGCGCGACCTCAATCTCGGCCCGGTCGCGCACGATGGCCTCAATCACCGCCGCGGCGACCTGGTCCGGGGTGCGGGTGCCCACCCCGGGAGGCAGCGTCACGCCGGCCTTCGCGAACATCCCGGCATCGCTGACAAACCCGGGGCTGACGAGCGAGACGCCGACGCCGTGCGGCCGCAGATCCTCGCGCAGGCTCAGGGCAAAGCCGCGCAGCCCAAACTTCGTCGCCGAGTACAGCGAGGACGCCGGATTCGCCGCCTTCCCGGACAGGGAGGCGATGAACACCAGCTGGCCCCGCCGGCGGGCGACCATGCCCGGCATCAGCGAGCGCGCCAGGGCGATCGGCGCCCGCAGGTTGACCTCCAGCATCCGGTCGACGTCCTCCTGGCCGAATTCGAGCAGCAGCCCGCTCGCCGGCAGCGCGGCGTTGGCGACCAGGATGTCGACGGCCCCCGCCTCGGCGGCGAGCCGGTCGACGTCGCTGCGATCTGCCAGGTCGGCGACGGCCGCCCGCGCCCCAAGCTCCCCCGCCAGGCGCGTCAGCTCATCCCGGCGCCGGCCGCTGAGAACGAGCCCCGTCCCCTGCGCGGCGAGCGCGCGGGCGATCGCCTGGCCGATGCCGCCGGTGGCTCCCGTGACCAGCGCCGTCGCCTCCGACAGCGCGAAGCGGTCTGCGGCCGCCATCAGCGGGGGAACACGGCCAGCGTCGCGGTGAACCCATGGAGGAAGCTGCGGCCGCCGACGGGACCGATCTCGCCGGCGGCGAAGAAGCCCGCCGCCGGGGGGGCGCCAAGCTCATGATCGACCAGGCCGGCGTCGTGGTCGCGCACGCCGAACATGGCGCGGCCGCGTCCGTTGCAGGAGAAGACGAGCGCCCCGGCCGGAGCCTCACCGCCGAGGGCGGCGACGCGCAGCCGCAGCTCACGCCGGAGATCGACGTCGGCCGAGCGGGCATCGCGGGCGTGCAGCCGGACCACCTGCCCCGGACTGACCGCCGCCCCCACCGAGACAGCCCCGGTCTCCGGGTCGGCGCCGAGCACCCCGCGCACCAGGAAATCTCCCTGCTCGTACTCCGGCTTGCCCCCGTCGATGACGATGCCGATCAGCAGCCCGCCGGCCACCAGCGCCCGCTCCTCGATCGGCAGCTCCCCAACCGCCTGCTCGATCGCCTGGATCGCCGGCCGCCCGGCGAGCTCGAGGATGATGTTGTCCTCGGCGGCGGTGATCGTCATCTCGCGCCCCAGCGGCGCCGCGCCCTGGGATACGCACGGGATCATCTCCACGCCGGTGAGGCAGACGCCAACCGCGCCCTCATCGCATACGCCGTCCGCCGTGAACAGCGAGCCCTGTCCCGCGGGCGCGCGGGCGCTGCTCAACCCACCGAGCACCGGGATCCCGGGTGCCTCGCGGGCCAGGCCGTCGAGCACGCCGTCGGTGGGAAACGAGTACGGGTCAGACAGAAGGATCAGGGCGGAGCCGGGCATGAGCTCCGGCAGGCCCTGCAGCACGCCGGTGTCGCCGTCTCCGGTGACCGTCGCGTGAAACGCCCGCGCCTCCTCGTCGTCATCGAGCGCCGCCGCCCACACCGCCACACCGGTGCCGGACTCATGCTCGCGTCCCGCGCCGAGGACTCCGCCGGCGGCACAGCCGACGAGTGCCTCCGGGGCGAGCTCGGCATCGATGACGCCCAGCGTCGCCTCCGGAGCCACCAGATGGGCGCCTGAGGCGAACACGATCACCAGGTCCGGCTCGGCGCCGCCGAGCAGGTCCGCCGCCGAGCGGGCGGCAGCCGCCGCGCCGTCGAGCGGATCGCGGTCGGCCGAGACGCCCGCGCCGACTCTCATACCGGGAGATCCGCGATCACGACCATCGCTGCACGATACTGCCCGGCCATGCCCGCCACCTCCAGAGCCGCGGTCATCGCCCTGTTCGGCCCCACGGGGGTCGGCAAGACCGATGTCGCCATCGCCCTCGCCCGGCGCCTGCGCCGCCGCGGCGAGGACCCGGTGGCCGTATCCGCCGACGCCCTCCAGGTCTATGAGGGCCTGGAGACGCTCACGGGGGCGGCCACCGCCGCCCAGCGCGCGGAGCTGGAGCACCGGCTGATCGCGTTCCTGCCGGTCGACGCCACGTTCAGCGCCGGCCAGTACGCCGAGCTGGCCCACGCCGAGATCGACGGGCTGCTGGGCTCCGGCCGGCGGCCGATCGTCGTGGGCGGCACCGGCCTGTACCTGCGCGCCGCCCTGACCGAGCTCAGCCTGCGCCCGCCCCCTCCGGAGGGGGTGCGCCAACGCTGGCTCGACGAGCTCGATCGGCGCGGGCCCGCCGCCCTCCATGCCCTGCTCGTGCAGCGCGCGCCGTGGGCGGCGGAGGCGATCCTCCCCACCGATCGCCAGCGGATCGTGCGCGCGCTTGAGCTGCTGGACGCCGGGGAGCTGGCGCCGCCCACCGGCGAGTCCGAGCTGTGGACCGCCGACACCCGGCGGCCGACGCTCCTCATCGGTCTCGTCTGCGACCGCGAGCGCCTGTACGCGCAGATCGACGCCCGCGTCGATGCGATGCTCGCCGGCGGCGCCGAGGAGGAGGTCAGGCGGGCCGCCGCGGCCGGGGCGTCGGCGACGGCCCGCAAGGCGCTTGGCTTTGCCGAGCTGCTCGCCGGCGACGTGGACGCGATGAAGCGCCGCACCCGCAACTACGCCCGCCGGCAGCTGACGTGGATGCGCAAGCTGGCCGGCGTCATCATTCTCGACCGGACCGACCGCTCCGCCGACGAGGTCGCCGACGAGGTGCTGGCGCGGTGGCTTGACGGGTGAGCGTTGCGCCGGGCGCGCCGGTCCCGTCCGGTCCCGCCGGCGTCAGAAGAGCGCCACAAACGGATACATGAGCACGACGGCGACCAGCACCCCAAGCCCCCACACAAGCTCCAGTCCGGACAGCCAGCGGATCCGCCGTCGCCAGCCGACCATTACCAGGTAGCTGACCGCGACATAGATGCCCGGCATGACGATGACCATGTAGTACAGGTAGCTCGTGCGCTGGGCGATGAGGCTCTGCAGCTCGAACGGCAGCCAGGTGCCGACGAACCAGGCCAGGCCGACGATCGGCACCTCGCGCTCGCCATGGCTGATCGCCGCCGCCTCCCGCGGGCGCCGGCGCGCCATCCGGTAGGCGGCGAACGCCATCGCCGGAAGGCCGAGGGCCAGGATCGGCGGGCTAACCATGCCCCAGAAGGCGACCACCGGGTGGATCGCGTACAGGCCGTGCCCCGGCAGCGACGGGTTGATCCGCAGATACAGGATGGGCTTGAGGTCGATCAGCCACTGCCAGGGATAGGAGGCGATGCCCTGCGGCCCGTTGGGGCTGGTGAGGCCCTTGGCGTAGTTGATGATGTGGAAGATCTCGG
>DASSZQ010000021.1:0-2466 GCA_035702755.1 Solirubrobacteraceae bacterium | reverse complement strand
GGGCGCGGAGAGGTGCACCTGGCGCCCTATGTCCTGAAACGAGCGACGGGCGTTCTCGCGCAGCAGCGCAATGATTCTGCGGTCGACGTCATCCACTGGTGGGCCTGCGGCGGCTTGCACGCAACGATCAGCATGCCTAAGGACGCTGGCGCGCGGATCATTGCACACGGGAGGCCGGCGCACCGGGCGATGCCGTGACGCGAAGCCTTATTAGAGTCAACGGCCATGTCCGAGGCCGCTGGACTCGATCTCAGGCTGCTCATGCTCGCTCGCACGCGGGGCCACGGCCCGCGGCGGGAGCGGGCGGTGTCCGCCTACTCGCGGCTCGGCGAGCACGCCGCCTGCTGGCTGGCCCTCGGCATCGGCGGCGCAATCGTCGACGCCGACCGGCGGCCGCGCTGGGTGCGCGGTGCCGGCGTCGTGGCCGGCGCCTACGCCCTGAACTTCGCGGTCAAGGTGGCCGTCCGCCGCCGGCGCCCGGAGCTGGAGGGGCTGCCGCCGCTGTCGCCGGTGGTCTCCCGCCTCTCGTTTCCCAGCGCCCACGCCACCACCTCGTTTGCGGCGGCGCGGATCTACCGCGGGCTGGCGCCGGCGGCGCTCCTGTACCCGGCGGCCGCGGCGTTCGCCGTCAGCCGGCCGTACCTGGGGGTCCACTATCCCAGCGACGTGGTGGCGGGCGCGGTGCTGGGCACGGCCCTGGCGGCCATCGTCGCCGCCGCCGCCGAGGGAAGCGAGCACTAGATGCCGATGAAGGTGGGGATTGTGGGGATGCCGAACGCCGGCAAGTCCTCGCTGTTCAGCGCGCTGACCGGGGTGGCCGCCGAGGCCGCCAACTACCCGTTCACGACGATCGAGCCCAACGTCGCCATCGTGCCGGTGACCGATGAGCGATTGGACGCGGTCGCGGCCACCGTCCGCGCATCCAAGACGGTCCCGGACACGATCGCCTTTCACGACATCGCCGGCCTTGTCGCCGGCGCCCACCGCGGCGAGGGGCTCGGCAACCAGTTCCTGGCCAACATCCGGGAGACCGACGCGATCGTCCACGTCGTCCGCGCCCATGAGGACGAGAGCGTCGTGCACCCGGAGGGGCGGGTCGATCCACTCGGCGACATCGAGACGATCGAGACCGAGCTCATGTACGCCGATCTTGAGCAGGCCGAGCGGCGCCTGGAGCGGGTCGTGCGCCAGGCCCGCGGCGGCGACCGCCACGCGATCGCCGAGGCCGACTGGCTGCGGGCGGTGGTTGAGGCCCTGCAGGCGGGCCGCCCGGCCCGCACCGTCCCCCCGCCCGCCGACGCGCCGGACGCGATGGCGCTCCTATCGCCGCTGACCGCCAAGCCGGTGCTGTTTGTCGCCAACGTCGAGGAGGGCTCGGCCGAGGTGCCGGCGGCGATCGCCGAGCACGCCGCCGCCGTCGGCGCGGAGGCGGTGGCCGTCACGGCGCGGCTGGAGGCCGAACTTGGCGAGCTCTCCGACGAGGAGGCAGCCGCCATGCGCGAGGACCTGGGGCTGGCCGAGTCCGGCCTGCAGACCGTCGTGCGCGGCGCGTTCTCGCTCCTGCACCTCGTTGCCTTCTTCACCGCCGGCGAGGCCAAGCCGGCCCAGTCCTGGCACCTGCGCCACGGGCTGTCGGTGTGGCACGCCGCCGGGCTCATCCACTCCGACATCCAGAAGGGCTTTGTCCGCGCCGAGGTGGTGCCCTGGAACGCGCTCGTCGACGCCGGCGGCTATGCCGGGGTCCGGGAGCGAGGCACGCTGCGCCTGGAGGGCCGGGACTACGTCGTCACCGACGGCGACGTGATCACGGTCAAGTTCACGCCGTAACGCGGCCACGTGGATGGTGAAGTTGGCCTATATGACCATGTTTGCCATCCACGTCAGAGATCGGCGAGCGACGTCGCCTTCTCCAGGCGCTCGGCGAGCCGGTTCATCCCCAGCGCCCGGGCCGCCTCCGCCCCGCCCTGAAGGTTTGTCTCGCCGTCGTCCGGGCGCGGCATCGTCGGCAGCCGCAGCGTGGCGATCTCCCGGAAGGCGCGCAGCTCCTCGGCGTTGTCGCGCAGCGCGGCGGCGATCCGCGGTCGCTCGGTGTCGGCGGCGGCGATGGCGGCGTCCAGCGAGCCGTGGCGCTGCAGCAGGGCGGTCGCCGTCTTGGCACCGATCCCGGGCGCGCCCGGCAGCCCGTCGGAGGGGTCGCCACGCAGCGCGATGAAGTCCGGGACGAGATCCGGGCCCACCCCGTAGCGGCGGCGCACCTCGTCGGCGTCGACCTCCTCAAAGCCGCTGGCGCCCTGCTTGAGGTAGACGACGCTGACGCCGTCGCCGGCGCACTGGTACATGTCGCGATCGCCGGTCATGATCAGCGCCGTGCCGCCGGCCGCCGCCTCGCCGTCGGCCAGCGAGCCGAGCAGGTCGTCGGCCTCCAGATCGTCGGAGGAGGCCGTCATCCAGCCGAAGGCGGCCAGC
>DASSZQ010000295.1:0-2777 GCA_035702755.1 Solirubrobacteraceae bacterium | reverse complement strand
GCCCGGCGTTGGTGACGCTGAACTGCACGACCTCGCCGGGGCGCAGGAAGCCCACCGGGTCATCGGCGTCCTGAAGGCTGATCGCGCCCGCCACCAGCCTGCCGCCGGCGCCGTGGGCCATGAGCCACTGGCCGAGGCTCGGCCCGCTCGAGGCGTACAGGAACGTGTGCCGCGACCCCAGCTCGGTGAGCAGCCGGTGCAGCTGCGCCCGCGCCCCCAGCCAGCGCACCAGCCCGCCGTTGGGCAGCCGCGGGAGCGCCTGGTCGTGGTAGCTGGACACGGTGGTGATGACCGGCGAGGAGGGCTGGGCGACCGCGAACGAGGCGTGGATGCCGTAGGTGGAGAGCACGCTGGCCAGCTCCGGCACCTGCCCCGCCGGCGCATTGATGAGCACGCCCACCTCCGGGCGATCGGTGCTGACCGCGGTCACGGGGCGGATGTGGGCAATGTGGGAGACGAGCGAGTAGGAGGCGCCGGTCGTCAGCGTCCACCCGGCGACCAGCACGGCCGCACCCACGGCGACGGCGCTGCGGACGGCCCGCAGCCGCCACGCCGGCAGCGAGCGGGCCCGGCGCTCGTTGCCGAGGATGAGCGACGCCGTCGACGGGCGGCGGGCAAAGCGGCCGTCCGGCTCCGGGCGGTGCTCCAGCGCCCGCGTGATCATCGGCACCAGTTGGGACTCCTGGCGGGCGACCTGGGCGAGCCCAAACCGCTCCATCGCCACATCGGCCGCGCGCACGTGGCCGTAGCTGAACCCGTAGGAGATGACCGGGCAGCCGCGGATGATCGCCTCCAGCACCGTCAGTCCCGCGCTGGAGTGCACCAGGGCGTCGGCGGCCGCGAGCACGTCGCCCATCCGGTCGGTGAAGCCCATGACGCGCAGGCGCGGCTCGTGGCCGAACTCGCCGACGACCTTGGCCCGCAGCCGGTCGTTGCGCCCGCACAGACAGAGCACGATCGCGTCCGGGATCTGCAGCGCCGCCCGGGTGGCGCCGGCGAGGTCGCCGACCCCCCAGCCGCCGCCGGAGACGGCGATGACCTGACCCGTCGCCGGCAGCCCGAGCGCGCGGCGCGCATCGGCCCGCGAGCGCGCCGCCAGGAACGCGGGCGAGGTCGGCGGCTTGGCCCACCGGACACTGCCCGGACCGGCGATCCGCTCCACCTCCTCGGCGGACTCCGGGTGGGTGATGAAGTGCATGTCGATCCCGGGGTGGGCCCAGAACTGCAGTCCGGCGAGGTCGGTGATCGACGAGTAGCAGGGGACCTTGAGCCGCCCGCGCCGGCGCATTTCGCCGAGCAGGGCGGTGGTGCCCGGGTACGTGGAGACGATCAGGTCCGGGTCATGGGCGCGGATGAGCCGCCGCAGGCCCCGGTGGCCGAAGAACCACAGCAGCTGGCGGGCCAGCCACCGCGTCGGCCTCACATCCATGAACAGCCGGTACTGGAAGTGGAACCACCACGGGACGAACGTGAACATGAACCACGAGTTCTCGCGCAGCAGCCGGGTGAGGAACGGCCCCATCGCCGGCAGCCCGTTGACGATCGAGATGTTGGCGTCCGGGTCCTCGTCGCGGAACTCGCGCGCGACGGCCCGGGCCGGCAGGTCGTGGCCCTCACCGATGTCGGCGGAGATGATCAGGATCTGGCGGGGCTTGGCCTCGGCGTCCGGCTCCCCGGCGGGGATGATCGCCGCGTCCTCGTCGTCCTTGCGCCGCCGGTCCTGGTCCCGGCGCCAGTCGATGTACTTGCGCACCCCGTCGGCGAACGGGGTCGCCGCCGTCCAGCCGAGCTCGTCGCGCGCCCGGTCACCGGAGACGATCTTCGTCCCCAGGTCGCCGGGGCGCGCCGGCGTGTACACGATCTCGGTGTTGCCGATCGTCTCCTGGACGAGCTCGGCGATCTGCTTGATCGTGACGTTCTCGTCGCTGACCAGGTTGTAGACGCGGTTGACGGCGACGTCGGCCAGGCCGAGCGCGACGCCGTCGGCCAGGTCCTCGACGTAGACGAAGCGGCGTGACTGCATCCCGTCGCCGGAGAGCGTGAGCGGCTCGCCCCGGAACGCCTTGTTGACGAAGGCGGGGATGACCGCCGCCTCGCGCGCGCGGGGACCGTAGGGGATGCCGAAGCGCAGGATCGTGTAGTCGATCCCGTACAGCTCCTGGTAGCTCTTGCAGTACAGCTCGCCGGCCAGCTTGGTGCTGGTGTACAGGTGGCTGGGCGGCGGCAGCAGCGTGTCCTCGTCGACGACGTCTGACTCGGTGTCGGAGTAGACCCAGATCGTCGACGCGTAGAGGACGCGCTTGACCCCGGCCCGGCGGCAGGCCTCGAGCACCGCCACCGTGCCTCGGGCGTTGACCCGCTCGGCGTCCTCGGGCTCGGCGTGGACGTCGTTGACGTCGGCGACGGCCGCGAGATGGGCGACGGCGTCACAGGAGTGCAGCGCGCGCTCCAGCGCCTCCCGGTCGGTGATCGACCCCAGGACGGTGTCGACGGATCCAGGCTCATGCCACGGCGAGGGCCGCAGGTCGTAGATGACCGGCTCGTGCCCGCGCGCGCGGAGCTTGTCGACGACGTGCGAGCCGATGAAGCCCGACCCACCTGTGACGAGAACCCGCATGCGCTAGTTGACCGGTCGGTAGTAGAGGGGGACGCAGGAGTGGTTGGCAGCCACCCAGTCGGAGTTGGGCAACTCGACGTCGTGCCCCATGATCCGGTGGCAGGGAGCATCGTATACGCGCCCGGTCGAGCGTTCCAGCCAGTCGAACACGATGTACTTG
>DASSZQ010000096.1:0-3650 GCA_035702755.1 Solirubrobacteraceae bacterium | reverse complement strand
TCCGGTTTCGCCAGCACTGCATGTGTCGGCGCCCAGTGGTCGACGTACCTCGGCGGCGGGATGCGGGCGGAAACGGCAGCGATGAAGGGGCGGGGGATGCTCGTGGCGTGCGCGTGCGCGTGCGCGTCCGCGTCGGCTTCCGGCGGTGGCTGTGGAGCAACCGTTTCGTTCGAAATTCGGATTCGCCCGCACGATCTCGTACCGATCGGTCCCTCCGCGCCACTTATTGACGAAATCCACAGCCGTCGACCGGTTTTCGCACAAGCCGGTTGCTCCCGGACCCGCCCGCTTCACCGCCGCCGGCTTTGGCCACCTCCCGGCCCGGCGCGGACCGCTACGGCCAGCCGGGGCCGCCGCGCCACACCCCTCAGTCGAGGCTGAACGCACTGGGGCACATCCGCGCCAGCGCGCACGCCCCGCACGCCGGCCGCCGGGCGCTGCATGTCCGGCGCCCGTGGCGCAGGAGGTTGATGTGGAACTCCAGTTCCTGGCCCCGCGGGGTGATCGCCAGCATCTCGTCGTGCATCTCCTCAAACGGGGCGCCCGGGCGGAAGAGGCCCAGCCGTGTGCCCACCCGCGAGACGTGGGTGTCGACCGGGATGTCGCGCATCCCCAGCGCAAACAGCAGCACGCAGGCGGCCGTCTTGCGTCCCACGCCCGGCAGCGACGTCAGATACGCCTGCGCCTCCGGGACGGTCAGTTCGGCCAGCCAGTCCAGCCACAGGTCACCCTCCGGAGCCGTGTCCGTGATCGCCTGCAGGATCGATTTGATCCGGGCCGACTTGATCTTGGAGATCCCGCCGGGGCGGATCGCCTCCTCAATCACGTCGACCGGGGCGTCGCGGACCGCCCGCCACGTGTCGTCCGGGAAGCGCTCGCGCAACCGCAGGTAGGCGACGTCGCGGTTGCGGTCGTTGGTCGATTGGGACAGCACGGTGAGGACGAGCTCGGCGATGGGGTGGCCGTGGGCGCCCCAGCCGGGAATGCCGTACACCTGCCGGAGCCGGTCGCGGATGGCGCGGACGCGCCGGGCGGCGGGCCGCTTCCAGCCGGCGTCCGCGGTCGGCGCTGCGCGCCGGTCAGTCATGGGCGCCCCAGCGTTCGCAGGCCCGGGCGGCGGCGGCGGCCGCGTCGCCCATCGCGGCGGCCGCCGCGGTGGGGTCGAAGCCACTCTGCGCCAGCCGGGCGGCCAGGACCCCGGTGAACGCGTCCCCCGCCCCGATCGTGCTCCGCACCTGGGCGGGAACGGCGGCGACATCGGCCCGCTGCGCGCCGCGCAGAATGGCGCCGGCGGAGCCGAGGCTGATGACCACCAGCCGCGCCCCGGCCCGGCACAGCGCGCGGGCGGCCCGCTCCGGGTCGCGCTCGCCGGTCATGAGCTCGGCCTCGCCGCGGTTGGCGCGCACAAGCGCGGCGCCGGGAACGCAGGCGTTGGCGGCCGCCGCAGCATCGGCGGGCGAGGCCCAGCGGTGCAGGCGCAGGTTGCAATCGAAGACGACCGGCCGCCCCCGCTCCAGCGCCGCCTCCCGGATGCGCAGCGTGGCCGCGCGCTCCGGCGCCTCGGCCAGGGTGTTGGAGCTGATCAGGAGCCCATCCCCCTCGGCGAGCGCCTCGCTCACGCCGCGCTCGGCGTCCTCGCTGCCCAGGCAGTGCAC
This sequence comes from Solirubrobacteraceae bacterium, assembly GCA_035702755.1. Taxonomy (GTDB): domain Bacteria; phylum Actinomycetota; class Thermoleophilia; order Solirubrobacterales; family Solirubrobacteraceae; genus Palsa-465. The sequence goes on along the minus strand of DASSZQ010000096.1, from coordinate 1,995 downwards.
GACCGACTGCACGGGCGGGCCGTACAGGGTGTAGGTGGGCTCGCCGCCGTGGGCGACGGAGACAAACGCCAACTGGGTGGCGACGCCGGGCAGCAGCCGGAAATGGGAGACCTCGACGCCCTCGGCGAGGAGGCGGTCCCGGACCCACCGACCCCACTCGTCATCACCGGCACCGCCGGCCAGCGCCACCGGCGCCCCGGCACGGGCGGCGGCGACGGCGACGTTGGCGACCGTGCCGCCCAGGTGGGGCGTGAAGCGGCGCACGGCGGCGACGGATCCGGTCCACTCCTCGCCGATGAGATCGACGAGCGCCTCGCCCACGCACAACAGACCGCCAACAGATTCGAACGCGGCGCTCATGCGCCGGGACGTTATCCTCGCGGGCGCAGTGGGGGCCGGTCCCAACTGTCGCTGACGTGGACGAGCACACGATCCAAGTCGCCGGAGCCGAGGTGTTCTACCGCCGGCGGCCGTCGACCGCCGACCACCAGGTCCTCTACCTCCACAGCGTCCCCACCAGCTCCGACGACTGGCGCGAGCTGCTCTCGCTGACCGGCGGGATCGCACCGGATCTCCCCGGCTTCGGCCGCTCCGGCAAGGGCGGTCACCTTGACTACTCGCTGGACGGCTACGTCCGGTTTGTCGACGAGCTGCTGACGGCGCTCGCGCCGGGACCGGTGACGATCGTCGGCCACGGCTGGGGCGCCACCATCGGCCTGGTCTTCGCCCAGCGGCATCCGGAGTGGGTGCAGCGGCTGGTGGCGATCGATGCGGTGCCGCCGCTGCCCGGCTTTCGCTGGCCCCGGATCGCCCGCTGGTGGCGCCGGCCCGGGATCGGCGAGCTGCTCATGGGCTCGGCGACCCGCTGGATGCTCGCCCGCCTCCTGCGCCGCGGAGCGGCCGCTGCGACCGCCTGGCCGGACCGGCGGGTCGACGAGGTCTGGGACCAGTTCGACCAGGGGACCCAGCGCGCCATCCTGCGCCTGCACCGGTCCGTCGACGAGCACTCGCTGGGGGTCGCCGGCGAGCACCTGGACACGCTGCACCAGCCCGCGCTCGTCGTATGGGGCGAGCGGGATCCGTGGCTGGAACCGGCATTTGCCGATGCCCTGGGCCGGCGCCTGCCGGCGGCCACGGTGCTGCGCGTGCCGGACGCCGGGCACTGGCCATGGCTGGAGCGGCCGGAGCTTGCGAGGCGGATCGCCGCGTTCGCATCCGGCGAGCAGGCGGCGTGACGGCCGGCACCGCCGCGGGCCTGCGCACCGCCGCGGCCGCCCCCGCAGGGCCGCCGCCCCCCTCGCCCCGGCCGACCCCGTGGTCCCGGGCGGCCCCGGCGCTGGTGGCGGCCGTGCTCGCGGGGGCGTACGTCATCGCCGCCCCGCCAAGCATCGATCTCGCCGCCCACCTGTTCCGCGCCCGCCTGTTCGCGCTGGAGGGATTCGGCACCTGGAACAACTTCTGGTACGCCGGTCACGCGACTCCGGGCTACAGCGTGCTGTTCCCGGCCGTGTCGTCGGTGCTGGGGCCCCGGCTCGCCGCGGCCCTGGCCGCCGTCGCCACCGCGGCCGTGTTCGAGCCCCTGGCGGTCCGTCACTTCGGACCCCGCGCGTGGCTGGGAGCGCTCGCCTTCGGCGCCGCGACGGCGATCGACCTGTACACGGGACGCCTTGCGCTTGCCTTCGGTGCGCTGCCGGCACTCGCCGCGGTCGCCGCGCTGGACCGCGGCCGGACGGCGTGGGCGTGCGCGCTGGCGGCGCTCTCAGCGCTGTGCAGCCCGGTGGCGGCGCTGTTTGCCGCGATCGCGGCCGCCGGCTGTGCCCTCGGCGAGCTGGCAGCCGGCGGCGGGCCAAAACGGGCGCTGGCGCCGACCGCCGTGGCCGCGGCGGCGCTTGCGCCCGTGACCGCGCTCGCGCTGAGCTTCGGCGACCCCGGCACCGAGCCGTTCGCACTCTCCACGTTGCTGCCGCTGGTCGCCATCGAACTGGGGGCGTTCGC
>DASSZQ010000075.1:0-8802 GCA_035702755.1 Solirubrobacteraceae bacterium | reverse complement strand
AGTCCGAGCCTCCTTGCGGCGCGAGGAGAGGAGATGCCGGCCATGGGTCTGATCACGCCTCCCAAGCCAACTCCGGCGCAGCCCCCTGAACCAAGGGCCCCGCGCCCAGAAGCGTCAGCCTCGGTGCGATGGGGGAGGTGGGTGGCCCGGCGCCGGTGGTGGGTGCTGTCGGCGTGGGCGGTGATCATCGTCGCTTCGGCGCTCGCCTACCCGCACCTCATCAACGCCCTGGTGGCGCCGGACTACAGCGTGACCGGCTCTGACTCGGCGCAGGTCACAAAGCTCATCCAGTCGAACTTCGCCGCCGCCGGCGCCGAGCAGGACGTGATCGTGTTCAAGTCCGACACGCTCACGGCCTCGGATCCCGCCTACAAGAACGCCGTGAATTCGGTGCTGGCGAGCGTCCAGGGCAAGCCCGGAGTGGCCTCGATACTCGGACCATATGACCCGGCCGCGCAGGGGCAGATCTCCAAGGACGGTCATGCCGCGCTGGCCTCGCTCGGCCTCAATGGGAACGACAGCCAGCGCGGGGGCCGGGCCAAGAGCCTCCAGAATGACATCAAGTCCGCGGCGGCCAAGACCGATGTCCATGCGTATCTGACCGGTTACTCGCCGTCGTCAAACGACATCACCGACGTGGAGACCGCCGACACGGAGCGAGCCGAGTCGTTCGGGCTGCCGGTGGCCTTCATCGTGCTCGTGCTGGCGTTTGGGGCTTTCCTCGCCGGAGTCGTTCCGCTGATTCTGGCGCTGGTCAGCCTTGCGGCGACCATGGGGGTCCTCTCGGCGTTGACGCTGGTGACGACGTTCGACTCCTTCCTGCTGTCGATCGTGACGATGCTCGGAGTCGGCGTCGCGATCGACTACTCGCTCTTCGTGACAACCCGGTTCCGGGAGGAGCTCGCCCGCGGCCGTGCCGAGGGCCGTGAGGATGCTGTGCCAAACGCCGTGGGAATCGCGATGTCGACCAGCGGCCGGACGATCCTCGCCTCCGGCATCATCGTCATGATCTCGCTGTTCTCGCTGTTCGTGGTGAGCTCGCCGATGTTCCACGGGATCGCGGAGGGCGCGGTGCTGGTGGTTCTGTGCACCCTGTTCACCGCGTGGACGATGCTCCCGGCGCTGCTGGCGGTGCTCGGTGGCCGCGTCAACAAGGGGTCACTGCCTCAGCGGTTCCAGCCCGCAGAGCTGCGGGAGGACAAGACCCGCCGGCCCAGCGGGTGGGCCAAGTGGGCGCGCACGGTCCTGGCCCATCCGTGGCTGGGCATCCCCGCGGCACTTCTCCTGGTCCTGTTCGCGATGCCCCTGTTTGGGATCAAGCTGGGCATCGATATGGGCCTCGCCGCGCTTTCCGAGAAGCCGTCCGGAAAGGCTGAGCTCATCCTCCAGCAGTCCTTTACTCCGGGCGTGATGTCGCCGGTGCAGATCGTCGCTACCCATCGTGGCTCAGGACCGCTGACCAACCAGGACCTGGCGACGATCGACAAGGTCTCGGCGGCGGCAGCGAAGGACAAGCGGGTGGCCCAGGTCTACTCGATCTCGACAATGCTCAAGCAGACCCAGGGCCAGGTGTCCACGCAGGCGCTGGCGCGCCTGGAGCAGGACCCGGCGATGAAGACGCTGGTTGAGCAGACGGTCAACACGACCAACGGTGGGAACCGGACGATCATCACCGTCATCGGCAAGGATCCGATCGATTCCACCAAGGCGATGAACCTGGTGAAGGATCTCCGCGACCGTACGATCCCGGCCTACTCCGCGTCGGCGGGTCCGACGATGCTGGTGGGCGGAGAGAGCGCACAGTTCGTCGACCTGGCCAACGAGACGCTGTCCAAGCTCCCCATCGTCCTGGGCATCGTGCTGTCGCTGACGTTCCTCTACCTGCTGGTGGTGTTCCGCGCCCTGCTCATCCCGTTCAAGGCCGTGGTGATGAACCTGCTCGCCACCGCCGCCTCGATCGGACTGGTGGTCTGGGTCTTCCAGAGCGGTCACCTCGAAGGGCTGTTCGGCTTCAAGAGCGTGGGCTTCATCCAGAGCTACCTGCCGATCATGGTCTTCGCGGTGCTGTTCGGCCTGTCGATGGACTACGAGGTGTTCCTGATCCGCCGCATGCAGGAGAAGTGGGTGCGCACGCATGACAACGAGGAGGCGGTCGTCTCCGGGATCGCGCACACGGCCCGGCCGATTCTCGCCGCCGCGGCGATCATGACGGCCGTGTTCGGATGCTTCCTGGTGGCCGACGTGCTGGAGCTCAAGCAGTTCGGCTTCGGACTGGCGATCGCCGTCCTGCTCGACGCCACGGTGGTCCGCCTGCTGCTGGTGCCGGCGGTGATGAAGGTCGCCGGGCGCGCCAACTGGTGGTTGCCACGGTTCCTGGACCGGATCCTGCCCCGGATGCGGATCGACTGACGGCAACGCCGGCGCGGGCGCGGCGCTGACCGCGCCCCGCCGGCGCGCCCCGCCTCCAGGACCGCCGACACGCGGAAGACTACGGATCGGTTCCGGGGCGATCTACGGCCGAAGCGGGCGGTAGCTGCCGATGCCCCCGCCTCGAGGTGGCGCGTAGGCTCGACGGCAACCGAGGGCAAAGGAGTTCGGTGGTGGGTGCGATGACCGCGCTGAAGGCGCGTGTGGTGTGTGGCGCAGCCGCGGCGGGAGCCGCCGGGGTTATGGCGATGGGCGCGGTGCCGGGGGCTGCGCCCGCCGCTGCGGCCACGCCGCCGACCCTGGCCGGCGAGACGCTGAACGCCACCATCGCCCACGACCGGTTCAGCGCCTCGTGCTGGACCTCCGGCACCTACACGGTCACCTTCACGTTCCGGGGGGACGCGACCGGCCCCTACCCGGGCGCGTTCACCGAGTCCGGGACGATCACATACGCGCTTCACCGGTATCTGTACAGCAACGACGGTGCCGTGGCCTGGGCGAGGATCACCGCGTTCTCCGACGCCTTCACGATCACCTCCCCGGCGGGGACGGTCACCGGCGCCACGCGGTTGGCTTCGCGCCTGCCCGGGGAACCGGAGGCCAACTGCGGGGGTGGGATGGGCGGTCAGGCGCTGGGCGCGGGCGTGGGAACGCGTTACACGGCGACGATCACGACGCCCGCCGGCACCCGTCAGGACCGCGGGCCCGCCACCGCCGTCCTCTCCGGCGTCAACACCGGTAACCACCTGTTTCAGACCAGCCTCGCCGAGGGCTTCGGCGCACCTGCCTCCGCGCCGGTCAACACCGCGCCGCCGACGATTGCCGGATCGTCCGTTCCCGCTGTCTCGGTCAGCGCCGGGGAGCGGCTGACCGCGTTTCAGCCGAGCTGGGACGATGATCCCGTCGCCTTCGCCTACCGATGGCTGCGCTGCGACGCCGCGGGCGCCAACTGCGCTCCCATCGCCGGCGCGACCGCTCGCAGCTACACGCCCCAGGCGGCCGACGTGGGCAGCACGATCCGCGTGCAGCAGTGGGCGAGCAACGCCGCCGGAGCCGGTGGACCGGCCACTTCGGATCCGACCGGTGTGATCGCCTCGCGCCCGCCAGCCGCTGCCCGGAAGGCCTCCAAGCGCCGGCGGCACGGCGCGTGCCGGACACGCCGCGTTCGTCCTGCGCGAGGAGGCGTGGGCCGGGCATGAGAGCCGGGTGGGGGCCACGTAGCGGCGGCCGCTGCGTCCTACAGGCGGTCGATGATGGCGGCGGTCACCTCGCCGCCCTTCGCCCGGCCGCCAACATCTGGCGTGCAGATCCCCTCCGCGCAGACCGCTTCAACGGCGCGGCGGAGGCGCTCTCCCGCCGATGCGGCTCCGAGCTCGTCAAGCATCATTGCTGCGGACAGGATTGCGCCGACGGGGTTGGCGATCCCCCGCCCAACGATGTCAAACGCCGAGCCGTGCACCGGCTCAAACATCGACGGGAAGCGTCCGTCGAGGTGCAGGTTCGCGCTCGGTGCCATCCCCAGGCTGCCCGTCAACGCGCCGGTCAGGTCAGAGAGGATGTCGCCGAACAGGTTGGATGCGACGATCACGTCTAAAGAGGCGGGATCGAGCACCAGCCGGGCCGCCGCCGCATCGACCAACAGCGACTCCAGCGCAACGTCCGGGTAGTCGCCGGCCACCTCGGCCACCACCTGATCCCAGAGGACGCTCGCGTGCAGGCTGGCGTTTGACTTCGTCACACTCGTAACCCGGCGCGCGGGCCGACGTCGCGCCAGTTCGAAGGCGTAGCGCGCGGTGCGTTCGATCGCTGTCCGGGTGTAGACCGAGGTCTGAAGCGCGAGCTCGCTCGGCAGGGCGCGGTGGGCGAAGCCCCCCACGCCGGAGTACTCGCCTTCCGTGTTCTCGCGGACGACGACGAAGTCGACCTCGTCCGGCTGCCGGTCGGCGAGCGGTCCGCGGATGCCGGGGAGCAGCCGGGCGGGGCGGACGCTGACGGCCTGGTCAAAGCCCTGGACGATGGCCAGGCGCAGACCCCACAGCGTCACGTGGTCCGGCACGGTGCGCGATCCGACCGCTCCAAAGTAGATGGCGTCGCATTCGGCCAGCCGGTCAAGCGCCCCGGGATCCATCATCGATCCGGTCGCCTCGTAGTGCTCCGAGCCGTACGGGAACACCACGGTCTCGTAGCGAAGCGCGGGGTCAGCGGCGCTTGCCGCCTCCAGCACCTGCAGGCCGTGACCGATGACCTCCGGGCCGACCCCGTCTCCCGGAATCACCGCGATACGCCACGGGGCACCACGCGAGTCGGCCATTGCCCGGCCACTCTAACCGTCACCGGGGGTCCGTTTGCGGGTGCCGGGGGCGCGGACGCGGCGCGGCGCCGCCGCCAACGTCCCTGGAGGCGCAGCAGGAGGAATGCGCCGGCGATGGGAACCGTCGCCGGCAGCGGACCGGAGGGGAACAGCAGCAGCCCGCAGCCGCCGGACAGCACCGCCACCATGAGTGCCGCGCGCCGCTGCGTCCCCACCTCTTCGGACAGGATCCCGCCGATCACCGCGGCCAGCACGAGGTCCGGGTAGTCAACGGTGACGGTGCCGAGCCGGGCCTCGGCGAACACGGCGTGATGGGCGTGCATCGCCCGGTCCATGAGGATCGCCGCGGGCTGGCCGACGCCCGCGGCCAGCATCACGACGTCGACCAGGCACATGAGCAGTGCCCCCACCGCCAGCCAGCGGCGCGGGACCAGCCGGGCGATCGCCGCGCCGGTGGTCAGGCAGGCGAGCGCGGTCACCACCGTCGCCGACGCCTGGCTGGCAAGGGTCCCGGGGTGAGCGGCCACCGCCAGGAGCCAGAGGGGCGGCAACGCCAGGATGCTCCACCGTCCGGGCACGATCGCCATCAGCGCGATGGCCGCGAGCAGCGGGGTGGTCACGGTTGCCAGCCGCAGCAGGTCCGAGGCCATGTCCGGCGAGGCGAGCACCCCAAACGTGCCGATGATGATCGCGCCGGGCAGCACGGCGGCCCACGCCGGGGACCGGACGGCGCGCAGCCGGCCCAGCGTCCATGGCCGGGGCAGCGCGACGACGCCCCCCTCCAGCACCGCCAGCGCGACCGTCGCCTCCGGAATGTGCAGAAAGCTCATGTCCGCACCTTCGGCGTCGGCGCGGATCACGCCATCAGGTCACGTCACCGCAGTCGCTCGGTACTCCTCCGGGGGCGATGTGCGGGATTCCGCCGCCCCCCATGGCCGGTGACGACGGCGATCACGGCGCGGGCATCGGCGTCCGAGGTCCCGCGCCAGGCCACCACCTGATCAGGCCGGATGAGAGCCAGGGGCGCCTCGTAGAGGTCGCGCGCCTCCGCGGTGGGAATGTCAAGCACGGTCAGGCTGAGCCCCTGGCGCCCAGCCGCCGTGACGAACCGGTCGGTGGCCGGGGGATCGACTCCGAGCCGCAGGAGCGTCCATTCAAGGCCGAGGGCATCGAACAGGGAGCGGCCGTCGCCGAGCCACAGATGCGGGGCCCGCCCGCCCGGGCACGCGGAGGGGTGATAGACATCGGGCGCGTCCGGAGGTGGAGCCGAGCCGTCGGTCCAGAGGACCGGCGAGCCGTCGTAGCGGGTGCCGAACGTGATGCCGGGGATGTTGAACTCGGCACGACCGTGCCGTGCCAGGTAGGCGCCGGCCTCGCGCCGCAGCTGCGCGCCCCGGGGCGTGTCGTCCTCGATGCCGGCCGCGGGCGTGAACGAGCCCAGCGACTCGGCGAACCCGCGGGCATACCCGGTGTTGCGGATGGCCGCGGGCCGGCGCTCGTGTTCGTAACTGTCGAGCAGGGCCGGGCCGCCTGAGCCGTGGAGGACGGCGGCGAGCTTCCAGCCGAGGTTGACCGCGTCCTCGACCGCGGTGTTGTAGCCCAGCCCCCCGGCGGGCGTGAACAGGTGGGCCGCATCCCCGCCGAGCAGGACCCGGTCACGCCGAAACCGCTCGGCCACCAGTGCGTGTCCCGCGGTCCAGTTGGCTTGGGCCAGGATGGTGGCCTGCACCTCGGCTCCCACGGCCGCCCGGAACATGCCCAGCGCGTCTCGCTGTGTGATGCGGTGTTCGTCCTCGCCGGCCCGCAGCTGCGTGTGGAAGGCGAACTCGCCCATCCCGTCGACCGCCGCCATGAACGCCCGCCGGTCGCGGTTGAACGTCACGTGCATCCAGGCCGGCGGATGGCGGGCGACCTCATAGAAGCGCGGCGCCGACAGGTAGATGGCGTGCATGCGGCCGCCGAAGAAGTCCCGCACGACCCCCGTCTCGCCGGTCCAGCCGATCCCCAGTGCCCGGCGCACGAAGCTCCGCGCGCCATCGGCGCCGACCAGGTAGCGCGCGGCGACCGTGTGGCCCGGGCGCCCGTCGCGCCCGGCCAGCGATGCCGTTATGCGCTCGGCCGTCTGGGTGAAGCCGGTCAGCTCCCAGCCGTAGTGCACGGAGATCCCCGGCAGCGCCTCCGCGTGGCGACGGAGGACCCGCTCGACGTACTTCTGCGATACCCGGTGGGGAAGTTCGGCGGCGCTCCAGGACCCTGAGAGCTTCCTGACCGACTCCCGCGCCTGGCGCGCGGACGGAAGCGGAAACCGCGCCAGCTCGTAGCCGGCAAAACGGGTGAAGTACGCGACGTCGGTCGGATAGTCGCGGGGCAGGCCGAGCGCGCGCACCTCGTCGGCGAAGCCGAGCCGGCGGAAGTGCTCCATCGTCCGGGCCTGCGTGGCGTTGGCCTGCGGGTTGGTCGCGGTGGAGGCCTTGGCATCGAACACCGCCGCCGTGACGCCCCGCCGCCCCAGTTCATTGGCCAGCATCAGGCCGAAGGGTCCACCCCCGGCGATCAGCACGTCGACCGCTGCCGGCCCGGTCTTGCGAGCGGCCACTAACTGGTCACGCTGGGGTGAAAGAAGGTGCTGCCCGCGCTGGTGACGTGAACGGCCGCGTGCAGCGCGCTGCCGTGCAGCCAGCGCTTCCAGGGCAGAAACCACATCGTCCAGCCGTTGTCGAACACGCCTGCCCTGGGGCTGCCGGTGATCGTGACCGGATCTCCGGGGACGGCCATCTTGTAGAAGATCTCGGCGTCGGCGGGGGGCATATTGACACAGCCGTGGCTGACGTTGGTGAATCCCTGCTCGCCCACGGACCAGTAGGCGTCGTGCAGGTAGTCGCCGCTCCAGGTGAACCGCACCGACCAGGGCACCTCGATGTTGTAGCCGGGACCCTTCATGTCGACGGGGTTGCCCTTGTCGATCGTGAGGTAGTTGCCGTTCGGCGTGTCGTCGCCGGGTCGGCCGGTGCTGATCGGCCAGTGGGCGAACACCCTGCCGTTGCGATAGACGGTCATATGGTGGCTGGTGGTGCTCGCGCTGACCGTCACCTTCTGGCCGATGTCGAATGACTGCGTGAGCGTGTGAAACCCATACACTCCGGGCGCGCCCTGGACGCCGTTGAGGTGGGCGACGAAGCTGACCCGGGTGTCCGCCGGCCAGTAATGGCGAGGACGGAAGTACAGGCACGTGGGGGCCGTCCCGCACGCATCGTCCCAGTACCAACTGCCGGTCACCGGGGCGGAGCTCTTGACTTGGAGCGCCCTCTCGATCGCGCTGCGGTTGGTGATGGTGTGATTGAAGTACAGGATGATCGGCATGCCGACGCCGTAGGTCTGGTGATAGCCCTCGATGGTCTCGGTGACGAACGTCTGCTTCGGCGTGAAGGTGTGGAACGAGGCGGTCCTGGTGACCGGCTGGCCGGAGGGTGCGGTGGCGGACGCGGTCACCGTGTAGCGCTCGCTGACGCCCAGCGCCCACGTGCTGTGCCAGGCGGTGTGGTGGCGGTTCATGGCCCCGGCCACGGTCTTGCCGCCCGCGCTGGCCCGCACGCTGGTCAGTGTGCCGCCGGTCGTGGTCACCTCAAGGCCGCGGTCCGGCCGGCTGTCGCTGCCGCCGGACGGCGTGATCACGATGCGGACGTCGCTCGCCTTCGCCGAGGTGCCGGATCCGGCCCCCGCGCCGTGGCGGCTGGCCACACGGGTGCCGTGTGCCTGAGAGGCGCCTCCGCAGCCGACGAGGATGACCGCCGCCAGCGCGCACGCGGCGGCGCCGCCGATGACTCGCAGGTGAGACGAGAGGGTCCCCCCTGCCTCAGCGCTGCGGACGTGAGCTGCTCGCACCTCGGACCCCTCCGTTTCGCCTCTCTGAAAGAGTACGCGGTGCGATGCGGGGGCCCTGCGGGGCCTTGATGAGATTCCTCTTACGTGGGCGGGTTCGTCAGGCGGCGGCCGGGCTCGCCGGTGCCTGGTCCAGGCGTCCGGGGCCGGCGAGGGCCTCGCCGCTGTCAGGATCAAACAGGTGA
>DASSZQ010000132.1:0-60711 GCA_035702755.1 Solirubrobacteraceae bacterium | reverse complement strand
GCGGGGATGTAGCCGTTGAGCGGGTCGTGTGCGCTCGTCTGGTCGGTGACGACATCGACCTGCACCCCGCGGCGCGCGATCTCCGGCAGGATCTCGGCGGCGTTGCCGGCCAGGCCGATCGACAGCGACCGGCCCTCCCGGCGGGCCGCCTCCAGCCGGTCCAGCGCGTCGTCGAGGTCGGCGGCGCGCTCGTCGAGATACCCGGTCTCGATCCGCCGCTCGATGCGCTGCAGGTCGACCTCGATGCACAGCGCGAGCCCGTCGAGCATCGTGATCGCCAGGGGCTGCGCGCCGCCCATGCCGCCGAGCCCGGCGGTGATGACGAGCCGGCCGCGCAGCGTCCCGTCAAACCGCTTGCGGGCCGCCGCGGCGAACGTCTCATACGTCCCCTGGAGGATGCCCTGGCTGCCGATGTAGATCCAGGAGCCGGCCGTCATCTGCCCGTACATCATCAGCCCGGCGGCGTCGAGCTCCCGGAACTTCTCCCACGTCGCCCACTGGGGGACGAGGTTGGAGTTGGCGATGAGCACGCGCGGCGCCTGCTCATGGGTCTCAAACACCGCCACCGGCTTGCCGGACTGCACAAGCAGGGTCTCATCGCCGCCAAGCCGCCGCAGCTCGCGCTCAATCGTGTGATAGGCCGACCAGTTGCGCGCCGCCTTGCCGATCCCGCCGTAGACGACCAGCTCGGACGGCTTCTCGGCGACGTCCGGGTGCAGGTTGTTGCGCAGCATCCGCAGCGCCGCCTCCTGCTGCCAGCCCCGACATTCCAGCTGCGCTGCGCCCGTGGTGCTCATCCCGCGGGACGCTACCGCAGGCTCGCCCGTGGTGGCTGAAACGTTGAGGTTCGGACGGGCGGGGGCGCGACCGCCTTGGGCGCCTCCCGGCGACGCGGGCGGGCCCGCACAACGGAGGCGATGAAGAGGACGGTCCGGGAGCGTCAGGTTTGTACGAAATCCGATTTCACGTCCGCGATTTCGTCCCTGAGGCGCGCTCAGCAACCGATCCGTTCGAGATTCGCGGCCGCGATCCGGATCTCGAACAAAACGGTCGCTCCACCGTCACGCCGGCGCCGCAGGCACCCCCCGCCCCCTTCACCGCTGCCGTTCCCCGGCTGCCGTTCCCCGGCCCACGCCCCCTTCACCGCTGCCGTTCCCCGCCCGCCGCGCCGCCGGCGGCCACCGCCCGCGCCGCCCGCCACCCGCCGAGACGCTGCGGGCTACTCCCGGTAGGGCAGGCGCATGCCCACGGACGCGGTGAGCGCCTTGTCCAGCAGCGCCTCGCCGAGAGCGATGTCGGTGAGCGATAGGCCGCGGTGCCAGAACAGGATCGTCTCGTCCGGGCGCTCGCGCCCGGGGCGCACACCGGCCACGATCTGGCCGAGCTCGGCGTGCAGGTTGCCCGCCGACAGGCGGCCGGAGTCGACATGGGCGCGCAGCGCGCCGAGCGGCCCGCTGCCCGCCTGTCCCCAGTCATCGACGACGATCTTGTCCATGATCTCGGTGAGGTCGAGCTCGACGGCGCTCACCGTCCCGTAGGGGATGACGAGCGCGCCGGGAGCGATCCAGGCGGTGCGCAGCAGCGGCGTGGGCTCAGTGAGGCGCGAGGCCTCCACCACCACGTCGGCCCCCCGCACGCACGCTTCCCAGTCGTCGACGGCGTCGACCCGGAGGTGCGGAAGGTCGCCGCGCAGCCGGTCGGCGAACGCCTGGCGGCTTTCGGCCCGGCGTGAGTGGACCCGGACCTCGCGCAGCGTTGGCAGGACGCGCGCCAGCAGCCGGACGTTCCAGTAGGCCGTCCCCCGCGCGCCGACGTGGCCCAGGACGCGCGCGTCGGGCCGCCCCAGGTGCTCGGCACCGATCGCCGTCACCGCCCCGGTGCGCATTTCGGTGATGGCGGTGGCGTCGATGACGGCCACCGGCATCCCCGTTCCCGCGTCCATCATCAGCAGCAGGGCGAGCTCGGAGGGCAGCCCCAGCCGGTGGTTGTCCACATAGTCACCGACCACCTTCACCCCCGCAAAGCGCGGGGTGACTCCGCGCAGGACGTTGAAGTGCCCGCCGGCGCCCGGCGGGAACAGGTGGACGCGCGGCTCGATCACGGTCTGGGCTCGGCCCTGCGCCCGGAGGGTCTCCCGCACGGCGCGCAGGATCTCGTCGTCAGACAGCGCCAGCGCGTCGACATCCGGCCCGCTCAGGTAGACGATCTCGTGCATCTCACCTGTCCTGTGCCGCCGCCACCACCTGCGCCCTCAGGGTTCCGTCGCGCAGCGCGGCGGCGACCCGCTCCACGTCTGAGCCGAGGGGCCGGTCGTCCTGAAGGGGCGCCACCAGCCCCCGCACGGCCGCGTGCGCGGCGGTGGTGCCGGCCCCCAGCCGCTCCGGGGCGGCCAGGTCGACGGCCTGCGCGGCGACGACGAGCTCCAGCGCGCAGAGCAGCCGCAGCCGCCCCAGCTGATCGAGCAGGCGCAGGGCGGCCTGAGCGGCTCCCGTGCTGTCGTCCTCGACCCCGTCGGCGCTGACGGTCGAGTGGATGGCGAACGGCGCCGCCGCCTGACGGATCTCGGTGAGCAGCGCGTACGCCGTCTTGCTCAGCGGGCTCATGCCTGACGTCGTCACCGACCCGCCGGTCAGGTTCTGGGGCAGCCCGCTGAGCCGTTCCGTCTTCAGGCGCGCCTGGCGCTCAGCCATCGGCGCCGCCACCTGGGCCACCGCGAGGGCGGCGGCGTCCAGGGCCAGCGCGAGCGCCGGCACGTGGAAGTTGCCCGTGCTGAGGATCTCGCCGTCGTCGGCGAGCACCAACGGGTTGTCGGCGGCTCCGGACAGCTCGGCGGCGACCGCGTCCCCCAGCAGGTCAAGGGCGATCCGCAGCGACCCGTGGATCTGGCTGGCGCAGCGGAAGCTGAGCGGATCCTGGAGCCGGCGGGCGGCGCCGGGTCGCCGCAGGTCCCCACCGTCGAGCAGCCGGCGCAGCCCGGCCGCCGCCCATGCCTGCCCCGGCGCCGGGCGGGCGGCCACCACCCGCGGATCGAGCGGGGTCAGATTGGCGCGAAACCCCTCCATCGAGAGGGCGGCGGCGATCTGGGCGCCCTCAAGCACCGCCTCGCCGTCGACGAGGGCGAGCGCCGCCGCCCCCACCGACACCGCCGAGCTGGAGCAGATCGCCAGCCCGTCCTTCGGCCCCAGGACGACGGGCGCCAGGCCGGCGCGCTGGAGCGCCTCGGCCGATGCCAGCCACGCCCCGCCGAGCTCGGCCTCACCCTCGCCAATGAGCGTCAGCCCCACGTGCGCGAGCAGGCACAGGTCGGCGGCGCCGATCGACCCGCTGCGCGGGATCCGGGGATGGATCCGGGCGTTGAGCAGCGCCGCCAGGCCGTCGGCGAGCCCCACGCCGGCGCCGGCGCCTCCGGCACACAGGCCGTTGAGGCGGACGGCCATGGCGGCCCGGGTCAGCTCCGCCGGCAGCGGCTCACCGACCGCCATCGCGCGGCCGCGCACGGTGTGCAGCGAGAACGCCGCTGCCTCCGCGTCGCCGAGGCGGTGAACGACCCGCGGTCCCAGGCCGGTGGTGACGCCGTAGACGGGCTCGCCCGCCCGCGCCGCGCCGGCGACGACCTCGGCGGCGGCGGCGATCCGCGCGCGGGCCGCCGGGGCGATCTTCACCCGGGCCCCGTCCCGGGCAATGGCCGCCACCTCCACCGGGCTCAGGGTGCGCCCGGTGATCGAAACGGTCACAGCCATCGCCGCGACGATAACCAAATCGGCTCCCGGCCTGGGATTAGAGTCCGCGGCACATGATGGAGCGATCTTCACGGCATCGCGAATGAGCCGGCGACCGCCGGTCGCCGAGCCCGACGCCGCCGTCCGGGAGCGGCCGCCCGTCGTCCTCGACGGAGCGACGCTCACGCCCGCCGGCGTGGCCGCCATCGCCCGCGAGGGGGCGCTGGCGCAGCTCTCGCCGGAGGCGCGCAGCGCCAACCGCCGCGCCCGGGAGGCGCTGGCGGCGCTCCTGGCCCGCGGCGATGAGCTGTACGGCGTCACCACGGGCGTCGGGGCGCTGCGGGCCTACCGGGTACCGGAGGCCGACCGCGAGCGCTACTCGATGCAGCTGCTGCGCAGCCACGCCTGCGGCGCCGGCCGTCCCCTCCCGGTCCCGGTGGTCCGTGCGGCGATGGCGACGCGGGCCAACCAGCTCGGCGCCGGCGGCGCCGGGGTCGCCGATGAGCTCCTCGACGCGCTGGTCGCGGCCCTCAACGCCGGGCTGACGCCGTTCACGCGCGAGCTCGGCTCGCTGGGCACCGGCGACCTGACGAACCTCGCCGACATCGCCCTCGCCCTCCTCGGCGAGGGCCGCTTCTGGCGCGGAGACGATCTCGTCGATGCCGCCCCCGCGCTGGCCGACGCCGACGTGGCGCCGGCACGGCTCGGGCCCCGCGACGGGCTGGCGTTCATGAGCTCCAATGCCGTCAGCATCGGCCACGCCGCGCTGCTCGTCGTCGACGCCCGGCGCCTGCTGGACGCCTGGCTGTCGGTGGCCGCGCTGTCGTTCGAGGCCGCCGCCGCCGATCCGGTGGCACTGGACGCCCGCATCCACTCCTCGCGCCACCGCCCCGGACAGGCGGCGGTCGCCGCGCGCATGCGTGAGCTGCTCGGCGGGCGCGAGCACCGCGCCCGGCGCCCCGGGCCGCTCGGCCTCATCCAGGACCCGTACCCGTTCCGCGCTCAGCCGCAGGTCGACGGCGCCGTCCACGACGCGCTGGGGGCGCTGGAGGAGACCGTGACCCACGAGCTCAACTTCGCCGGCGAGAACGCCCTGATCGTGCCCGGAGACGATGTGGCACTGCCCAACGGCAACCCCCATGCCGCGCCGCTGGCCAACGCCATCGACGGCCTGCGCACGGCGCTCGCCTCCTCGGCGGCGCTCATCGCCGCCCGCGTGAGCACGCTGCTTGACTCCGGCCTGACCGGCCTGCCGCCGTTCCTGGCCCGTGAGCCCGGGCCGGAATCCGGGGCGCTCGTCCTTGAGTACACCGCCCACGCCGCCGTCGCCGAGGTCCGGTCGCTCGTCACCCCGGTGGCCGCTCAGACGGTGTCGGTCTCCCGGGGGGTGGAGTCCCACTCCAGCCTGGCGCCGATCGCCGTCCGCCGCGCCCACGAGACGCTCGCTGCGCTGCGCGTCGCCGTCGCCACCGAACTCGTCGTCGCCGCCCGAGCGCTGCGGCTCGCCGGTCAGGAGCCGGTCGGCACCGGGACCCGCGCCCTGTGGCAGGCGGCAGCGGAGCATCTGGACGCCGACCTGAGCGACCGGCCGCTGCATCCGGATGTTGAGGCCGCACGCGAGCTGATCGAGGGCTGGCAGGTGGAGCTTGGTTGACCGGTCCGCCACCCCCTCACGCCTCGTCGTCCGACGATCGCCGTACTAGGATCGACCGTGGTGCAGGCCCGTAGCGAACAGCACAGTCAGCCGGTGCCGGAGCGGCGCAAACGGCTGATCATTCTGGGCATCTGCTCGATGAGCCTGCTGATCGTCGGCCTTGACTCGACGATCGTCAATGTCGCTCTCCCCGCGATCAATCGTTCATTTCACTCCTCGCTCTCCGGGCTGCAATGGGTGATCGACGCCTACACCCTCGTCCTGGCCAGCCTGCTCATGCTGTCGGGCTCCAGCGCCGACCGGATCGGCCGCCGGCGGGTGTTCCAGATCGGCCTGGTGCTGTTCTCGCTGGGGTCGCTGCTCTGCGCGCTGGCGCCCAGCCTGGAGGCACTCGTGGCCGCCCGCGTCCTGCAGGCGATCGGCGGCTCGATGCTCAACCCGGTGGCCATGTCGATCATCCGCAACGTGTTCGTCGACCCGCGGGAGCGCGCCCGGGCGATCGGGATCTGGGGGGCGGTCGTCGGCATCAGCATGGCGCTGGGACCGGTGGTCGGCGGCGCCCTGGTCGACTCCATCAGCTGGCGGTCCGTGTTCATCGTCAACGTTCCGATCGGCCTGCTGGCCATCGCGCTCACCGCGCTGTTCGTGCCTGAGTCCAAGGCCGCTCATCCGCGCCGCATCGACCCGGTTGGGCAGGTGATCGTGATCATCGCGCTGGCCACCCTCACCTACGCGATCATCGAGGCGCCGTCGGCGGGCTGGGCCTCGGCGCAGACCCTGAGCCTGTTCGGCGTCTCGCTGGCCGCCTTCGTCGCTCTCGTCTTCTACGAACTGCGTCGCCGTCAGCCCCTGCTGGAGATGCGCTTCTTCCGCAGCGCGCCGTTCGCCGGCGCCAGCGCCATCGCCGTGGCCCTGTTCGCCGCCATGGGTGGCTTTCTGTTTCTCAACACGCTCTATCTCCAGGAGGTCCGGGGGCTGTCACCGTTTCAGGCCGGCCTCTACACCCTCCCCATGGCCGGGCTGATGATGATCATGGCCCCGCTCTCCGGCCGCATCGTCGGCAACCGCGGGACGCGGCTGCCGCTCGTCGCCGGCGGGATCGCGCTCGTGGCCAGCGGTCTGATCCTCACCCAGCTGAACCCGCACACGCCGATCGGGCTGCTGTTCGTCTCCTACGTCCTGTTCGGCATCGGCTCCGGTGCCATCAACCCGCCGATCACCAACACGGCGGTGTCCGGGATGCCGCCGTCCCAGGCCGGGGTCGCGGCCGCCGTGGCCTCCACCAGCCGTCAGGTGGGGCAGACGCTGGGCGTCGCCGTCCTCGGCGCCCTCGCCGGCAGCGCCGCCAGCGGCGCCATCGGTCCCGGCTTCACCGCCGCCACGCACGTCAGCTGGTGGATCGTGGTCGCGCTTGGTGTGGTGATCCTGGTGCTCGGCTTCGTGACCACGACCGCCTGGGCGGATGCCACCGCCGGCCGCACGGCCGAGCTGTTCCGAGACGACGACCTCGACGGGGCGGACACCGGCTCTGACCAGCCGGAGCTCGTCGCCGGCTGAGCGCCGCCCCGGGCGCTAGCGTGGCGCGGACGCCAATGCAGCCGGTTGTCGACCGCCCCCATGTCGAGTTGCGCCCGGACCGCGCGGGCGATGCGCTCGTCGTGCTCTCCTTCCCCTACGACCGGGCCCTGGTGGAGCTGGTGCGCACCATCCCCCACCGGCGCTTTGACTGGGACACCCGCGAGTGGTCGGCGCCGGCCTCAGACTGGGCGGCCATGAAGGTCACCGAGGCGCTGGAGCGCTATCCGGAGCTTCGCCCCAGCGACGAGGTGCGGGAGTGGCTGGCGGGCGTTCGCCAGCGATGGATCGGCTCGGTGACCACCACCCGCTACGACGGCCGGGGCTGGCTGGTCCTCAACACGCTCGCCGGCCCCGTGCCGGAGCCCCTGCTCAACAGCTCTGTCCGCCACGACGGCCGGCTGCTCGTCCCGCTGACCCCGGCGGCGGCCGAGACGCTGCGGGCCCAGCGGTCGGCCAACCTCGATCTCGGGGCCGAGCGGTGCCTGCAGATCCTGGAGCACGGCGGCGATCCGCCGCCCGCCCGGCTCGCCTACGTGCGCGGCATGGACGGCGAGGAGCTGCGGCTTGAGGTCCTGTGGGACCCGGACGTGGGGCTCGCGTTCACCCAGCTGCCCGGCGCCGAGGGCACCCGCTCGGTCCCGCTCGATCCGTGGCTGGCCGAGGCGCTGGATGCGTTCATCGCCCGCCACCAGGTGCAGGTGACCACCGAGGCAGCGCCCGTGCTGGCGGGGCTGCTGGCCGAGCACCGCGCCGCCGCCGATGCCGTGCGGCGGTCGCGGGCGACGGCCGCCGAGCCGATCTCCGCCGTCGCCGACACCCTGGGGGGCGAGCTCGCCCCGTTTCAGTGGGCGGCCGTGCGCTACGCGCTGGAGGCCCGCGGCACGTTCCTGGCCGACGAGCAGGGGCTGGGCAAGACCGTCGAGGCGCTCGCCGCGCTCGAGGCCGATGGCGCCTTTCCGGCAGTCGTCGTCTGCCCGGCATCGATGAAGCTCGGCTGGGAGCGGGAGGCCGGGCGGTGGCTGCCTCACCGCTCCGTGACCGTCGTCCACGGCCGGGGCCGCGTCGCGCCGGCGGCCGACATCACGATCGTCAACTACGAGGTCGTCGCCGCCCAATTCGACGCGCTGTCACGGTGGCGGCCGCGCGCGCTCGTCGTCGACGAATCGCATTACTGCAAGAACCCTCAGGCCAAGCGCACGCACGCCGTCCGGCGCCTGGCGGCGGCGATCCCCGCTGACGGTCTGCGCCTGGCGCTGAGCGGCACGCCTGTGCTCAACCACGCCGAGGAGCTCATCCCCCAGCTGCGGATCATCGGCCGTCTGGAGGAGTTCGGCTCCGGCGCGCGGTTCGCGCGTCAGTTCCGCGGCCGGGTGAGCGAGGAGCGCCTGCACTGGCACATGCGCCGCAGCTGCTTCGTGCGCCGGCGCAAGGCCGAGGTGCTCCCCCAGCTGCCGCCCAAGCGCCAGGTGGTCGTCCCGGTGGGGCTGACGAACGAGTCCGAATACCGTCTCGCCGAGCGGGACGTCATCGCCTGGCTGAAGACCCAGCCGCTGGACCTGACGACGCTCAATGCCAAGATCGCGGCCACCCTCCGGGCCCAGCGCCTGGCCCAGATCGGCGCGCTGCAGCGGCTGGCCGCCGCCGGCAAGCTCGCCGCCGCGCTCGCCTGGGTCGGCGACTTCCTCGCCTCCGGCGAGCCGTTGGTGGTGTTCGCCCGCCATGTCGAGGTCCAGCGCGCGGTGCTGGCGCGCTTCCCGGACGCGGTGCATCTCCTTGGCGAGGACTCGCTGACCGCGCGGGAGAACGCCATCGCCGCCTTCCAGCGCGACGACGGGCCGGCGCTGATCGTGTGCGCGACCCGGGTGGCCGCCCAGGGGATCACGCTCACCCGCGCCTCCAACGTCTGCTTTCTGGAGCTGGAGTGGACGCCGGCCATGCACGATCAGGCCGAGGATCGCTGCCACCGCATCGGCCAGCGCGACGCGGTCACCGCCTGGTACCTGCTCGCCGCCGGCACCATCGACGAGACGATGACACGCCTCATCCAGAGCAAGCGGGCCACGGTCACGGCCGTCACCGACGGCCGGGTGCTGGAGTCAGACGCGCTGCTGGACGCCGTCGTCCGCGAGCTCCGGGACGGCCGTCCGTTCCGGCACCTGCGCGCCGTCGTCTGAGGCTGACGGGCGCGGGCACCTGGCGTATCCTGGGCGCATGCCGCGCGCCTCTAAAACCCCGGTCCGGACGCCCAATGTGCACCCGGCCTGCCGCAACGTCCCCGGACGCAGCGACGACGGCTTCGAGGAGCTCTGCCACCTGGTGACCGAGGAGGATCCCGACACCGCCCTGTGCGGCAAGGACGTCACCGGTTACCCCTGGAACCCGCCGTGGCCGCGCTGCGAGGCGTGCGTGGCGGTCGCGCGCGGGCAGCTCAACTAAGGGCCTATCCCGCTCGGACGCGCACCTGGATGTGTCCCATGACCGGCGCTGGATCGCCACCCGCGGTCTTGCAGGTAGCTCGCTACCTGCTTTCACCCCGTGCGGCGCCCAGCTTGGTCCTGGAACACCCCAGGCACACGGCCCATTGGGATAGGCCCTAAGGGCGGCAGCCGGCCGGGAGCGACGACCGAGCCGAACCGCGGCGGCGGGTCGGCCGGGGCGGAAAAACCGCGCCGGCGGTGGCCGGATCTCACCCGGCGGCGAGGGGTGGGTGTCAGAGGGGATCGCTGCCGTGAGTGGATGCCGACGGGGTCTGGGTTGACGACGGCGATGATGGGGGTGCCCGGGGCGGGAGCGGGGGCGAGGCACCCCCGGTTTGTTCGAAACTCGGATCGCGCCGTGCGATTTCGTCCGTGAGTGGCCGATAGCGGCAGTTGCGTTCGAGATCGTCAGCCCGGATCCGGATTTCGAACGCATGTGACGCTCCCGGGCGGGGTCTCGCCCGCATCCCGCTCCCCGCCAGCGAACCCCGTCTTCAATCCTGCCGTTTTTCGCGCCACCGAACCCGTTCACTGATGGCGGTCGCCTGGTGCAGCGGCACCGGCTCACCTCTCACGCCCGCGTCGCCCCCTTCATCACCCGCCGTTTCTCCCCGTCCGCCCGGCGACGCACGGGGACGAAAACGCCCGCCGGCCCTCCGCCGGCTACGTCCCCGCCGGTCCTCAGTCGATCACGCCCCCGCCGTACGCCGGTAGCGCGCCACCGCCAGCGGGGCGAACACGACGAGGATCACCGCCGCCCACACCACCGCGCCCCACACGTAGTTGCCCGCCGGCGTACCGATCCACAGCGCCCGCATGGCATCGACGAAGATCGTGAACGGGTTGACCTGGGCGAACGTCTTCAGCGGCTCCGGCATCGTCGCCACCGGCACGAACGCGGATGAGATGAACGTCAGGGGGAAGATGGCGATGAACCCCACCGAGTTGGCCGATTCCGGCGTGGAGGCGATCAGGCCGACAAACGCGAACACCCAGGAGAAGGCGAACCCCACGAGGAGCAGCAGGGCGAAGCCGGCGATGATGTGGAGCGCCGAGGTGTTGAAGACAAAGCCGATGATCAGCCCGGTGACGACGAGGACGCAGATCGACAGGAAGTTGGTGACGATGTCGGAGAGGGTGCGGCCGGCGAGCACGGCGGCCCGGGCCATCGGCAGGGAGCGAAACCGGTCGATGAGCCCCTTGTGCACGTCCTCGTTGAGCCCCAGCGCCGTGACGAAGCCGCCGAAGGCGATGTTCTGGACGATGATCCCCGGGATCAGGTACTGCACGTACGGCAGCCCGCCGGTGTTGATGGCGCCGCCGAACACGTAGCGAAACAGCAGCACGAACATGATCGGCTGCACCGTGAAGGCGAGCAACAGCTCCGGCTTGCGCGGCAGCCGGATGAGGTTGCGCTCGGCGAGGATGAGCGTGTCGGTCACCAGTCGCCTCATCGCGCCGTGCCCCCGTCGCCCTCCTCGCCGGGCTCCGCGGCATGGCCGGTCAGCGTCAGGAACACCTCGTCGAGCGTCGGCCGGCGCAGGCTGATGTCGTCGACGCCGATGCGCTCCTCGCTCAGCCGGCGCACGGCTTCGGCGATGGCGCCGGTGCGCGTGCGCACCGAGACCCGGACCACACCGTCGTCGGCGGTCGGTGACTCGTCGGCCATCGCCGCCAGGCTCCGGACCGCCTGCTCGCTCTGGACAGGATCCTCAAGGTGGACCTCCAAGCGCTCGCCGCCGACGCGATCCTTGAGCTCGTCGGCAGTGCCCTGGGCGATCAACCGGCCGTGGTCGATGACCGCAATCGAGTCCGCCAGCCGGTCGGCCTCGTCGAGGTACTGCGTCGTGAGCAGCACCGTCGTCCCCTCGGCGACGAGCGTCTCGATCGTGTGCCACAACTCGATGCGGCTGCGCGGATCCAGCCCCGTGGTCGGCTCGTCGAGAAACAGGATCGGTGGCTTGGCCACGAGCGCGGCCGCAAGGTCAAGCCGGCGCCGCATGCCGCCGGAGTACGTCTGCGTAACGCGGTCGCGAGCGTCGACGAGATCGAAGCGCTCAAGCAACTCGGCCCCCCGGCGCTTGGCGCTGGCGCGTGAGAGCCCGTACAGGCGCCCCACCATCGTCAGGTTCTCCAGCCCGGTCAGGTTCTCATCGACGGCGGCGTACTGGCCGGCGAGGCCGATCCGGTGCCGGAGCGCAGCGGCATCGGCGACGACATCGAGCCCGTCGACCGACGCGCTCCCGGCATCCGGCTCCAGCAGCGTCGTGAGCACACGCACCAGCGTCGTCTTGCCGGCGCCGTTGGGACCCAGAAGTCCCAGCACGGTGCCGCGGGCCACGTCGAGATCGACGCCGCCGAGCGCGCGCACCTTGCCGTAGGACTTGACCAGCCCGCGGACGGTGATCGCAGTCTCCCCCACCGGCGACTCGCCATCGGCCGCCGGCACCCCTGGCGCAGTGAACATGGATTGCAGACGGTAGCGGACGGCGCGGTCCGGTTGCCGGTGGCGCCGAGTCCGGGGGTGGCCGGGGCGGCGAGTCCACGGACGGCCGGGGCGGCGAGTCCGCGGGTGGCCGGGGCGGCGCGGCCGCCGCTCGCCCTCCCCACCGCCGTCAGCTGGAGATGACCTGCTCCGCGCCCTCGGCCTTGCGCCGCTCGCGCTCATGCACGTGCCGGGCCACGCCCCGGTCCGGCCGGGCGATCACGAAGTAGACCGCCCCGACGAGCGCGATCACGATCATCACGCTCAGCGTGATCCAGTCGAGGTTGAAGAACGCCCGCGGGCTGCTCAGTCCGGAGGGAATCGCGATGTTGATGAACATCAGCCCCAGG
The DNA here is from genome assembly GCA_035702755.1 of Solirubrobacteraceae bacterium. Lineage (GTDB taxonomy): Bacteria > Actinomycetota > Thermoleophilia > Solirubrobacterales > Solirubrobacteraceae > Palsa-465. The sequence goes on along the minus strand of DASSZQ010000132.1, from coordinate 48,448 downwards.
TAGCCGGCGGCGATGATCGACACCACCCACCCCCAGCGGCCGAGGCGGAACACTCCCTCCGGGATCCAGCCGCGCGAGCGGGCGATCATCGAGGCGATCACCGTCATCAGGAACGACAGATAGATGCCGCTGACGCCGAAGGAGACGAGCGCCACGAGCACGTTGGTGTTCGCCGGGTAGGTGATGAAGCCGATGTGGATGTCGCGCGTCGGCGACGGGAACACCAGCAGGCAGAACAGGATCGTGACCACCGCGCCGGCCAGCAGCGCGTTGACCGGGGTCTTGAACCGCGGGTGCACCCGCGAGATCCAGGAGGATGCCGGGAGCGCGTTGTCACGCGCATAGGAGAAGGCGAGCCGGCTGCCCGCGCCCTGGATCGAGGTGCCGCAGGAGAAGAACGCGTAGATGATCAGCAGCAGCAGGAAGTCCTGCATGGCGGGCGACAGCTGGCCGAGGATGAACGGGACGCCCCCGCCCTTGACCGTGGCGCCGACCGGGTTGTGGACCGGCATCGCCAGCAGCAGCGCCATGGTCAGCACCAGCGAGGTGATGCCGCCCCAGATGAGCGCCAGGCGCATCGCCCGCGGGATCTGGCGGCTGGCGTCCTTTGTCTCCTCGGAGATGTCGCCGCAGGACTCAAAGCCGTAGAAGATGTAGACGGGCGCCAGCACGGCGATGAGCGCCGCGCCGGTCAGCCAGTGGCCGTGGAAGTCCAGCGACAGCGGATTGCTGGAGGCGTGCTGGACCCCCTGGCTGGTGAACAGGAAGCCGAGCCCGTGGTGGAAGCCGTGGATGAGCAGGATGAGGGCAATCCCAAACGTCCCGACAAACTCCACGTAGACGCCGAAGCGGGCGATGCGCCCCATGACCTTCGCCCCGGTGACGTTGAGCACCGTCTGGATCGCGAGCAGGATCAGGGTGATGACGAGGATCGTCGAGTGGGTGGTGGGGTTGAGGTTCCAGCCAAACCAGTTGTGGGTCAGGGCCGTGACGTAGCTGACCACCCCCGTGTCCACTGACGCCACGGTGATCAGCAGGGCGAGCCCGTAGAACCATCCGACGAACCATCCATACGCGGGACCGGCGGAGAACTTGCTGTACTGGTACAGCGCGCCGGCGACCGGATAGTGGCTGCCGAGCTCGCCGAACACGAGGGCGACGAACAGCATGCCGACGACCGGGATGATCGTCAGCCACACATAGCCGGGACCGCCCGTCCCCACGCCGAGCAGGAACAGCGAGTAGATGCCGACCATCGGCGACAGGTAGGTGAAGGCGACCGAGAAGTTGGAGAACAGCCCCAGGACGCGGTTGAGCTGCGGCGTGTAGCCGAAATCGGCAAGCCGCTGGTCGTCTGCGGACAGAGCCGACTCTGTTCCCTGCTGATCCACGCGGGTGCTTTCCATCGCCCAGTCTCCTCCCAAAGTGTGCGAAGGCCGGATCCTATAGCGGCCTCAGGCGGCGGCCGGTTGTGGTTGGGGCGCCGCCGGCGGCGACGCCCCAACGGACGTCACTCCACCGGAATCTCGCCGTAGACCATGCTCAGGTCCATCCCCTGGCGCCGTCGCACGATCTTCGAACCGACATAGATGGCGATGGCCAGGACGTACATGCCGAGCATGTACAGCAGCGACGAGAAGTTGTTCACGCCGTAGCGACTGTCCTGCAGCCACTTGACCAGGCAGAACACCAAGAAGGCGATGAACGCCACCGACGCCGCCGTGATCAGCGGCACACCCGCCACCTTGTAACGGGCGATCGGTGACGCGTTGTAGATCTCCGGCTTGCGGTAGGGCAGCACCGCGGCGGCCAGCGCCGAGCCCAGGAACGTCACCGCAATCACCAGGGTGGCGTCCAGGGTGTAGGTCGCGAACGTCGAGTTGTATGCGTACAGCGCGGAGATTCCGAGCGAGGGCACGAGCATCAGCGCCAGCGCCGCCCACGGGACCCCGTTGCGCCCCACCCGCGCCACCGTCTCCGGCAGGACGCGGTCGAACGCGGTGGCGAAGATGACCCGGGTCGAGGACAGGAACACGGTTCCCACCCAGCCGAAGAACCACAGCGACATGACGGCGATGAAGATGAACGACACCACCCGGCTGTGGAAGAACGCGGCCACCAACGTCGCCGGGTAGTACCACGTTCCGGTCGGCGTCGTCCCCAGCCAGAACGCGCTGTTGGACGCCTCGTAGAAGCTCCAGCCAAACGTCTTGGCGAACAGGAGGAACAGGATGACAGCCGCGATCGTCGTCGCCACCAGCGCGCCGCCCATGGCGTAGATGTTCTTGCGGAAGTCAGACGCCCCGCGCACCTCGCCGTACAGCGTCGCGCCCCAGTTCGACCACAGGTTGAAGAAGGCCATCATGGGGATGAGGAACAGCGTCGAGCCGAAGGCGAACGCCCCCAGGCCGGGAGGCGCGTAGCCCTTGGTTCCCGCCGCCATCGTCTTGGCGTACGCGTTGGAGACGCCGTACAGGCTCTTTGACTGCGCGTTGAACGCCGAGATGAAGCCGCTCTTGGAGTTGACGAGCAGCACCACCATCATGACCGCCAGGCCGACGACGCCGCCGATGAAGCACCAGCGCTGGATCTTGGCGTAGGTACGGATGCCGAGCGCGATGAACAGCGAGGCGATCAGCGCCGTGGCCACCGACAGCACGAAGATCCCGGTGTGGCTGGCAAACCACGTCACGCCGCTGTGCCAGCCGACGATCGCCGCCAGCGGGCCGAGCACCTCAACGTTGAGGATGTTGGCGTAGATCGGCACCCACAGCCACAGGATGAACCACCAGCCGGCCACGGCGAGCACAAACCCAGTGCCGCCGCCCAGCACCCGGCTGATCCACACGTAGTCGCCGCCCGCCCGCGGCATCGCCGCGATGAGCGCCGCGTAGGTGATCCCCTGGACGACGAGGTAGGCGCCGCCGATGAGCACCGACCACAGCAGGCTCCCCCCAGGGATGAACGACTGATACGAGAAGATGTACAGCCCCAGCGTGATCAGGTTGATCGAGAACGCGGCGTAGATGAACGCGTCGCGCACCGACCAGCCGCGCACCAGGCCAGTGGCCTTGCGCACGAACATCTCCCGCTCCAGCGGAAGTGCTCCGCCTGCCGTCTCCTGTACCGACATGAGAAGTCCCTCTCCCTCTTGATTTCCCCGCGGCGTCAGCCGCTTGTGAGCACGAAGCGCTTCACCTTCTTCTTGCCGTCGATGTCCACGACGGCGCCCAGCAACTGGCCCTGCTCGTAGGAGCTGCCGGGGTTGATGCACAGAGTCCGGCCGATGCGCCGGCTGGCGCGGGCCTCATGGATGTGGCCGTGCAGCGACAGCGCGGGCTGAAATGCCTCGATCGCCTCGCGCACCGCCGTGGAGCCGACGGGCCGCAGCGCGTGCCCGGCGTCCTTGAGATCCATCTCGGCGGTCAGCTCCGGAGCGTCGTCCAGGCCTGACCCGTACGGCGGGCAGTGCAGGCTGAAGATCGTCCGCTCCGGCGGCGCCGTCACCTGGGCGACCATCGCCGAGATGCGCTCGGCCAGCTGCGGCTCGTCCTCCTCGCGATACGTATCCCACGGGGTCCGGTTCGCCCAGCCGCTGGACACCATCTGGAAGCCGTCGATGTCAACGACCCGCCCCTCCCCCAGCTCCACCGTCCGGGCGTTGGCGATCACCTCGTCGACATCGAGCTGGTCATCGTTGCCCGGACAGACAAAGCAGCGGATCCCGGTGCCGGCCAGCTTCTCGTCGGCCAGCTCCATCCACCGCTCCACCGTCGCCAGCATGTGCTCCTCAAACAGCTTGTGCCAGCGCGGCTCGTCCTCGGCCAGTTCCCGCACCTCATCCGGGTCGGTCCGGAACGGGTAATAGCCGCGGCGAATGACCGCCTGCTCAAACTCCACCACCTGCTCCTCGCCCTCCAGCTCGGAGCGGTGCTCGAGCAGGGTCGCGTGCCACCGGCCGCCGCCGTCGTTGATGATCGGCACCAGCGCCTTGCCGGTCATATCGCCGCCGAGGATGACCACATCGGCCTGGTAGTGCTGACCGCTGTTGAGGAACTTGCGCCAGCACACCTCCGAGCCGTGCACGTCAGTGGCAAAGAAGATCCTCATCGCTCGACCTCCTCGGGGACCTCATACCAGCGTTTGCGCTCGCCGATCTTGGCCCGCAGCTTCCACCCGCGGGTCTTCGGCTCCTGTTCGATCCGCTCCAGCACCTCGCCGAAGCGATCCGAGATCCGGTGCTTGTCGTCGTCGGGCAGCGCGTAGTTGTCCAGGTGCGACCGGCACCGGTCCAGGTTCTGGGTGATCGTGCGCCACAGACCCCAGTCGGCGGCGCACAGCTCGGCGATCCGCGCCCCGTTGACCGTGTCGTCATCGTGATCGGAGATCCCGTGGCCGTGGAAGAGCAGCAGCGTGTCGCGGACGTCCTTCTCGTTGAGCTCAATGATCTGCAGCTTGGTCAGCAGCAGCTCGGCGAGCGGCACCGTCGGCTCGCCCACCTTGAGCCGGTCGCCGAACGGGATCTCGTGGCACATCCGGAACGAGCCGACGAACACATCGATCTGCCGGCCCCGCTCCATGTCGTGAAAGAGCATCCGCTCCTTGCCGTTCATGGCGTTGAACATCGTCTGGGGCTCATAGCCGGCCTCGCGCAGCAGGCGGTCGGCGTCGCCGCCCCGGCCCTTGGGGACGGCGAAGTCAAGGTCCTTGTACTCGCGATCGAGCGGCTGGGGCACATCGGCGGCGTGCAGCCGCACCGCGACGCCACCGAGCAGCGACAGGGCGGCGCCGCCCCGGTGAGCCTGATCAAGGAGGCGCTCACCCTCCTGCACGACGCCCGGCAAAGTCTGTGTCATCTGGTTCTTCGGTCCGTCCCCGTCGCGGATCGCATTCTTGCTCTCCTCATCTAGGATGCGATTGCTGTCCAACTTATATATCAGCTTGGTCAACGAGGAGACAGGTGTCCGTCAGCCAGAAAAGTGAGCCCCGGACCGCCCGCGTGCCGACGCAGCTGTTCATCGACGGCCGCTTCTGTGACGCGCGCTCCGGGGAGGCCGTTCCCGCCGCCAGCCCCGCCACTGGCGAGGAGCTGGGTCCCGTCGCCCACGCCGACCGCGAGGACGCCGCGGCGGCCGTGCTCGCCGCCGAGCGCGCCTTCCCTGGCTGGGCGCGCGAGACCGCGTTCGCGCGCGCCGGGGTGCTGCGCCGCATCGCCGATGCGTGCGAGCGCCACCGCGACGAATTGGCCCGGGCGGCGACCCTCGATCAGGGCAAGCCGCTGGCCGAGTCCTATGACGAGGTCGACGAACTGGTGGCCATGTGGCGGGGTGCGGCCGAGGACGGCGTGCGCCTGGAGGGGGCCGTGGCCCCCAGCGCGGCGCCGGGCAAGCGCGTCCTGCTGCTGCGCCGGCCGGTCGGCCCGGTGGCCGTGGTCAGCCCGTGGAACTGGCCGTACACGATGCCGGCCGAGCTCATCGCGCCCGCCCTGGCGGCGGGCAACACGGTTGTCTGGACCCCGGCGCCAACGACCGCAATGTGCTCCGGGGTGATGGTCCGCTGCATCGTCGAAGCCGATCTGCCCCCCGGCGTGTTCAACTTCGTCACCGGCCCGGGCCCGGTCGTCGGCGACGAGATCGTCAGCCACCCGCGCACGGCGGCGGTCGGCTTCATCGGCTCGACGGCCACCGGTCTTGGAATCGCCCGGCGGGCCGCCGGCAAGCGCCTGCTGCTGGAGATGGGCGGCAACGGCCCCCTCGTCGTTCTGGAGGACGCCGATCTCGACGCCGCCGTGGAGGCGGCGCTGACCGGCTGCTTTCTGTGCGCCGGCCAGAGCTGCACCGCCGGCGAGCGGCTCCTCGTCCATGAGGACGTGCGCGCCGAGTTCGTCAGCCGCCTGGCGGAGCGCACCGACGCCGAGATCCGCCTCGGCGACCCGTTCGCCACCGACACGACCCTGGGGCCGCTCAACAACGAGGGCGTGGCCGCCAAGATGGACGCCCATGTGGCCGATGCGCTGACCCGCGGAGCCCGGCTGGTCACCGGCGGCGAGCGCGCCGGCGATCGCCCCACCGAGCTCTACTGGCCCGCCACCGTGCTTGACGGGGTGGCGCCCGACGCGCTGGCCGCCACCGAGGAGACGTTTGGGCCGATCGCGCCGGTCGTGTCCATCGCCTCGCTGGAGGAGGCGATCGAGCTGACCAACGCCTCGCCGTACGGGCTGCTGGCAGCCATCTTCACCGCCGACCTGCGGCGCGGGCTGCGGTATGCCGACGAAGCCCGCACCGGCCTGGTCAACATCAACGAGACGACCAACTACTGGGAGAACCACCTGCCGTTCGGCGGCCGCGCCGGCAGCCTGAGCGGGGTCGGCCGCGTCGGCGGCCGCTACCCCATGGAGACGCTCACCGAGCTGCAGACGGTCGTCATCGGCTGACCGTCTCCGCCGGCTGGTGGCGGTAGAACGGCACGTCGGTGAGCGCCGGCAGCGGGGTGGCCCCTTTGATGAGATCGGCGCTCTTCTCGGCCAGCATCATCACCGGCGCGTAGATGTTGCCGTTGGGCACGTACGGCATGGTCGACGCGTCCACCACCCGCAGGCCCTCCAGGCCGTGCACGCGGAGGCTGGCCGGATCGACGACGGCGTCGCCGCCGATGCCCATGCGGCAGGTGCACGACGGGTGCAGCGCCGTCTCGGCATCACGGGCGACCCAGTCGAGGATCTCCTCGTCGGTGCTGACCGACGGCCCGGGCGAGAGCTCACCGCCGTTGTACTCGTCGAACGCCGGCTGATTGAGGATCTGCCGCGAGATCCGGACCGCCTCCACCCACTCCCGGCGGTCGGTCTCGGTCGACAGGTAGTTGAAGCGCAGCGCCGGGTGCGTGGCGGGATCGGTGGAGACGATCTTCACCGACCCGCGGGCGTCTGAGTACATCGGCCCCACGTGGACCTGGTAGCCGTGGCCCTGGGGCGCCGTCCCGTCATAGCGGATCGCGAGCGGCAGGAAGTGGTACATGAGGTTGGGGTAGGCGACGTCGTCGTTGGAGCGGATGAACCCGCCGCCCTCGAAGTGGTTGGTCGCCCCCGGACCGCGCCGTCCCAAAAGCCAGGCGAGCCCCACCCACGGGCGGTTGCGCAGCTTCATCGCCGGAGCCACCGAGACCGGCTGCTTGGACGCGTACTGGATGTAGACCTCCAGGTGATCCTGCAGGTTCTCGCCGACGCCGGGCAGGTCATGGATGGGCCGCACACCGACCGTCTCCAGTTCCCGGGCGTTGCCCACGCCGGACAGCTGCAGCAGCTGCGGCGAGTTGATCGCCCCGCCGCACAGCAGGACCTCGCCGGCGTCGATAGGGCGCGTGGTGCCCTTCTCCACCACGTCGACACCGACCGCCCGCGTGCCCTGGAAGCGGATCCGGGTCACCATCGCCCGCGGCCGGACCTCCAGGTTGGGCCGCTCCATCGCCGGGTGCAGGTAGGCCCGCGCCGCGCTGAGGCGGTGGCCGCGGTAGATCGTCCGGTCAAAGGCGGCAAAGCCCTCTTGCTTGTAGCCGTTGACGTCATCGGTCAGCGGATACCCCGCCTCCTGCACGGCGGCGAAGAACGCCCGGAACAGCGGATTGACCGCCGGTCCGCGCTCGAGCTTGAGCGGCCCGTCCCCGCCGCGCCAGGCGTTGGCGCCCGCCAGGCACGTCTCCATCTTCTTGAAGTACGGCAGGCAGTGGGCGTAATCCCAGTGCTCCATCCCGGGATCGGCCGCCCATCGCTCGTAGTCCATCGGGTTGCCCCGCTGAAAGATCATGCCGTTGATCGAGCTTGAGCCGCCGAGCACCTTCCCGCGGGCGTGGTAGATGCGGCGGCCCTGCATGTGGGGCTCAGGCTCGGACTCGTACTTCCAGTCGTAAAAGCGGTTGCCGATGGGAAACGACAGGGCCGCGGGCATGTGGATGTAGACGTCCCACAGGTAGTCCGTCCGCCCCGCCTCCAGCACCAGCACCCTGGTCGACGGGTCCTCGGTGAGCCGGCTGGCCAGGCACGAGCCGGCGGAGCCACCGCCGACGATCACGTAGTCGTAGCCCATCATCTCCTCCATCTCACGATGGGATCACAGAACCGAGCGGATCTCGCTCTCGAAGGTCGCGACGTGCTGGGCCAGGATGTCCCGCGCGCCGTCGGCGTCACCGTCGCCGATCGCGCGCAGCAGGTCGGCATGCTCGTGCACGCGCGTGAACAGATGCGGCAGGCGGTCGAGCACCAGGTGCCAGATCCGCAGCGACAGGTTGAAATAGCGCCCCAGTGTCTCCTCCAGGTACGGATTCCCCGCCGCCCGGTAGATGAAGCGGTGCACGCGCGCGTCGAGCACCATCAGCCCCTCGGCGTCGGTGCTGCCCTGGCTGTCCTCCAGCTCGTCCAGGAGCCGGTCCAGCTCCTCGCGCTGAGCGCCCGTGATCCGCTGGGCGGCGCGGAACGCGGCATGGGCATCGAGTTGCACGCGCACGTCGGAGATGTGCGCCAGGTCGGTGATGTTGATCTCCGAGGCGAACGTCCCCCGCCGCGGGAAGACGGTGACCAGGTTCTCCAGCGCCAGCCGCTTGATCGCCTCCCGGACCGGCGTCCGGCCCATCTCCAGCTCCCGGCCCAGCACGTCCTCGTCGATCGGCTCGCCGGGCGCGATCTGCAGGGTCACGATCCGGTCGCGCAGTTCGGCATACGCCCGGTCGGCCAGCAGCTCGCCGGGGACCCGGGGCGACCGCGCCTGCCCGCGCACCCGGGCCTCGCCGAGGGGCGTCGCCCCGTCGACGCTGGTGGCCCCGCTATCGGCCACCCCACCTCCGCGCGTGGGTCGGGGCACGTCGCCTGCCGGGGGCTGATATATGAGTCATCGGTCAGGCAGTCTAACATCGGGTAGATGGACCGCCAACTCTCCTCCCACCGCGGTTCGCCGGCGCGGTGAGCTCCCGCGCGCCCGCCACCGGCGCCGACGAGGTCGCCGCCCGGATCGCCGCCGGCGGCGCCGCACAGGCGCGGGACATCGTGCGGACGGTCGCCCGCCACACGCCGCTGCTCAGTTCGCGCAGCCTCTCGGACCGCTGCGGGGGGCAGGTCGTGCTCAAGGCCGAGAACCTCCAGCGCACGGGCTCGTTCAAGCTGCGCGGCGCGGTGCACAAGATCTCGCGCCTGAACGGCGCCAACGGCGTCGTCGCGGGCAGCGCCGGCAACCACGGTCAGTCGCTGGCCTACGCGGCGCGCGCCCAGGGCATCCCGTGCGAGGTGTTCATGCCGCGCGAGGCTCCCGTGGCCAAGGTCGCCGCCGTGGAGGCCTTCGGCGGGACCGTCAACCTCGGCGGGGAGTCGGTCGACGATTGCGTGGCCGCCGCGCTGGATCGCGCCGCCGAGACGGGCGCCGGCTTCGTGCACCCGTTCGACGACCCGGACGTCATCCTCGGTCAGGCGACGCTCGGCCTTGAACTGCTGGAGGACGTCGCTGACCTGGAGGCGGTGGTGGTCCCGGTCGGCGGCGGCGGACTCATCTCCGGGATCGCCGGCGCCGTCAAGACGGCGGGCGCCGGCGGGCGCCGGGTCCGGGTCATCGGCGTGCAGGTGGATGCCTGTGCGTCGTTCCCGGAATCACTGCGCGCCGCCGCACCCGTGACCTTCCAAGCCCGGGCCACGATCGCCGACGGGATCGCCGTCAAGCGCCCGGGTCAGATCACACTGCCGCTCGTCCAGCGCTGGGTCGACGAGATGGTCGTCGTCTCCGAGGAGGACATCGCGGCCGCCATGGTCTGGCTGCTGGAGCGCTCAAAGCTCGTCGTGGAGGGGGGCGGCGCCGCCGGTGTGGCCGCGGTCATGTCCGGCAAGGTCGCCCCCGCCCCCACCGGCTCCACCGTCGTCGTCCTCTCCGGCGGCAACGTCGACCCGGGCCTGCTCGCCGGCGTCGCCCAGTGGCACGAAACGCTGGCCGGCCGCCGGGTCCGGCTGTTCACCCGCATCTCGGACCGCCCCGGCGGGCTGGCCGCCCTGTTGACCCGCATCGCCGAGGCCGGCGGCAACATCGTGCACGCCGATCACGTGCGCGAGGCGGTGCCGCTGCACGTCCGCGAGACGGGCGTGGAGATCGCCCTTGAGACCCGCGGCCGCGCCCACGGGGACGCGATCGTCGCCGCGCTGCGCGATGCGGGCTACGAGGTGCACCGGCTCGATTCGCCGGCGCCGTAGGCTCGGGCGGCTCAACGCTGGGGGCGCTGGGCGTGGGGGGCGGCGTGGGGGCACGGGCTGCCCCGGCGGTGGCGGCGAAGGGGGCGCACGGGCTGCCTCGGCGGTGGCCGTGACCGTGAGAGCAACGAATTCGTACGAGATTCAATCCGGCGCCGACGATCTCGAACAATCCGGTTGCTGGGCGGGCACCAGGGACGAAATCGCAAGACGCGAACCAGATTTCGAACAAACAGGTTGCTCCCGACCCGCTCCCTTCATCGCCGGCCGTTTTGCGGCTGAAGCGGGGGATCCCGGCGAACCGCCCACTCGTGTGCGCAATCCGCTCCAGGCCAGCGGATGGCGCCCGGACAGCCCGCTCGACATCCGCCGGCCGCTCCGGGCCGCGCCAGCCGACTAGTCGCCGAGCTCGGCCCGCCGCCGCACCACGAACTCCCGCAGCTCCTCGTCGACCGCCGAGTCGATCGGCGGCTGCTCGTAGCCCTCCAGCGTCTTGCGCCACAGCTCCCCGGCACGGGCGGTGGTGTCGCGCCCGCCGTTGCGCTGCCAGCGGTCGAAGTTCTCGGTCGAGGACAGCAGCGGGCGGTAGAAGCACTCGCGGAAGCGCTCCAGCGTGTGGGCGGCGCCGAGGAAGTGGCCCCCCGCCCCCACCTCCAGGTGGGCGTCGAAGGCGAGCGAGGCCTCGTCGATCTCCAGCGGGGTGAACTCGTGGCGAAGCTCGCGCAGCAACTCGATGTCGACGATGAACTTCTCGTAGCAGGAGACGAGGCCGCCCTCCAGCCAGCCCGCCGAGTGCATGACGAAGTTGGCGCCGGCCAGGAACGTCGGCAAGAACGTCATCAGCGACTCGTACGCCGCCTGGGCGTCGACCGTCTGGGAGGCGTTCAGCGCGCCGCCGCCGCGCCACGGAAGCCCAAACCTCCGCGCGATCTGCCCGGTGCACAGCACGCCGATCGCCGACTCCGGAGTGCCGAACGAGGGCGAGCCGGACTGCATGTCGGTGTTGGACAGAAACGAGCCGAACACCACCGGCGCGCCCGGGCGGATGAGCTGGGCCAGGGCGATCCCGGCCAGCGCCTCGGCCATCTGCTGCACGAGCGTGGAGGGCAGCGACACCGGCGACATCGCCCCCATGAGGAGAAACGGCGTGATGATCACGGCCTGGTTGGCCTTCACGTACTCAAACATCGCCGCCAGCATCCGGTCGTCGTAGCGCAGCGGCGAATTGACGTTGATCAGGGAGATCGAGACCGGCGCCCGCTCAATCGCCTCCCGCCCGCCGAACAGGATCTCCCCCATGCGGATCGTGTCGGCCGCGTTGGGGCCTGAGGTGACCGAGCCCATGTACGGCTTGTCGGTGAGCGTCTGCAGCGCGTAGACCATGTCCAGGTGGCGCGAGTCCAGCGGCCGGTCCTCCGGCTCGCAGATCGTCCCCCCCGGGGAGTCGAGCTCCGGGAACGCCTGCGACAGCTTCACCAGGTTCTCAAAGTCGGCCATCTTGGCATCGCGGCGGACATCGCCCTCCCGGATGAACGGGCAGCCGTAGACGGGCGCGAACACCATGTGGTCACCGCCGATGTGGGCCGAGTGCTCCGGGTTGCGGGCCTGCAGCTCAAACTCCCGCGGCGCCTTGGCCACCTGCTCCAGGATCCACTCCGGATCAAACCGGACGCGGTTCTCCTCCTCCACGATCTGCCCGGCCCCGCGCAGCAGTTCGACGGCCTCCGGCAGCAGGAACTCGATGCCGAGCTCGGAGACGATCCGCCGCCACCCCCGGTCCAGGGTCGCCATCGCCTCCTCGCTGAGGATCTCGTAGCGGGGCATCGCGTTGACGAACATCTGGCCTTCCTCCTTGAACTCATACGACGGGGCGCTTGACGCGGTGAGGCGCGGCCGTAATATACCTGGCGTGGAACAACAGTTCCAAAAATCTGAGGTGGGCGGCGAGGGCCGGGGCACGACCGCCATCGACCGCGGCGCCGAGCTGCTCGTCCGGGTGCTGGAGGCCGAGGAGCCGGTGGCCCTCACCGACCTGGCCTCGGCCAGCGGCATCCCCAAGAGCACGGCGTCGCGCCTGGTCAGCGCGCTGGAGCGGCAGGGTCTCGTCGAGCAGGACGGTGAGCGCGGTCGCCTGCGCCCCGGGCCCGCCATTCTCCGCGTCGCCGAACGCAGCATGCTGGAGCGCAACCTCATCGAGCTCGCCCGGGCCTCGCTCGACGCCCTCAGCGAGCACAGCGGCGAGACGATCAACCTGGCCGTGCCCGCCCACCACGGAGTGGAGCACGTCGCCCAGGTCGACGGACGCCACTTCCTCGGCGCCGGCCAGTGGCTGGGACGGACCGTCGACTTTCACTGCACGGCCAACGGCAAGCTGTTCATGGCCTTCGGCCGCGCGACGATGCCTGCCCGTCCGCTGGCCGCGCTGACGCCGAAGACGATCACCGATCCGGCGGAGCTTCGCCGCAACCTCGTCGACGTGCGCCGCGACGAGTTCGCCGAGGCGATCGACGAGCTGGAGACCGGACTGGCGGCCATCGCCGCGCCGGTGCGGGGTGCCGGCGGAGAGGTCGTCGCCGCGCTCAGCATCAGTGGACCGACCATTCGCATGACCCCGGACCGGATCGCCGAGCTCAAGCCCATCCTGATCGAGGAGGCGCACACCCTCAGTCGCCGCCTCGGGAACCCCCAGCAAGGAGTGAACGCCGCATGACGCACGAGGAGATTCTCAAGCTGCTCTACGACGAGACCCTCGTCGGCAACGCCCCCGCCGTCTCCGACGGCGTCAACAACGGTCTCGCCGACGGCCTGGAGCCGGAGCGCATGCTCTATGACGCACTCATCCCCTCCCTGGAGGAGGTCGGCGCCCGGTTTGAGCGCGGTGACTACTTCGTGCCGGAGATGCTGATCGCCGCCCGCGCCATGCAGGGCGCGCTGGACATCCTGCGCCCGCTGCTGGCCGAGACCGGCACCGCCCAGGTCGGCACGTTTTTGATGGGCACGGTCAAGGGCGACGTGCACGACATCGGCAAGAACCTGTGCAACATCATGCTGGAGGGCGCCGGCTTCACCGTCATCGACCTCGGCGTGAACGTGCCGCCGGAGAAGTTTGTGGAGCAGATCCACGAGCACAACCCGGACATCGTCGGCTTCTCGGCATTCCTGACGACGACGATGCCGATGTTCAAGGCGAACATCAACGCGCTGGAGAAGGCCGGCATCCGCGACGACGTCATCGTCATGGTCGGCGGCGCGCCGGTCACCCAGGAGTACGCGGACGCCGTCGGCGCCCCCGGCTACTCGGCCGATGCCTCCACGGCGGTCAAGAAGGCCAACGAGCTGATCCAGCTCCGGCGCGAGCGGGTCCCGGCGTGACACCCCGCTGAGGCTGCGCGGGAGGAGCGACGAGGATGAGAGCCGCCGACGTGGTCGCCACGGCCGAGCATCTGGTCAAGAAGCCGATCTGGGGCTGTCAGATGTGCGGCCAGTGCGTCCTGCACGACACCGGGATGACATGTCCCATGACGTGTCCGAAGACGCTGCGCAACGGGCCGTGCGGCGGCGTGCGGGCCAACGGCCACTGCGAGGTCAAGCCGGAGATGCGCTGCGTGTGGGTCAAGGCCTACGAGCGCTCCGAGCAGCTGCCCCTGTGGCGCGGTCACATCGACCGCGTCCGGCCGCCCGTCGACAACCGCCTGAAGGGCACCTCGGCCTGGATCAACCTGTTCAGCGGACGGGACAAGGAGGTCCCGGAGGGCTGGAGGGCGGATGTCCAGCCTTGAGCACAAGCTGACCGCCCGCGAGTTCGTCGTCACGGCGGAGCTGCCCGTCGTCGACGGCGGCGGGCACGCCGAGATCCAGCGCCAGCTGGAGCCGATGCGGGCCTACGTCGACGCCTTCAACGCCACCGACAATCCGGCCGCCCACGCCCATGTCTCGCCGCTGGCCGTGTCGATCGGCCTGCGCCAGGTCGGTGCCGAGCCGATCATGCAGCTCGTCTGCCGCGATCGCAACCGCCTGGCGCTGGAGGCCGATCTCATGGGCGCGGCCATGTTCGGCATTGAGAACGTCTGCTGCCTGACCGGCGATGACGTCACCGCCGGCGACGAGCCGGAGACCCGGCGGGTGTTTGACCTTGACAGCATCCAGCTGATCGCGCTGGCCCGCGCGCTTGACCGGGGGCATTACCTCTCCGGCCGGGCCATCACTCCCAAGCCGCACTTCTTCGTCGGCGCGGTCGAGAACCCCAGCGCCCCTCCTCTCGACATCCGCATCCGCCGGGCGGCGAAGAAGGCCGCGGCCGGCGCCCGCTTTCTCCAGCTGCAGCTGTGCTATCGCCCGCAGTTGCTGGAGCGATTCGTCGGCGCCGCCGTTGACACCGGCCTCAGCGAACGACTGGCCCTCATCCCCTCTGTCTGCATCCTGCGCTCGGTTGGCGGGATGCGGTTCGTCGCCCACAACGTCCCCGGGATCGATGTGCCGCCGGAGACGGTGCGACGGGTCGAGCAGGCGGCGGATGCCGAGGCCGAGTGCTTTGACATCGCTTACGAGCTGGCCTCCCACGCGCTGGCCCAGCCGGGCGTGGCCGGCCTGCACTTCATCTCCTTCCGCAAGGACGCGGGCATCGCCAAGTTGTGCGAGCGCCTTGGAATCCCCCCCAGAACCGAAAGAGAGGCTCATGGACACAGTTCTGCGGTCGCGCTCACGTAGCGTGACGATCGGCGCCGAGCAGCCGTTCTGCATCATCGGCGAGCGCATCAACCCCACCGGGCGCAAGAAGTTCGCCGAGGAACTGCGCGAGGGCAACCTGGAGACGGTCACCGTCGACGCCCTGGCGCAGGCGGAGGCGGGCGCCACCATGCTCGATGTCAACGCCGGGATCCCGCTCGTCGACGAGCCGGAGCTGCTCAAGGCGATGCTGCGGACCGTCCAGGAGGCCGTGGACCTGCCGATCTGCATCGACTCGTCGGTGATCGAGGCGCTGGAGGCCGGGCTGTCGGTCTACGAGGGCCGGGCCCTCGTCAACTCGGTGACCGCCGAGGACGAGCGTCTGGACGAGATCCTGCCCCTGGTCGCCCGCCACGGCGCGGCCGTCATCGGCCTGGCCAACGACGAGACCGGCATCCCGGAGACGCCGGAGAAGCGGCTGGAGTGCGCGCGGAAAATCGTCTCCGCGGCCAATGACCATGGCATCGCCACCGAGGACGTGATCATCGACCCGCTGGCCATGACCGTCGGCGCCGACACCGAGGCGGTGACGACGACGCTCAACACGATCCGCCTCATCCGCGATGAGCTCGGCGTCAACATGTGCCTCGGCGCGTCCAACGTCTCGTTCGGCCTGCCCCAGCGCCACGTCCTCAACGCGGCGTTCCTGCCGATGGCGATGGCGGCCGGTCTGACGAGCGCGATCATGTCGACGGCCGCGGTGTGCGTGGAGGCGGTGCGGGCCTCTGACCTGCTGCTCGGCCACGACCCGTGGGGCGCCAGCTGGATCGCCGCGCACCGGGCCCGCCAGGCGCAGGCGCAGGCTCAGGAGGCGGCGACGGCAGCCGGATGACTCACGCGGCCGACATAAAGGCGAGGCTGGACGCTGAGCGGAGGCCAGCGTGAGTGCGGAGCCCGCACGGAAGCGCCCGGTGGAGCGCGAGGAACTGGCGGCGCCGGACGACGGCGCCCAGCGCGTCCGCCTGCGCTTCCTCCCGGACGGCGCCGAGGTCCGGGTGCCCAGCGGGACCCCCGTGTTCGACGCCGCCAGCTGGAACGGAATCGCCATCGACTCCACCTGCGGTGGTCACGGGACCTGCAAGAAGTGCAAGGTCCGCGTCCTCTCCGGCGAGGTCCCGGTGTCCAACGTCGACCCGCGGGCGTTCACCACCGAGGAGCTCCGCGACGGGTGGCGGTTGGCCTGCCGCGCCAACGCCCGCGCCGATCTGGTCGTTGAGGTGCCGCCGCTGCAGACGCGGCCCAAGGCAGCGCTCGTCGGCGTCGGCCGGCACGTCATCCTGCGGCCGTCGGTGCAGAAGCGCCACCTGGTGCTCGAGGAGCCCACGCTGGAGGATCAGCGCCCGGACCTTCAGCGGGTGCTCGACGCGCTGGAGGACCTCGAACCGTACGCGTCGCTGGAGGTTCTGCGCTCCCTCGGCCGGACGCTGCGCGCCGCCCACTTCGACGTCACCGCCGTCGTCTGCGACCAGGAGCTCATCGCCCTGGAGCCGGGAGACACGACGGCCCGGCGGCACGCCATCGCGTTTGATCTGGGCACGACGACGGTGGTGGCCACACTGCTTGACCTGGAGTCCGGCCAGCCGGTGGCGGTTCGCTCCATGCTCAACCGCCAGCAGCCGTTCGGCGCCGATGTCATCACCCGCATCTCGGCCACGATGATGGATCCCGCTGCGCTCGACACGCTGCGGGCGCGGGCCCATGAGACCATGGCCGAACTGACGGCGGAGGTGTGTGCCGAGGCCGGCATCGCCGCCGAGGAGGTCTATGAGATCACCGTGTGCGGCAACGTCACGATGATGCAACTGGCGCTGGGGATCGACCCGGAGCCGCTGTCGATGGCCCCGTTCGTCGTCGCCACCCATCAGTTTCCGCCCGCGCAGGCCCTTGACTTCGGCGTGACCGTGCACCCCCGGGCGCCCGCGTTTGTGTTCCCGTCGCTCGGCGCCTACGTCGGCGGCGACATCGTCGCCGGAATGCTCGCCACCGGTCTGACCCGTGACCGGCGGCTGCGCCTGTTCATCGACGTGGGCACCAACTCCGAGATCGCGCTTGGCTCCGTCGACAGGGTCCTCGCCACCGCCGCACCGGCCGGCCCCGCGTTCGAGGCCGCCCAGATCCGCTGCGGAATGCGGGCCGCCGAGGGCGCCATCGAGGGCGTGCGGATCGCCGACGACGACCTCTCGCTCGACGTCATCGGTGACACCGACCCGGTCGGCATGTGCGGCTCCGGGCTTGTCGACGCCGTCGCCGAGCTGGCCCACTGCGGCCTGCTGGACCACTCCGGCCGCTTCATCACAGACGAGGACGCGGCCGCGCTGGCGCCCGGCCTGGCCCGGCGGTTGACGAAGATCGGCGAGGAGCGGGTGTTCGTCCTGCACTGGCGGGGAGACGATCCCGGCGCCTCGGTGTATCTGTCCCAGCGCGACGTCCGCGAGCTGCAGTTCGCCAAGGCCTCGATTGCCACCGGTTGGCAGATCCTGCTGCGCGAGCTCGGTCTTGAACCCGGGGATATCAGCCAGGTCCTGCTCGCCGGGAGCTTCGGCGCCTACCTGACGCCGCTGAGCGCCGTGCGCATCGGCCTCGTGCCCAAGCTGGCGCTGCCGCGGATCGTGTCCGCCGGCAACGTCGCCGGCGAGGGGGCGAAGATCGCCGCCCTGTCGCTGCGCGAGCGGGCCGAGGCCCAGTCGATCCTGCGTGAGGTGCAGTACGTCGAGCTCTCCGGACGCGCCGACTTCAACGACCTGTTCATCGACCAGCTCGCGTTCCCGGGATGAGACGCGCCGTCCTCGCCTGCGGGGCGCTCGCCTTCGACGTGCGCGACATCGCGCGCCGGCGGGGCTGGGACCTGGATGTCGTCCCGGTGGCCGCGCTCCTGCACAACCGCCCGGAGCGGATCCCGGCGGCTGTGGCCGAGGCGGCCGCCGGCCGCGAGGTCATCGGCGTCGCCTACGGCGACTGCGGCACCCAGGGCGGGCTTGACGGGTTCCCGCGCCTGCGGGGGGACAACTGCTACGACATCCTCGGCCGGGAGGAGGTGGCCCAGGCGCTGGCGCAGGAGCCGGGCACGTACTTCCTCACCGACTTTCTCGCCCGCACGTTCGAGCACACCGTGGTGCGCGAACTGGGCCTCGACCGCTTCCCGGAACTGCGCGACGCCTACTTCGGTCACTACCGGCGGGTGCTGTGGCTCGCCCAGCGGCCGACGCCGGCCACGCGCCGGTGCGCCGAGGCGGCAGCCGAGCGCCTGGGGCTGCCGCTGGAGGTCCGCGTCGTCGGCAACGCCGGGCTGGAGCGCAGCCTCGAGCGCCTGCTCCAGACCGCCGCCTGATTGCGGTCCCCGCGCTCGAGGAACACTGTCTCACGTGGACCGGCCCCACCGATCCTTCGACCCGCTCCGCGTCGGCCAGCTGGAGTGCGAGACCTGGGTCAGCTACTACCGCCATGAGTGGCTGCGCTTCCTGCGCGCGGCGCTGGACCTGACCCGGCACACGTTCGGCCTGCCCTGGCGAGCCTCGGTCTACGGCGCGTGGCTGGTGCTCCGCGCCAATATGCAGTGGGCGCCGCGGGACAACGACCCGGTGGGCGCCCGCCTGACCATGGAGCGGTTCTACGCGCTGGTCAAGCACCATTACGGCGAGGGGTATGACCCGCTGAAGGCCGCCGAGCTGGAGGTTGAGTGGTGGCGGGTGCATCGCCTCCACCAGCACGGGCACGACGGCGTCGGCGAGAAGGACCTGATCGACGCCCTCGCCTCGCTGTACGCCTACGTCTACGGGGCCGACGACGGCGCGGTTCGCCGGGCGGCCGAGCAGCGTGCGCTGGCCATGCGCTACTCCGACCGCTGGGTCAGGGAGGGCTGCCCCCGGCCCAGTCCGCTGATCGGTGAGACGCGGGCCGCGCTGGTGCGGTCATACGCGGCGCTGCTGTCCGCCGTGCACGTGACCTGAACGCCCGTCACTCGATCGACTCCACCAGCAGCGTCGCCACGTCGACGACCCGCATGCCGGCCCCCGCGCTCTGCACCCCGTCGTCGAGCATCACCGTGCAGTACGGGCAGGCGACCGCGAGTGTCCCCGCGCCGGTCTCCACTGCCTCGCGCACCCGGTTCTCGTTGATCGGCCGGCCGCGCTCCTCCATCCACATGTGGGCGCCGCCGGCCCCGCAGCAGAACGTCTGCTTGCCGCTGCGCGCCATCTCGACGGGGGTGCCGATCGCCCCCACCAGGTCCCGCGGAGATTGCAGGACGTCGTTGTGGCGGGCCAGGTAGCAGGAGTCGTGGTAGGTGATGTTCAGGCCCTCGGTGCGCTGCGGCGCCAGACGGCCCTCGGCGACGAGCCGCGCCAGCAGTTCGGAGTGGTGGACGACCTCGTAGTGGCCGCCGAAGTCCGGGTACTCGTTGCCGAGCGTGTTGAAGCAGTGCGGGCAGTTGGCGATGATCTTCGTCACGCCGGCCTCGTTGAGCGTCTCCACGTTCTGCTCGGCGAACGCCTGAAAGACGTACTCGTTGCCCATGCGGCGCGCCGGGTCGCCGGTGCATGCCTCCCGGGGGCCGAGGATGGCGAAGTCGACACCGGCCTTCTGCAGGAGCCTGGCCGTCGACTCGGCGGTCGTGCGGGCGCGCTCGTCAAACGAGGAGGCGCAACCGACCCAGTACAGGTACTCCGGTGCCGGATCGCCGGGCTCCAGGATGCGCACCCCCAGCTCCGCCGCCCAGTCAGCGCGCTCGGACTGGGCCTTGCCCCACGGGTTCGACGAGCGCTCGACGTCGCGCAGCATCGGCTCAGCCTCGGCCGGGAAGCTGGACTCCACCATCACCAGGTGACGGCGCAGGTCAACGATGTGGTCGATGTGCTCGATCGAGACCGGGCACGCCTGCACGCAGGCGCCGCAGGTCACACAGTCCCAGACCGACTCCTCAGGGACCGCGTTCGGCACGAGCGGGGCCAGCTCGGCGCGCCCATCGGCAGCCGGGTGGGCGGGCCGAATTAACGATCCGCCCTCGGCGAACACCTGGTCCCGCAGCCCCATGATCACCAGCTTGGGCGACAGCAGCTTGCCGGTGGCGAACGCCGGGCACGCGTCCTGGCAGCGGCCGCACTCGGTGCAGGTGAACGTGTCGAGCATCTGCTTCCAGGTGAGGTCGGCCGTGGTGCCGGCGCCGAACCGGATGTCCTCCTCCGGGATGTCCGGGTCGTCGAAGCGCAGCGGCTCCAGCCGCCCGCGGGCGCGGGTGCGGCCGAACCAGACGTTCAGCGCCGCCGACGCGATGTGCAGGTGCTTGGAGCGCGGCAGGTAGGCGAGGAACCCCAGGATGGTGAGGACGTGCACCCACACAAACATCCGCTCCAGCACGCGCGTCGCCTGGTTGTCACCGAACAGGTTCGACAGCGCGTCAGATACCGGCATCGCCGACGCCGGGTACTCGTTGAGGCCGAGCGCGATCCGCGTCGCGTGCCACAGCAGCAGCGACAGCGCGATGATGGCGATCAGCACCAGGATGAGGTCGGCCTCGCCCAGGTGGCTGCCCTGGAAGCGCTGGGGCCGCTGCACCTTGCGGATCCAGAACGCGCCGGCCACCCCGACCAGCACCAGCGTGGCAAAGATGTCGACCAGGAACGCGTACCACCCCTGGTGGCCGAGCCAGGGCAGGGTCGCGTGCTTATCGACCGCACCGATCATCGCGATCAAGATGGTGGGCGCCAGGACGATGAAGCCCCAGAAGATGAACGCGTGCAGCAGCCCGGGGCCGAGGCGCTGGAGCAGCTTGCGCTGGCCGAGCACGATCGTGCCCTCGTTGCGCACCCGCATGGGCACGTCACCGGACCGGGTGGCCGGTGCGGCCGACTCCACCAGCGCCGTCAGGAAACGGACCCGGAGCACGAACAGGGTGATGCTCACCGCCAGCGCGGCGGCGAGCGCGACGGCGGCGATCGCGATGCCTATGTCCCTCTCACCTTCCTGATCTCGGCCGAGATCGCCGGGACGACCTCGTGCAGGTCGCCGATGACCGCGTAATCGGCACCGGCCAGGATCGACGCCTCGCCGTCGGCGTTGATCGCCAGCAGCCGCTTGGCGCCCTTGCAGCCCGCCATGTGCTGGGTGGCCCCGCTGATCCCGCAGGCGATGTAGATCTCCGGTGAGACCTTGGTGCCGGTCTGGCCGACCTGATCGGTGTGGGGGCGCCACCCCGCGCTCGTCACCGCCCGGGAGCAGCCGACGGCACCACCAAGCAACCCGGCCAGCTCCTCGATGATGGAGAAACCCTCGGCCGAGCCGACGCCGCGGCCCCCGGAGACGACGACCTCGGCATCGGCCAGCGAGACGCCACCGGTGGACGCCGGGATGGTGTCGACGACCCGCACCACGCGGTCAAGCTCCGACGCCGACGTGCTGACCGGCACCGTCTCTGAGTCGGCGATCGGAGCCGCGGGCACCGCGTGGGCCGAGCTCGTCAGCAGCAGCGGCGAGCCGTGGATGACGGCGTCCTCCAGCAGGGTGCCGCCCCACCGGGTGCGGATGACCGACGTGGGGTTGCCGGGGTCGACCGAGACGCAGTTGGCCGCCATCGGCTGATCGAGCTTGGCGGCGACGTGGGCCAGGACCTCGTTGCCGCGATCGGAGCCGGGACCGACCACGGCCCGCAGCGACCGCTGCTGCGCGAGCTCCACCAGCGTCTGGGCCCACGCCGCCGGGGCATACCCGCCATCGCCGTCGATGGCGACCGCGGTGATCTCCTCGTCGCCGAGCTGCTGGGCGAAGACGACCGCCTGCTGGGAGAGCTCGTCGTCCGGGCTCTCGATGAAGACGAGCGTGGCCATCTAGACAACTCCGATCTCTTGCAGGATCTCGACGACCCGGGGCGCCGCCTCGGCCCCCTGACCGAGGATCTGGGCCTCCTTCGTCGACCCCTCGGGCAGAAGGAGCCGGCGCATCTGGAGCTTGGCGTCGGCGGCCGCGGGGCGGCTTGACTGAAGCGGCTTGCGCTTGGCCCGCATCCGGCCCGGCACCGACGGGTACCGCGGGAGGTTGATCCCCTCCTTGACGGTGACGACGGCGGGCATCGGCACCTCGTAGACATCGCGGCCGCCGGGGACCTCCTGCTCGCAGCGCAGGGTGCCGCCGTTGACGGTGATGGCCTTCACCCCGGTGACGACCGGCAGGCCCAGAGCCGCGGCCACGCGGATCGCCACCTGGTAGTTGCCGGCGTCGGCCGACTCGTTGCCGAACAGGAGCAGGTCGAAGCGGGTGCCGTCCTCGCGGATGGCGGCCACGATCGCCGCCGCCGTCGCCTGCGCATCCCACTCCTCGCCGTCGGTGACCAGGTGGATGGCCCGGTCGGCACCGATGGCCATCATGTCGCGCAGCTGCTCCTCGGCCTCGGAGGGGCCGAGGGTCAGGACCACCGACTCCCCTCCCTCCTGCTCGATGATCCGGATCGCCTCCTCGGCCGCGCATTCCTCGTGCGGGGAGACGGTGAAGCCGAGATGACGCGTCTGGATGGCGCGCCCGTCCTCGGTCAGGGTGATCTTGCCGCCGGTGAGCGGCACGCGCTTGACGCAGACGAGGATGTTCATTGGCTCATGACCTCACGCGCGAGTTGTCAGGATCGAACACCGGTGTCGAGTCGTTGGTGGCGACGGTCACCGGATAGCGCTCGCCCATGTACTGGACCTGGAGCGAGCGGCCGACGACGGCGTGCTCCGGGGGCAGGTAGCTCATGAGGATGTGCTTGCCGATGGACGGCCCGGCGCCCGCGCTCGTCACGTACGATCGCCGCCCCTTGGCGTCGGTGATCGGCTCGCCGTCCTCGGTGAGAACCGGCTCCCCGCCCAGCATGTAGCGCTTGACCCCGCTGGCGGACGTGTGGTCATCGACGGTCAGCGTGCACATGTGCGCCGCCGGCTCCTCGGACCGCTGCCGCACATGGGCCTCCTTGCCGATGAAGTCCTGGTCCTTGACCTTGCCCCAGGCCATCCCGGCCTCCACCACGTCGTACTCGCCCTCCAGCTCGGCTCCGTAGGCGCGGTAGCACTTCTCCAGGCGACCGGTCGTGCCGTACACGCCGGCGCCCATGGGCACGGCGCCGTGGGGCAGGCCCGCCTCGGCGATGATGTCCCACAGCCGGGCGCCCTGCTCGATGGGCACATACAGCTCCCAGCCCAGATCGCCGACGTAGGAGATGCGGCTGGCCATGACCTGCAGCGGCCCCACCTCGATCGACCGCCACCAGGCGAACGGAAAGCCCTCATGGGAGACGTCATCCGAGGTGACGGAGGACAGGATGTCGCGGGCCCGCGGGCCCCACAGGCCGAGCGTCGTCCACGCGTTGGTCTGGTCATGGATCTGGGCGCTGCCGTCCGGCGGGAGGTGGTCGGAGAACCACTTCAGGTCCGACATCCCCCAGGCGCCGCCGGTCACGACGCGGAACACGGTCTCGTCGATGCGCATGATCGTCAGGTCGGCCTTGAAGCCGCCGGACGGCATGAGCACCGGGGTGTAGACGACGCGGCCGACCGGGACGTCCATCTGGCGCATGGCGATGCGCTGGACGGCATCGAGCGCGCCGGGACCGGTGACGTCAAACAGGGCGAACGCCGTCAGGTCGGTGTAGCCGGCGCGGTCGCGCATCGCCAGGTGCTCGGCGTTGATGATCGGCGACCACCAGCGCGCCTCCCATTCGGCCTCGCGCCGGTTGATGCGGTCGCCGTACTCCTCCAGCAGCGGCGCGTTGGACTCATACCACTGCGGCCGCTCCCAGCCCGCGGCCTCGTAGAAGACGGCGCCGAGCTCCTGTTCGCGCTCGTAGAACGGCGAGAGCTTGACCCGGCGGTCTGACTCCCACTGCTCAGCGGGGTGGACGATCCCGTACATCTTGTTGAAGCCCTCGCCCGCCCGGGCCTGGATGTGGGTCTTGGTCTTCTGGTGGGGATAGGCGCGGGCGATGTTGGACTCGTAGACGTCGATCTCACTTTCACCATGCACCATGAGCTCGGCGACCGTCTTGCCGGCGCCGGGCCCCTCCTTGATCCAGATGGCGGCCGCCGACCACAGCCCCTGGACCTCCGGGGTCTCGCCCAGCAGCGGCAGGCCGTCGTACGTGACCGACAGCAGACCGTTGATGGCGTAGCGGACACCGACCGACTCGTCGCCGACGATCTCCGGCATGATCTCCAGCGCCTGCTCCATCTGCAGCTCGAAGTCGGCCTGGGTGAACGGGAGCTCGGTGGGGCTCAGTGCCGACTCCTCGATGGACGGGATCTCGTCGGCGTCCATCATGATCGGCCGGTGGGCGTAGGAGCCGATCTCCAGGCCGCCGCCGTCCTGGCGCTCGTACATGTTGGTGTCCATGTCGCGGACGATGGGGTAGTCGACGAGCGTCCGGGCGTTCTCAAACTGCTTGACCGGGCCGATGTCGATCATCTGGTGCACGGCGGGCGTCAGCGGGATGCGCGCCCCGGCCATGCGGGCGATCCGCGGGCTCCAGCAGCCGCAGGCGATGACGACCCGGTCCGCCTCGATGTCACCGCGGTCGGTCCGCACGCGCCGGATGCGGCCGTGCTCGACGTCAAGCCCCAGAACCTCGGTGTTGGCGAACACCGACATGCCCGCCTCAACAGCGCGCTCGCGCATGATCGTCGCCGCCCGCAGCGAGTCGACGACCCCGGCGCCCGGCGTGTAGAAGCCGCCGAGCAGGATCTCCTCGTTGATGAACGGGACGAGCTCCTTGATCTGCGCCGGGGTCAGCAGCGACGTGGGCTCAATGCCCCACGTCTTGGCCGACACCATGCGCCGGTTGAGCTCCTGCATCCGCGCCTCGGTGCGCGCCACCTCGATGCCCCCGCACTCCAGGTAGACGTCGAGCTCCTTGTACTGGCGCATGCTCTCCAGCGTCAGCGACGTCATCTCCTTGGAGTGGTCGACCGGGAAGATGAAGTTGGAGGCGTGTCCGGTCGACCCGCCCGGGTTCGGCAGCGGTCCCTTGTCCAGCAGCGTGATCTCGGTCTCGCCAAGTTGTGTGAGGTGGTAGGCGACGCTGTTGCCCACGATGCCGGCGCCGATGATCACGATCCGCTGGCGGGCCGGCAACTGCCTGGTTTCCGTAGTGGCCATAGGCACCGTGATATATCAGATGCAGGTCAGCGGCGTCAACGCGACCGGGGTCGCGGCCGGCCGCCGCTTCCTCTGGGGTCAACTTTTTACGAAATGCGGACCGCGGCCTGACCATCTGGAACAAACCCGCCGCCATACCGCACTCACCGACGAAATCGCACGGCGCGGTCCCCAATTTCGCACAACACTGAGGCTGCGCACCTGCCCCGGCTCCCTTCACAACCGTCGTCGACCCAGCCGCCGCCGGCATCGCCTCACAGCAGACCATTCGCGGTGGACAGGGCGGGCGGGGGCCAGGGCTGCCGGGCGCTCACCTCGAAAGCATCACCGCTCCCCCGGACCGACCGCGGGGGCATCGGCCGGCGCCGGGGCGGGCATCACCGTGCCGTCGCCGTCCCCGGTGATCGCCTGCACCAGCGTGTCGGCCGCCAGCGCGTGGGCGTCGCACACCCGTCCCAGATGCAGCAGCGAGTCCGTCTCCGCGGCCACCTGGCCGTCTCCCAGCCGCAGGACGAGCGGGATGCCCGGAGACAGGTCGGCGGCCGTCAGGCCCACCTCCACGTTGACCAGATCGCTCGAGGTCACGGCGGCGACCACCGAGCAGCGGCGGATCCCCAGAAGCTCCAGCATCGCCCGGTCGTCGCCGCGGCCGATCGCCACCGGGATCCCGGCCGCCCGGGCCAGGCGCAGGCACGGCGCGTCCAGGTCACGCTCGACGGCGAGGACCGGAATCCCGTGCCGCCGCAGCTCCTGGGCGAGCCGGAAGCCGACCTGGCCGAAGCCGACGAGCAGCACGTGACCGCGGCTGGGAGCGGCGCGCGGTCCAAACAGCGCGGTCAGCCGCGGCCGGCTCAGCCGCCGGACCAGGGCGGCGGTGAAGATGGCCAGCAACAGCACGGCGGCGATGGTGAGCGCCGTAGAGACCGCCTTGAACCACACCGGGCTGGCGGGCGCCCCCGGGAAGTCGGCGACGGTGGCCACGGTGCGGGTGCTGAAGTAGAGGGCGTCAAGGACGTTCTGATGCAGGGCGGCGATCAGGGCGGCGGCCTGGAGGAGCAGGGCCAGCAGCAGGCCGGCGCCCGCGCCCACCAGCAGCCGCAGGGCATCGTCGACCAGCCGCAGGCCGTGCCGCAGCCGCGGCACGGGCTTGGCTCCTGCGGCAACGCACGCCCGCCCCAGCTCTCCGGCCACCAGCGCGGTCGGCGAGACGACGTTGACGGCGGGCACGGCGTGATGCAGCTCACGCGTGACCGTCGCGTCGAACATCGTCGTCCAGATCGGAAGGTCCGGCCGGATGTGAGCGCTCAGCAGGGAGAGACGGAGCGCCAGCACGTCGTCGCGCGTGGTGACGACCACCGCCCGCCACCGGTCGCGCTGGAGCGCGGCGGCGATGTCGGCGTCCGGACCGCTCCCGGCGTATTCGGCGGGGATCCCGCGCCGCGCCAAGCGCAGCAGAATGGCCTCGGCGAGGCCGGTGGCCTCGCCGAGCACGAGGATCGGCTGACCCTGGGCGGTGGACGATGGCGCGCTGATGCGCGCAGCCTACCGGCGCGGCTCTCCGGTCATCCGCCGCTGCTCCGCGGCTGACGGAGGTTCGGTCGGCGGGGGCTCGGTCGCGTGCACCGACACGCTGCCGACCGGCGCCGAGCGGGAGACGAGCACCGTCCCCAGCGCCAGCAGCGCCCCGCCCACCGCGAACGGCAGCCCCCCGTCCACCGCCGCGCTCCACTGCTCCCGCAGCACGAGCAGCCCCAGCACCGCGGGCAGGAACGTGGGCACCGAGAACGTGATCGGCACCACGTCGACGGCGCGATGGCGCTGGAAGGCGGTCATCTGGCTGAGGACGCCGACGGTGGAGCCGATCGCCGCCGCCACCAGATAGACGACGGCCACCGGGTAATCATTGACGGAGAGGTCGTGGCTGATGCCCTTGACCGCCAGGTTGGCGCCGGCGAATCCGATCGCCGCCGACAGAACGAGGACGAGGCGCCCGCACCGGTCGCGGAACAGGTAGGGCACCAGCGCGGCGGCAAGAAGCGCGGCACAGGCTCCAGCGAGCGCGGCCTCGCTCCGGGGCGGGTCATGGCCCCGCGGAGCGCCCCAGGTGAGGAGGACCAGGCCGACGGCCAGGGCGACGACGCCCGCCCCGTCCAGAGCCCGCACCCGTTCCCGGAACAGGCGGGCGCCGGCGGCGAGGAGGAGCAGCAGCCCGCACGCGTTCACCGGCTGCACGATCACGAGCGGCGCATGCGACAGCGCGATCAACTGGAACGGGAAGGCGGCATAGCCGATGATCGTCCCCAGCACCCAGCGCTTCCGGCTGAGCAGATTGCCCAGCAGGGAGATGCGCATGCCGTGGTGATGCTCCACAAGCCGCGCGTCGAGCGCCTGGACGATCGTGCCGGTGCTGAGCAGAAGTGCGGCGGCGGCCGAGGCCCCCACTCCCAGTGGGATGCTGACGCCGGCGCTCATGCGTGCTTCCTATCTGGACCGGCCGCGGCGCCGGCAGCGCCCCGGCGCCCGGGCAGTCCGCGGCTGCGGCGCCGCCCCTCAGGTGCCGGCCGGGGTGGCCCGGCGGTGGACGTACAGGTCCGTGCGCGCCGGCGCCGCTTCGTCCGGCGGCGGGGATGCCGGCAGCTCATAGTGCACCTCCCGCAGGTGGTCGCCGTACTGGCGGCGTGCGTCATAGACCGAGTTGAACTTCCACAGGCTTCGGAGGAAGTTGGTCTGCCCCCGGGCGAGCTGGCGACCGATGATCCCCATGGCGCCCACGGCGGTCCGCACTCCCAGGTACTTGCGGTTGATCACCGACTGCGTCCGGACGAGCTCCTCGTAGAAGCGCTCGAGCGGCAGGCGGGTGGGCATGACCGCGTGCTGGATGTCGAACAGCCGGTAGTCGCGGGTGGTGAGCTTCTGGGACTCGCCGTGCCACAGCTCGGTGCCCGGGTACGGGGTCATGACCGTCAGATGCACGATCTCCGGGACCGACAGGGCGAACTCCCGCACCACCTCAAACCGCTCCTCGTCCCACTGCGGATCAACGATCAGGTTGATGGCGACCATGATGCCGAGCTTGCGGGCCGCCTCCAGGGCGCGCATGTTGACGTCCGGGCTGACCCGCTTGCGGTAGAGCTCCAGCCCGTCGGCGTCGAGCGCCTCGATGCCGAGGAACATGTAGGCCAGACCGAGCCGGCTCCAGCGCTCAAACACCTCGGTGTTGCGCAGAAGCACGTCGGCGCGGGTCTCCAGGTAGTAGCGCTTGCGGATCCCGCGGCGCTCCACCTCGCGGGCGATGGATTCGCCGTGGTCTGACTTGATGAACGCCACGTCGTCGACGATGAAGACGTTGGGCTCGGCGATCGACTGAAGCTCGGCCGCCGCCGCCTCGGGCGAGGCGCGGCGGTAGGCCCGCCCATAGAAGGTCCAGGCCGAGCAGAACGAGCAGTCCCAGGGGCACCCGCGGGTGAACTCAATCGACGCGCACGGGTCGAGCTCGCCGATGAAGTACTTGCGCCGCCGGCGCATGAGATCGCGAGCCGGCGGGCAGCCGTCGATCTCGTCGAGCATGAGCGGGACCCCCCGCCCCTCCCCATCTCGCGTCACGACACCGGGCAGGCCGGCCAGCTCGCGGCTTCGCGCCGCCTCAAGCAGCTTCGGCGTGATCACCTCGCCGTCGCCGCGCACGATCGCGTCAAGGCCCCCGTCGGATTGCTCCAGGACATGGCCGGCGATGAACGAGACGCTGTGCCCGCCGGCGAAGATGAAGCAGCCGGGAAGCCGTCGCCGGATCGCCTGGGACAGGTCGAGGACCTCCGGAATGTTGGCCAGATAGTTGAGACCGAACCCCACCGCCTCCGGCGCAAACCGCGCCAGCTCGGCGTCGAGGTCGCGGTGGCTGAGGACCTGCAGGTCGACGACGCGGACATCGTGGCCGGCGGCCCGGGCGGCGCTCGCCACCCGCTCCAGGCCCAGCGGCTCGAGGCGCAGGAAGACCTCGGAGTACATGAGCGGGCTGGGATGGACGAAGAGGACTCGCATGGCGGCTCAATCGCCGGTGACCAGGACACGCACGGCCCTCAGGTTCCCGGTGGCCTGCCGGGCAAACGGGCCCGGGCAAACCTGTACGAGGTCGAACAGGCGGGCTCTCCCGCGGCGGCGGCGGGTAGGAAGCGGCCGTGCGTGCGCTGCTGCTCTCCGGCCCCGTGGGGGAAAGCCACCTGGAGATGGCCAGATCGCTCGCCGCCGATATCGAGCAGCGAGATCCCTCGGCCACGACCGTGATCCGCAACGACTTCGGCGTGCTCGGTCCGGTGCTCGGCCGCCTACTGGGGAGGGGCTACCGGTTCCATCTCGGCGAGGTGAGGTGGTCGTACGACATCGCCTACTCCGTGTTCACCGGGGTCCGGGCCGCCCGCTCCCTCGGCGAGTTGGCGCTGTACGGCCTGGGGGGATCCGCGCTGGAGGGGCTGATCGCCGAGCAGGACCCGGATGTCGTCGTC
The DNA here is from genome assembly GCA_035702755.1 of Solirubrobacteraceae bacterium. Taxonomy (GTDB): domain Bacteria; phylum Actinomycetota; class Thermoleophilia; order Solirubrobacterales; family Solirubrobacteraceae; genus Palsa-465. The sequence goes on along the minus strand of DASSZQ010000132.1, from coordinate 18,901 downwards.
TCCACTCACCCGGTCCTCAACGCCGTGCTGGCGCGCCTGCGTGCCGCCGGGCGGGTTCCGTGCCCGGTGGCGGTCGTGGTGGGGCCACTCGGCGGTCTTGGCTTCTGGGTTCAGCCGGGCGCCGACCTGCACCTGCTCAACTACGCCGAGGCCCTGCCCGCCGTCGAGGGCGAGGCCGGTCCGGGCAGCGCCGTCGCGGTGCGACCCCTCGTCCGCCATGAGTACTTCTGCGCCCCGTCTCGCCCCGAGGCCCGAACTCAGCTCGAGATTCCGCAGGCGCGCCGGCTGATCCTCATCTCCGGCGGCGGCTGGGGCGCCGGCGACCTGGAGGGCGCCATCGACGCTGCCCTGGCGATCCCGGGCGCGCACGTGGCCGCCGTCACCGGCCGCAATGAGCCGCTGCGCCGGGCGATGGCCCGGCGTCACCACGCTGAGAGCCGCGTCACCGTCATCGGCTTCACCGAGCAGATGCGCGAGTGGCTGGCCGCCGCCGACGTGTTCGTGACCGCCACCGCCGGGCTCTCCTGCCTGGAGGCGCAGCTGTGCGGATGCCAGACGGTGTGGTACGGCTTTGCCGCGGGCCACGTCCGCGACAACGTCGCCGCTCTCGCCGCCCACGGGCTCGCGCTGCCGGCGAGCAGTCCGGCGCAGCTGACCGTTCGGCTTGAGGAGGCGCTGGGCGCGGGTGCGTCCGTCCCGCCGCCGGCGCGGGATGATCTGCCGGGCGCCGGGGATGTCCTGGTCGACCTTGCCCGGGGAGGTCGGCGCGCAGTACATTCGGAGGCGTTCGGGGCGCCGGAGATCGCCAGCCGCTGAGTTGGGGGGCGATCGCAACTTGGGCTAACGCCCCGGGTTGTAGATTATCGGCGTCGATCGCCCGCGGGCCCCAGCTACTCAGGAGACCTCATGAACGCAATCCACCGTCGGTACGCGCTTGCCGCCGCTGTCACCGTGAGCGCGCTGGCGCCCGTCTCCGCAGCGATCGCCGCCGCGCCCGCCGCTGCGGCGACCCTATCGGCCGACAAGCCCTGCTACGTCAACGCCGATCCGTCCAGCGGTGCGCCCATGACCCTCACCGGCTCCGGGTACATCCCGGGCGACACCGTCGACATCAGCGGCGGCGGCGTGTTCACGACCGCCCTGGTTCAACCGGACACAACGTTTGTCGCCACGACGCCGGCGCCGATCCTCTCCACCATCGGCCCGGGGGCGATGAAGACCACCCTCACCGCCACCGACGAGAACAACGCCGGCAGCGCCACCACCCCACCGACCGCGACCGCCGTGGTGCACTCGGCCAACCTCGCGGTCTCGACCAGCCCGGGCAGCGTGCGCAATGTCCGCAAGGACAAGGTCACGTTCCGGTTCTCCGGCTTTGCCCCCCACAAGAACATCTTCGGCTATTACATGCGCAAGAAGATCGTGGCCAAGGTGCGGTTTGGCAAGGCGAGCGGCCCGTGCGGCACGCTGCGCCAGCGGGCGCTGCTGTACCCCGGCGGCCGTCCCCGCTATGACCGCTACACGGTGACGTTCGAGAGCCGGGGCCGCTATGCCAAGCGCGCCTTCCCGCGCGTCACCGGCAAGCTGAGCATCCTGCACTTCTAGGATCGCCGGCCACTCCCGGTCTCACGCCGGCTGTTCGACGACCGCCCGCAGCCGGACCGCGGACAGCGCCGACAGGGCGGTGGCGCCGCAGGCGAGCGCGAACGGGGCGCTGACCCCGGCGGCCGAGATCACGGCGCCGCCCAGCGCCGAGCCCGCGGCCACGCCGGCGATGAGCGCGGCGGCCACCCAGGTGAAGGCCTCGGTCTCGGCCCCCGGCGTGACCGAATGGCCGATGAGCGCGTACTGGCAGGAGAACACCGGCGCGATCGTCAGACCGGCGAGCAGGCTGCACACCATCCCCTCCGGGATGGTCCGCGCCGCGATGAGCGGCGCGCTGCAGGCGACGGCGGCGAGCAGGAGCATGCGATAGCGGGTCCCCAGCGGCGCCCGCCACCGGCGCGAGCCGTACCACAGTCCTCCCACCATGCTCCCCAGGCTCCACAGGGCCAGCAGCAGGCCGGAGGAGGGACGGGATCCGGCGTGGAGGGCGAGCGACGGGATCCCCACCTCGATGGCGCCCAGGCCGGCGCCCATCAGCGCGATCGGCCCCAGCAACACCCGCAGCGCCGGGATCGCCAGCACCGGCGCGCGCTGAACGGTGACCGGCCGGGGCCGGGCCGCCCGCACGACCGGCGTGCGCAGAAACAGGATCGTGCCCATGAGACACACCGCGCCGCTGAGCAGCACCGCCCCGGCCGGCGACATGAAGGTGATGACGACCGCGACCACGAGCGGACCTGTGATCCAGATGAGCTCCTGAATCACCGACTCCAGGGCGTAGGCGCTCTCGCGCGTGGCCGCGTCCGGGAGCATCTCACGCAGCAGCGCGCGCACCGCGGGCGCCAGCGAGGGCAGCATCGCCCCGGCAAGCGCCGCCAGCGCGATCAGCGCCGCCGCCGGGGCGGTGGCCGACGCGGCGAGGACGAGCCCGGCGAGGGCCAGGCCCTGGAGCAGCGCCGCGGGAGCCAGCACCCGCACGCGGCCAAAGCGATCCACCAGCCGGCCCTGAACGGGAGCGCAGGCCGCCGAGGCGAGCGCGTACGCGCCCACGGCGACGCCCGCCGCCGCGTAGGATCCGGTGTGGGCGCGAACGAGGAGGAGGATCGCCAGCGAGGACATTCCCTGCGGCAGCCGCCCCAGCAGCGCGGTGGCATACACCCGCGCGCAGCCCGGGGCGGACAGCACGGAGCGATACCGGTCGATCATGCGTCGAGCATAGGAACCGCCGGGCCTCTGCTTGAATCGCGCATCGCCCAGCACAGAAAGTGAGTGAATGAATGTCGTCCCGCCAGATTCCACCGTTCCGCGCCGACCACGTCGGCAGCCTTCTGCGACCGCCTGAGCTGGCCCGCGCCCGGGCTGAGTTTCGGTCCGGCGCCATCGACGCCGCCCGCCTGGAGGAGATCGAGAATGAGGCCATCCGCGGCGTGATCGAGCTCCAGCGCGCCGCCGGGCTGCAGACGGTGACCGACGGGGAGTTTCGCCGGACCTCCTGGCACATGGACTTCATCTACTCGCTGGAGGGCATCGAGCAGGTGCAGGGCGAGTCGATCCACGTCCAGTTCCGCAACGCCGAGGGTGAGTACGACTACGCACCGCCGGCGATGCGGGTCAGCGGCCGGGTCGGCCTGAACGACACCATCTTCGCGTCGGCCTTTCAGTTCCTACGGGACAACGCGGCCCCTGAGCAGACGCCCAAGCTGACGATCCCGTCGCCGAGCATGGTCCACTACCGGGGCGGCAACTCCTCGATCGACGAGACGGTGTACCCGGAGATCGATCGGTTCTGGGAGGACCTGTCCGGCGCCTACGCCCAGCAGCTGCGCGGCGTCTACGACCTGGGCTGCCGCTACCTCCAGCTCGACGACACGAGTCTGGCCTACATCAACGACCCCGCCCAGCGCGAGCACATCGAGAAGATCGGCGGGGATCCGGACCACCTCCATGAGCAGTACATCGCCAACATCAACCGGGCGCTGGCCGACAAGCCGGATGACCTCGTCGTCACCACGCACCTGTGCCGCGGCAACAACCAGTCGATGTGGGTGGCCGAGGGCGGCTATGACTTTGTCGCCGAGGCCCTGTTCGGCGACCTCAACGTCAACGGCTACTTCCTGGAGTTCGACGACGAGCGCTCCGGCACGTTTGAGCCGCTCCGGTTCGTCCCGCCCGGCAAGCAGGTTGTGCTGGGGCTGGTGACCACCAAGCGCCCGCAGCTGGAGGATCCGGATCTGCTCAAGCGCCGGATCGAAGAGGCCTCCAAGTACGTCGATGTCGAGCAGCTGTGCCTGTCGCCGCAGTGCGGCTTCTCCTCCACCGAGGAGGGCAACAAGCTGACGATCGACGAGGAGCGCGCCAAGCTGGAGTTGATCGTCGCGACAGCTGAGGACGTCTGGGGCCGTTGATGTGAGTGAAGCTCCGGCCGGCGGCGGCGTTCCCGGCCGGAGCAGGTGAACCCAAGGACATCCCCGGGGACATGCAGGTCTCCGGGCCAACGCGTGAGGGCAGGGATGCGCAGCACGACGATGGTGGCGATGGGCGCAGCGGCGGCGCTGGCAACGGCGGTCGCCCCGCCACCGGCGAGCTGGGCATCCGGCCTCCCGCCGGTCACCGTCCCCGCCGGCCCGCCCACCCACACGTCGGTCCCGCCGGTCACCGTCCCCGCCGGGCCGCCCACCCACATGTCGGTCCCGCCGGACACGGTGCCGGCGTCCGGCCCGGCCGACCCGGTGACACCGGACACGGCCGGGTCCTCCACAGCGGTGTCGCCGGCGGTCACGCACACCGTGCCGGCACCACCGGTCGCGTCGGCCGTGGCGACCCGGTCGGCCACCGCGTCGTGGTCCCCGGCTCGCCGCTCCTCCCAGCTCGCCGCGGTTCGCCGCGCGGCGCGGCAGCGGGCGGCCGCCCGCCGGGCGGCTCGTCGTGCCGCCGCCCGTCGCGCCGCCGCTCGGCGCGCGGCTGCCGAATCCCGGCGCCTGGAGGGCGTCGTGGCACACCTCCGCCGCGGCCTGGCCACGGAACCGCTGCTCGCGCTCAGCGCCACGCCGCCGTGGCTGGGTCCGCCGACGCCCGCCACCGCTCCGGCCCCCGCGCGCACCGCCACGTCCCTCGCCGGCGCCTCCGCCCCTTCCCGCTCCGGCAAACGCCGCGCGGTCATCGCCGCCGATCATGTGGCCGCGCACGAGGTCCAGCAGGCCGGCACGATGCCGGGGGCGCTCATCCCCGGTCTGGCCGCGATCCTGGTGGGGTGCATCCTCCTCGCGCTCCCGGACCTTCGCCGGCGGCTTGTGCACGGCTCCGCGCCCCGGCGCCGCCGGCGCCGCCGGCGCGCCGGCTGGTGACGCCCGGCTGCTCAGACGGAAGCCGCCCCCCGGCCGGCGGACGGGGTCCCACTGTCCCCGGAGCCGCTGGCGGAGGCGTCAGCGCCCGGCGATCCGGTCGGCGAGCGCCGCGGCCCGGGATTCCCGGCCGGTCATCCGCTCCTGCCGGTCGGCGACCCGGTACAGGGTGTAGATGCCCCGGGCGCCGAGGAAGCGCAGGGGCTCCGGCTCCCAGTTGCGCGCCGGATGCCCCACCCAGGGCAGGCGGGTCAGCTCGCTGTCGCGGCCGAGCACCATGTCACGCAGGGTGCGCCCCGCCAGGTTGCTCGCGGCCACACCCTCGCCCGCGTAGCCTCCGGCGTACCCCAGGCCGCTCTCACGGTTGAGGCCGACCGTGGGGCACCAGTCCCTGGAGACCCCCAGGATGCCGTGCCAGGCACGCGCCACCGCCACGTCCGCCAGGGACGGAAACAGCGCGGTCACGCGTCCACGCAGTTCGTCGATCGTGCGCTGGGGAACGGGTCCCTCCCGGTCGGTGCGCGAGCCGAAGCGATAGGGGACGCCGCGGCCGCCGATGGCGATCCGGCCGTCCGCGGTCCGCTGGGAGTAGGTGTAGACGTGAGAGCCGTCCAGCAGGGTCTCGGCCCGCTCCCAACCGATCTGCCCCCACTCGGCGTCGGACAGGGGCTCGGTGACGATCATCGAGCTGTTCATCGGCAGCAGGAAGCGGTGCTTGCCCGGCAAGTCGGCGGTGTAGCCCTCGGTCGCCCGCACCACGTACCGGGCGCGGACGCGGCCGGTATCGGCCTGGGCCAGGCCGGGTGAGATCTCGGTCACCCGCGTGGCCTCGTGGATGACCGCGCCCGCCCGCTCCGCCGCCGCAGCCAGGCCGGCGGCCAGCTTGGCCGGCTGCACGCGCGCGCAGTGGGGGGTGAACAGGGCGCCGCGGCCGCCGTCAACGGCCATGCGCTCTGACAGCTCGCGCTCGTCGAGCACCTGCTCGGCAAGCTCCTCCCCCAGCTCGGCACGCTCCGCAGCGGCCGCGGCCCGCAGGCGCTCCAGCTGAGGGTCGGACTGCGCGACGGTCAGGGACCCGCCGTGCTTCCAGTCGCAGTCGATCGACTCGCGCGCGACGACCTCGCCGATCTCCGTGACCGTCTCCCGGATCGCCCGGACCATCCGCCGCGCCCCATCCGGACCGCCACGCTGGCGCCAGGTGGCCCGCGAGCCGGAGATGGCGCCGAGCACCCAGCCACCGTTGCGCCCGGACGCGCCGAAGCCGACGTGCTCGGCCTCCAGGACGACGACCTCCAGGGACGGATCGGCCCGGCGCAGCTCGTACGCCGTCCACAGCCCCGTGAAGCCGCCGCCGACGATGCACACGTCGGCCTCAACCACGCCGTCCAGCGCCGGGCGGCGCCGGATGGGTCCCAACTGCTGCAGCCAGAACGACGGCGCCTGCGACATCACGCTGCGCGCGAGACTAGAGCATCGAGTCGGCGGGCGCGAAATCCGCCTCCGGCGTGACCACCTCGATCTTGTCCCCGTACACCAGCCGGCGCTCGCGGAAGAAGCGCGGACGGGTGACCCGGCGCACCAGCATCAGCACCACGCCGCTGGCCACACCGAGGATCCCAATCCAGTCCGGCACGCCAAGGCCGAGGAACGGCGCGCTGTAGTCATTGACCGAATGGCCGTAGTAGATGGCGCCGCGCACCAGGATGCCCATGAGGATCAGGCCGCCGAGCGTAGGCATCACGCCGAACACCCACAGGTTGCGCGCGGACTTCAGCAGCTGGTGGCGGTAAAACCACGTGCAGGCGAAGCCGGTGAACCCGTAGTAGATGCAGACCAGGAAGCCGAGCCCGGCGACGCAGTCGCCGAGCACGTTCGTCGAGACATTGACGATGAACACGTACCAGACGACCGACAGAACCCCCGCCCAGATCGTCGCCGACCCCGGCACGAGGTTGCGGTGGTGGATCTCGGCGAAACGGCTGGGGAAGGCTCCCCGGCGGGCCATCGACAGCGCCGACCGGGCCGCGGGCAGGATCGTCGTCTGGGTGGCCGCGGTCGCCGAGGTGAGCACGGCGATCGTCAGCAGGAAGTGCAGACTGCCCAGCACGTCCTTGGCCAGACCGCCGGCGAAGATGTCGTTCGGATTCTTGGCCAGGTAGGCCGTGCCCGCGTACGCCTGCGAGGCGACGGTCACCAGCAGGTAGATGCCGATGAGCACCACGGTTGAGACGACGGCGGCGCGCCCGGGACCTGACGAGGAGTTCTGGCTCTCCTCGTTGACCGACACGCCGGTATCCCAGCCCCAGTAGAGAAAGACTCCGAGCAGCATCCCCTCCACCAGGGATCCGAAGCTCATCGCGAACGGGTTGAACCAGTCAGCCTGGATATGCAGCGAATGCGTGGGCGAGTTGGCGTACGCCTTGATGAGGGCGACGACGGCGAAGATCACCAGGATGGAGAACTCAAATCCCAGCAGGATCTGCTGCGTGCGCGCGGACAGTTCGATGCCCTTCCAGCAGATCCACGTCAGCAGGATGATGAAGATGACACCGAGGATCGTGACGTCCAGCGTGTTGTTGGCGGCGTTGTCGAGTCCGAACAGCTGAAAGCCGTAGCTGCCGGCGATCTGCGCCTGGTTGGCGTTGACAACGATGTCTGAGAAGACGACCGTCCAGCCGACGACCCAGCCGATGCTGGGACCCATGGACCTCGTGACCCAGGAGAACGTCGTCCCGCAGTCCGGATCGACGGCGTTCATCGCCTTATAGGCCCACGCGATGAACAGCATCGGAATGAAGGAGACGATGACCACGGCGGGGCTGTGGACGCCGATGCCGCTGATCAGGATGAAGAAGCCAACCGTCGCCGCCAGGCTGTACGCCGGTGCCGTTGAGGCGACGCCGATGACGATGTTGCTGAGGTAGCTGATCGCTCCCCGCTTGAGCTCCGGCGGCGCCGACGGCGTGCCCGCAGGGGCCTGCTCGGTGACAGACGGTGTCTCCATCCGGTTCCCTTCCTCCAATTTGTCCGACGGCCGTTGTGCGCAGTGGTGGCCGGAGGCGGAGAGTAGCGGTAGATGCGACCAATCAGCAATACGTTCTGTCCAACTGATATGTCAGCTGTGCGCCAGTCCGGACAGCCTCCGCGCCCGGGTGATCGACGCAACGTCCACTGCTTTACGGTGTCTTGACTTCAGACCGCCGTCGGCGCCTCGCGGGACCTCCGGGAGGCCCCGATCGATGCGCTGATGACGAGCGCGATGCCCACCAGCGCCCGCGCGCTCAGCCCCTGACCGAGCACCAGCAGCCCCGCCAGCGCCGCCATCGCCGGCTCCAGGCTCATCAACACGCCGAACACGGGCGCGGCGATCCGGCGCAGTGCCTCCAGCTCAAACGAGTACGGGATGGCCGACGACAGCATCCCCACCGCCGAGCCGAGGGCCAGCGCCCGGAGGTCAAGGAGCCGGTGGCCGGCAGCGGCGATTCCGACCGGCAGAGAGACCAGCGCCGCACAGCACATCGCCAATGAGAGGCCCGTCCCCCGCTCAAAAGCGCGTCCGACGCGCGCGCTGATCAGGATGTACGCCCCCCAGCAGCAGCCGGCCAGCAGCGCGAAGGCCACACCGAGCCCGTCGATCCCGCCCCGGCCGCCGCCGCGCGTGAGCGCCAGGATCCCCGCCACCGCCAGCGCCACCCACACCAGATCGATGCGCCGCCGCGAGCCGGCGACCGCCACCGCCAGCGGCCCCACGAACTCAAGCGCGACCGCGATGCCCAGCGGGATACGGTCGATCGCCGAGTAGAAGCTGAGGTTCATGCCCGCCAGCACGAGGCCGAACGCGGCGACCAGGGGCAGCCGGGGCAGGGAGGCGCGCCGCACCGTCGGACGCGAGACGGCCAGCAGCACGATGCTCGCCGACACCAGCCGCAGCAGGACGGCCCCGGCGGGCCCGACCGTGGCAAACAGCTGGACGGCGAGCGCGCCGCCGAACTGAACCGAGGCGATGGCGGCGATGACCAGGCCGCCGGAGGGGGCGCGCGCCAGCAGCCCCGCGTCGGTGGTTGAGGTCGCCTGTGGCATCGTCTCGATCGTAATCTGCGCCCGGCCCGGGTCCGGAGCCCCAGCCGCTAGCGTTGGCGCTCATGACCCCCCGGCGCCGGTTGATCGGTCTTGGCCTGCTCGCCGTCCTCGCACTCGCCGCCGTGTCGGTGGCGGTCGCCCGGCCGTCCGGTCCGGCGCGGGCGAGGCGGCTCACGCTCAACGAGCTCGCCGGACAGCGCATCGTCTACGCCTACGCCGGGCTGCGGCCCCCGGCCGCGCTCCTGTCGGCGATCCGCGCCGGGGAGGCGGGCGGGGTGATCTTCTTCGGCCCCAACGTCGCGAGTGCCGGGCAGATCCGCGGGGTGATCGCCGAGCTCCAGCGCGCCAGCCTCGCCAGCCCGCTTCACCGGCGCCTGCTCATGCTCACCGACCAGGAGGGCGGCGAGGTGCGCCGCCTCCCCGGGCCGCCGGCGCTCTCGGAGAAGCAGATCGGCGCGCGGTCGCGCGGAGCGGGGCTGGCCCGGTTGGCCGGTGCCGGCGCCGCCCGCACGCTCAGCGGGGCGGGGATGAACGTCAACCTCGCCCCGGTGCTCGATATCTACCGCACGCCCGGCAACTTCATCGACGAGTACCAGCGCTCATACTCCAGCCGGCCGGCCCGGGTGAGCGCACTGGCGGCGGCGTTCATCGCCGCGCAGCAGCAGCACGGGGTGGCCGCCACCGCCAAGCACTTCCCGGGGCTGGGCGCGGCCGCCGTCAACCAGAACACCGACCTGCGCCCGGTCACGCTCACCGTTCCGGCGGGGACGCTGCGATCGGTCGACGAGGCGCCCTACCGTCAGGCGATCGCGGCCGGCGTCAAGCTGGTCATGACCTCATGGGCGGTCTACCCCGCTCTTGACCCCCGTCTGCCGGCCGGATTGTCGCCGGCGATCATCCAGGGCGAGCTGCGCGGGCGCCTCGGCTTCCGCGGGGTGACGATCACCGACGGCATCGACGCCGGCGCCGTGACCCCGTACGGGAACCTCGCCACCCGGAGCGTCAAGGCGGCAGCGGCGGGCGCCGACCTCATCCTGTGCGCCGCCGTCGACCCCGCGCGCAACTCCCCCACAATCGGGCTTCAGGCGATGCATGCCATCGCCGCCGCGATCGCGCACCGCCGGATCAGCCGCCCGTCGGCCGAGCAGGCGGCGGCGCGGATCCTCGCCCTTCGCGCCCGCCCCTGAGGCGCGGGTCCCGCGGCGTGCGGCCTGCCGGCGACCCGGCGCTGAGCCGCGCCCGCCGCGGAGCGTCAGAGCTGGGCCCGGACCGCTCCCCGCGGATACTGGGTGCTCGCCACGCTGACGTAGTAGCGCTGCGGGTGGTTCCAGATCGTCCGCGTGAGCGACGCGTGAATCGGCTCGCAGCCCTCGTGGTGCAGGCGCGGCCCGGACCCAAGCCCCAGGAGGCTGCGGCCGGACTTCCCGCCCGCACCGGTGTGGATCTGGGCCGCGGTGGCGTCAAGGAAGCCGTGCAGATGGGCAAAGCGCCAGCAGACGAGGGACGGGCCGTGGAAGGCGATGATCGCGTAGCCGCGGCCCTGGGGAGCGCCGTGGGTCGTCTCGGCCGTGCCGGACAGGCGCACCGTGTACATCCGGGTGGGACGCGAGCTGGCGCCGGGCACGGCCAGGACCCCGGCGTGGGCGGTGGGACTGCTGGCGGAGCCGGAGCCCACGCACGCGGAGAGGCCAAGAGCCATGAGCATCGCGGCGGGAAGGGCAAGCTTTGTGAGCATAAGGGTGGGTTGGTGGGGGCCGGGGTGCGACGGGGTCGCACTGACCTCGAGTGTTCGGCGCCCATGTCAACCTGGCGTAAGGCGGGCATGAGAGCCCGTTCACATGCCGCTACCGGCTCAGGGCGCGCCGGGACACACCGTGCTCGTGCCGGCGGGAAGCGTCGGCGCGGATGTCACCGACTCGTTCGGCGGCAGGCCGCTTCCGTGGGCCACCGCCTGGAGCCGCTTGGGTTCGCTCTTGAGATAGGCGTCGAGGAACGCGATCACGGTGCGGGCCACCCCGTCCCGCGTAGGCCCGGGTTCCATATACGGGGGCTGATGCTCCGCGCCGGCGATGTTGAGGTAGTACTTCGGCTGAGGTGCTCCGTCGTACAGCTGGGCGCTGCAGCCGGGGATGTTGATGGTGTCGGCGCTGCCCTGGGCCACCAGCAGCGGCACGCTGCCCCCGCTGTAGTAGCTGCCGCCGAACCCGGCCAGTTCGGCGCCGGACAGGATGACGGCGGCATCGACGCCGTGGTCCTGGCAGCACGTGTTGGCGGCCACCGCCAGGGTGACGTCTCCCCCGTCTGAGTGGCCGACGATGCCAAGGCGGTTGCCGATGAGGCCGTTCAGGACGCTATGCGGGTCGTGTCCGGCGCTCTGGAGGGAGGAGATCGTGTATCGCAGGTCGGCCGGGTGGTTGACCATGTCCGATTCGTTGACGGTCTCGTGTGAGGCAGGGTCGGTGTCCGGATAGGTGGGATCGGCCACGACGAAGCCCGCCTTCGCCCACGCGTTGAGCAGGCCGGAATAGGCCTCAGCGGAGATATCGAATCCCTGCGAGAACACAACGAGCGGGAAGGGGCCGTCGGCCGTGTCCGGCGGCGCCCCGGGATGGGACGAGCCGTCAGGCAGACCCCGTGCCGGATAGCGGACAACCGTCGGCAGCACCCGGACCGGCTGCCCGCTCGCCGTATGCCCGGTGGCGATCGCCGGTGAGGAGGGCTCGTTCAGGACCATCTGGGTGATCCCCACGCGATAGGCCGCGCGCGGGGCGTGGTGGGTCTCGCTGGAGGAGGTGGTGGAGGTGGTGTGGCTGGACGCCGTCTGGCTGACGCTCTGGCCCCCGGGCGGCCGCTGGCCCGCGCGATTGCCGGCGTGGCGCCCCGGCGCCCCGGAGCCCGCGTTTGTCCCGCTGCCACCGAGAGCGGCGAGGGCCACTCCGAGCACGACCGCGACCGCGAGGAGCAGCGCCAGGGCTCCGACCCGGCGGCGGCGGACGGCGGCACGCGTGGGCCGCCGGTCCCGCCCGGGGGCCGGCCGTGCGGCCGGCGGGCGACGTTGAGCGTTCATCAGCGAAACCGGAGGACGTTCATCTGCGACACCGGAGGGTATTGTCCTGGGTGGACCGGCGCCGCCGTCGGCCGCGAACGCGCGATGCCGCGCTCATCCAGAAATGCATGGCCCCGGGACAGGATGGGTAAGCACCGTCTCATTTGCGGTTGACCGTCACTTCAGGAACCGAGCGGACGCTGGAGCGCTGACGTCAGTTGTTGGACGGACCGAGGGCAGCTGACGGCGACGGTAACCCATCCCCCCCTCGGCCGCATCAGGAGACAGACCGCGTGGCCAACCGAACAGCCGATGAGTCCGACCGGCAGCTGCGCGCGCAGCCGGATGCGCGTCCGGAGCCCGTCGCGACCGTCTCGCGCCGCCTGTCGCCGATGCAGCTTGTCGCCGTCACCCGCGAGCGCCTCCTCTGGAACCACCGCGCCGACACCTGGGACGACGCCGGTTCGGCCGGCCTGTCGAAGGTCGTCGAGGCCGTGCTGGAGGCGTGTCAGCCGTCCCCGGAGATGGTCGCCGTCGACCTGGGATGCGGATCCGGCCAGGTCACGATCCCGCTGGCGCGGGCCTGCCGCCGGGTGCTGGGGGTCGACCTCAGCGCGCCGCTCATCGCGCGGATGGAGCGCAAGGCGCAGGACAGCGGCGTCGACAACATCACAAGCGTCCTGGCCCCGCTTGAGCGCCTGGACCTCGACGCCGGAAGCGTTGACCTGGTCGTCACCAACTACGCGCTGCACCATCTCCGCGACGCGGATAAGGCCGACCTGCTGCGGCGCGCGTATGGCTGGCTGCGGCCGGGCGGGCGCCTTGTGATCGGCGACATGATGTTCGGCCGCGGGCTCGATGCCGAGAACCGCCAGATCGTTCAGAGCAAGGCGATCGGCATGCTCAGCCGCGGGCCCGCCGGGTGGTGGCGCCTGGCCAAGAACGTCTGGCGCTTCAGCCTGCGGCTGGGCGAGAAGCCGCTGCCCGTCGGCCGGTGGGAGTCTCTGGCCCAGAGCGCCGGCTTTGACGGGGTCTTTACCCGCCGGGTCGTCTCGGAGGCGTGCGTGCTGACCGCGAGCCGGCCGGTGGACACCGCGGCCGCCGCCCCCAACGGGAGCTATCTCGGCCGCGCCTGACCGCTGTACTCGGCGTTGGGCAGCATGTTCGTCGCCATCGCCATCCTGTTCGTGAGGTTGTACATCGCCGCCAGTTCGGCGACGTCCCACGCCTCTTCGGTCGAGAGTCCGGCGTCCAGCAGCGCCTGGAGGTCGTCACGCGTCACCTCCCGCGGGCTCAGGGTGAGCTTCTCGGCATAGGCGCAGATCGCGCGGCGGCGGCCGTCGAGATCCGCTCGCCGCCAGTCGTAGGAGATCCGCTCTCCCAGCACCGGATCTCCCAGTTGGTCGCGGAGCGCGGCGCCATGAGCCACGAGGCAGTACAGGCACCCGTTGGCCGCGCTGACGACGACGGCCACCATCTCCCGGTCCGCCGCACTCAGACCGTCAGTGGGCTCGTGCAGGAGCCGAAAGTGGGAGAACCACGCGCTCAGGCGCTGCGGCCGGAACGCGTAGACGCGAAACACATTGGGAACGAAGCCGAGCCGCTCGCGCGCCTTCGCGAACAGGCGCTGCAGCTCGGACGGCAGCTCAGACTCACCGGGAACCGGAAACCAGGACCCCGTCTCTCCCCCGGCGTCCGCGCCCGGCTCCGTCTGCCCGGAAGTCCCGGAGCCCGGCTCCGTCTGCCGCGCGTCCTGGGTGCTCGTCTGCGTCTCGCTCACGCTCCCCTCCCGTGTCGCCGCCGACGGCCGTCAGCGCTGTTGGCCTGCGCCCGCCATTCAAGCACTGCGGGGATCTACGACAGGCGCACCAACCCCGGGAACGCCGTCCTGTACGCGCTCGCATGGCGGCGGTAGCGTTCGGACTGGAGGCCCAGACACATGACCGCTGCACAGACACTGATCCCCACCCGCCCCGTCGCCGCCCCGGCCCCGCAGCCGATGGAGACGGGACTGGTGGCGCGCATCGCCGACGACGTGCGCCGGGAACGGCGCGTCCGGCGCAGCGCGCCGTTGCCGGCCGGCAGCACGGCACCCAGTTGGTCGCACACGCGGCGGATCATCGCTGACCCGCTGGGGCTGCTGCTGGAACACGAGCGGCGCTACGGGCCGGTGTTCACCATCCGGCTGCTGCACGAGCCGATCGTGTGGGCGATCGGCGCCGAGGTCAACCACCAGATCCTGGTCAGCGACTTCGACGCGTTCCAGTGGCGGGAGGGCCGGTTTGCGGATCTGTGGCCGCTGCTTGGCGACGGGCTGCTGAACACCGACGGCGCCTACCACCGCGCGTTCCGCATGCTCATGCTCCCCGCCTTTCACCGGGAGTACGTGTCCGGGATCGCGGAGACGATGATCGACGAGGCGGTCGCCGCCGCCGAGGCGCTGCCCGCGGGACAGGTGGTCGACATCTATCGCTGGACGCGGCGGTTGGCGCTCCGCATCGCGCTGCGCGGGCTGCTCGGCATGGAGGCCGCCGGCGGGCGCGAGCAGACGCTGGCGGCCGCCTTCGAGGCGTCACTGGCCATCCACGGGGAGCCCGTGCTCAGGCAGATGCTCCCCACCCCGCGGGGCCCGCTGGCCCGGGCGATCGCCGCCCGGCGCACGCTTGACCTGGCCGTCCGGGCCGAGATCGAGGAGCGCCGCCGCCGGGGCGACCCGGGCCGCGGGGTGCTGGGCCTGCTGCTCGGTGCCGCCGACGGCGACGGTGCGCCGCTGAGCACCCGCATCGTGCGCGACCAGGCGATCACGCTGCTGTTCGCCGGCCATGACACGACAACGACGACCTTCACGTTCCTCGCCCATGAACTGGGGCGCCACCCGGCCGCACGCGCCGCCGTCGAGGCCGAACTCGACGGCGTCCTGGGGTCTCGTCCTGCCACCGCGGCCGACCTCGACGGTCAGGCCCTTCCCGTGCTCGAGCGCTCGCTCAAGGAGACGCTGCGGCGGTATCCGGCCGCCTGGGTGGGGCCGCGCCGCACCACGCGTCAGGTCACGCTCGCCGGCGTCCGGATCCCGGCCGAGATCGGCGTGCACTACTCCTCTTGGGCCACTCACCACCTGCCTCAGCTCTATCCCGACCCGTTCCGGTTTGACCCGGACCGGTTTTTGCCGGAGCGCGAGGCCGCTCTCCCCCGCGGCGCCTATGTGCCCTTCGGCGGCGGGTCGCGGATGTGCCTGGGCAAGCGCTTTGGCGAGTATGAGGTGCGCGCGATCGCGGCCGTGCTGTTTCGCCGGCTGCGGCTGGAGCCGCTCGGTGACGGCGACCCGCAGGTGGCGACCACCCCCACGCTCGGACCCCGGGGCGGTCTCCGCTTCGTTGTGCGCGGTCGCTGACCGCCAGGCGTTTCACCGGCGGTCGCTGACCGGCGGCCGTCTGACCGCCGGTCATTTTCCGCCTACGCCGTAGCGCCGGCCTGCGACGGCGGTTGCAGCGCCTCCTGCAGCCGCTTGGTGTCCGCCTCGGACAGCGACGTCTTGATCACGGTGCCGCCGTACTGCGAAAGCGCCGCGATCGCCTTATCAGGGGTCACCTGCTCGATGACCATGAACAGGGCCGAGGTTCCGGGCTGCAGGTAGTCGCGCACCTGCTGCTGGAAGGCCTTGTCGATTCCCTTCTCGCCGAGGTGGCCGAAGAGCGCTCCCATCCCGGCGCCGATCGCCAGCCCGGCGAACGGGATGAAGAACAGGAGCCCAAACAACAGCCCCCAGAACCCGCCCCAGACCGCGCCGCTGCCGGCCTCAGCGCCGCCATGGGTGGTGTGGACGTGGTACTTGCCCTCCAGGTCTCGCGAGATCGCGGCTACCTGGCTCGCCTGAATGACCAGCTCGGATTCGAGCTGGTTGACGGTCTCCCGTGCCTGCTCGGCCGTGCCCTGGTCCGGATAGCCGATCGCTACCAATGTCGCCATGCGGCGCGCCTCCTTGAGGGTTGTGAGGCCGGTCGCGGCCGGGTTTGCGCCGCCGCCGGACCGGTGGCGCCATCTGAGCGCCGCCACCCAGCCTCGGCGGTGGACCGAGGGCCGTCATCACCCCAAACGGATGAACGGCCGCGACGCCCGGGCATGGGCGAAACGCGTGCGGTGCATCGGCTCCCGGCCAGCCGGGTACTCCTGCGGTGGTGTCGACGACAACCGACAGCGAAGCGCCAGGGTCACGGCTGACCGCAGCGCAGATCTTCAGCCGTGCGGCTCAGGTCGGCGAGGAGGACCTCAAGCGGTCTGGGGCAGGCCTGGCATTCTCCGGGCTGGCCGCCGGGATCGCCATGGGCCTCAGCGGACTGGGCTCGGCGACGATCGCCGCTCAGCTGGGGCTTGGGCAGTGGCGGTCCCTGGTGGTTGCGCTGCTGTATCCGCTGGGCTTCATCGCGGTGATCGTCGGTCGCGCGCAGCTGTTCACGGAGAACACCCTGTTTCCGGTGATCCTTGTGCTCGACCGCCGGCGTCACCTGCTCAACACGGCGCGGCTCTGGACGGTGGTGCTCACCGCGAACGTCGCCGGCGCGCTCGTCTTCGCCCTGCTGATGGTCGAGACCGGCGCGCTGGACCACGGCATGCGTGCGGCGCTGGAGCAGCTCGGCCTGCAGGCCGCGCAGGGCTCCTGGAGCCATGTGTTCTGGGCCGGCGTGGCCGGCGGCTGGATCATCGCGCTCGTCGCCTGGGTGGTCACGGCCAGCCGCTTCACCATCGCCCAGGTCGCCCTCATCTGGCTCCTGACGTTCGTCGTCGGCGCCGCCCACCTCGCCCATTGCGTCGCCGGCAGCGCCGAGATCCTCTGCAGCGTGCTCGCCGGGCATGTCACGGTGGGGCACTACTTCTACTGGCTGTCGGCGGCCACCGTGGGCAACGCCGTCGGAGGCGTCGTCATCGTCAGCCTCCTCAATTACGGCCAGGTGATCGGCGGGGGACGAGACCACGTTCTCATCGAGCGCACCCTGGAAGAGGCCGAGCAGGAGCGAAAGCCGTTCGCCCGCCGGCGTTCCAAGGCGGCCTGAGCCGGCACCCGGCCGCCGCGATCCTCAGCGCATCGCCGCTCGCCCGGACGGCTTGATGAAGTTCGACAGGTAGACGCCGTGCCACGTGTAGGTGTCGCTCTCAACCGGGTCGCACAGCTCGACGCCGTTGTCCCACGGGTCGCCGAGCGTTTCGATGATCTCGTGGTCAAGCGCGATCGACCACAGGTCGCCCCCGTAGATGACGATCCACGGCACCCGCGCGCCGTTGACGTAGGCGAAGCTGTGGCAGCCGACGAACACTGCCGAATGGCAGGCGCGCTGCACGGCGCCAAGGCGCCCGCTGACGAACACCGGGATCCCGTCGCGGCCGAACGCGATCGGCGTGCCCGGAGCCTGGCGGAAGGCCCCGGCGGCGTGGGGGTAGTAGCGCTCCACCTGCGTGTTGACCTGATGCCGGATCGCCCACTCGGTGCGCCCCAGACCGGACAGGTGGGCACCCGCCATCGCGAGGATGATGTGAAACCAGATGCGCACGGGGCACGCCGGGTCGGACCCGGCACCGATGTCTCCTGCTGACCTGCGGCGCTTACGGGGGACGGGGGCTCGCCGCAGTCGCGGAAGGTATAGGTACCCCCGGACGGGGTGTGATCACGCAGAGAAGGCGAAAGCCCCCGGCCGGTTCCCAGCGGCCGGAGGCTTTCTGGAGGAGGAGAGGCTGGACGCTGCCGCGGTTGGGCGGCAGCTACCTGGGTTGTCGACCGCTTCCGCCCGCACCTTGAGGGCTGACGCGCAAATACCCCCTCCCGCGGGACCGCGGGTCCTTGAGCCCAGCCGCTACACAGGCAGCGGCGCGTGGGTTCCGCGCCAGATCTCAAACGTCCGGTCCAGGCCCGTCAGGGTGAGCACGTTCAGGACGTTGGGCTGCAGGGACGCGAGCTTCAGCTCGCCGTCGGATCCCAGCCGCTGGCGAAACGCGGTGAGCACGCCCATCCCGGTCGAATCCAGGTGTCCGACGCCGGAGAGATCAAGCACAAAGCGGCGGTAGCCATGGCTGACCAGCAACTCCACCAGCGCAGCGTGGAGGACCGGGGCGGTCGACAGATCGACCTCGCCGGCCACCTCCACCAGGCACCAGCCTCGCTGCGCCTCGCGGTGGACGATATGCAGCTGGCACGGCGGCGGGGACTCTGGGACCAATGGGGCGGGCAGATCAGGCATGGCGGCTCCTTCGATGCGCCAATGGACACACCCGCCACCTGACGGGTGCGCCGTGGGCGCGCGGCATTGCAGACACCGGTTTTTCGACTGCTACCGGGTCAGAGCGTGACCGGCACCGTCGCGGAACCAACGGATGTACATGCCAACATCCGCGCCCATGCCGCCGCGCAGAGCTCTGCGGGCCGCTGCCGGTGGCCCGGGCATCGCGCCGCGGGCGTGGCCCTGCGGTTGCGGTCCCCGGCCGGCAAACCCCCTTCTTCGCCGAGACACCGCAAGTACCGCTACCGGGATTCGAACCCGGGTTTCCGCCGTGAGAGGGCGGCGTCCTAGTCCCCTAGACGATAGCGGCGTAGCCGGTACTTCCTGACGCTGCAGGCGCTCCCAGCGGCCAAGGGCCGCCGGAGGACTTCGCGCCGCAGGCAAGGGTAGCGGAGGCCGAGATCGGCGTGGTTGGCGCCGTGGCGCCAACCACGCTCCGACGGGGGCTGCACCCTGACGAGGTTCAGCGCGCCGAGATCCGCAGGGTGCTCTGCGACTCGCGATCGATCTGAGCAGTGCAGAACGGCTCCGGTTCCCATTGCCCGCGGGAGAACGCACGGGTG